>JACKFX010000001.1 GCA_020632255.1 Pseudomonadales bacterium
ATTTCTTATCATGTATGATCCATTTTGATCTATTTTGATTACTTAAGCAAGTTCGGTATCGACATTATTGGCAACGTAGGTGCCGATGTCTTTTCCGTCTATTGCGTCGACTAAGTTATCACCATTAAAGAGTTCGAAGACCATGACAGGCATGTCGTTATCTTTAGACATTGCTAAGGCAGCAGTGTCCATAACTTGGACATCATCCATTTCGATAGCGTCTTTAAAGCTGATGGTACGATAGCGCTTGGCGTCTTTGTGTTCGACAGGGTCTTTGTCATAAATACCGTCAACTTTGGTAGCCTTCATCAAAACGTCACACTTAAGTTCGAGTGCATGCAGTGAAGCTCCAGTATCGGTGGTCACGTACGGGACACCGGTACCAGCTCCGAGGATAACTACTCTCCCCTTTTCCATGTGGCGGATAGCTTTGCGGCGAATGAAGTTTTCAGCCACAGCTGGCATTTGGAGTGCAGATTGTAAGCGGGTTGGAACACCAACTTTTTCGAGTGCGTCTTGAAGGGCAAGGCCGTTCATAACAGTGGCCATCATTCCCATGTAGTCAGCAGTGGCACGGTCGATACCGTTCTTAGATCCTGCGATACCACGGAAAATGTTTCCGCCACCAATAACGACAGCGATTTCTACATGTTTGGTGTAGATTTCTTTAATTTTTTCGGCAACCGCGAGGGCTGCTTGGGGATCGATACCGTAGGGACGGTCGCCCATCATTGATTCTCCTCCAACTTTGAGAAGAATGCGCTTAAAACGTGTTGATGACATGCTGTCCTCCTTATTTTTGTTTTTCAGATTTTTTCTAAAAAAAAACCAGCAGGCCGGTCTTTTTCTTGTGTATTATATATGTAATTTGGCTTTAAGTCTAAGCCATTTCCAACGAAGGTTTTCTGCCAGACGGAAAAGACCATACATACTTTGGTTAATCACGAGGTCATAGGTGCCGAGGAACTCGACTAAATCCCCACCGTAGCCTTTTTTGAAACGATGGAACCCATACCAAGAACTTTTTTTATCTGGTTCTGGTCCAAGACTGCCCCACATATCAAACCTGGTGCAGCCCTGTGATTTTCCAAACTTAATCATCTCCCACATCATTAGGTTGCTGGCCATGACATCTCGATTTTCACTGCGGCTGGCGCCATACGGATAGTACAAGACGCCGTTATGAATAAACATGATCCAAGAAACTAAGATTTTCCCCTGATAGACGGCATTGAAAATACGCATCATGCCGGTATCTTTGAGGTTTTCGTACATGTTCGTAAAATATTTTTCGTTGTGGGCGTAGAATCCTTGGCGGTTAGTCGTTTCTTTTAAAATCTCGAGATATTGCTGTATACCCTCATCGGTGGTGTTTTCAAATATTTGGACGCCTTTTTTGGCTGCGAGGTTAACGTTGTAGCGAGTTTTGCTCTTCAGGTTAGCAAAAAGCTTCTCTTCGTCTGGAGTGATATCGAGGATAAATGAATATTTGGTGAACATGGGGCGGCCGGGTTGGGCGCCGTTTTCAGTTAAAAAATTGTGAATATGTGCATGAGCCGATGGTGTGCCCACTTTTTGGGCGATGTTTGGTTCCATCTTGATGAAGAGCGCATTGTATGAGCTGCCTAACTGCTTTAAAGCTGAAATTTGGTTGCTGTCTGGCATATCTCCCTTTGGGAAGTAGCCAGCATTTTGGCCAAAGAGTGGAATAGGATGAAAGGTTACTTGGATACCTTTTTGAATTACCCCATTTTCAAAGACTCCTAGCCGGGCAACCGAGACACCAGTTTCTTTGCGAAACTCTCCCCACTCCCAGGTTTGGAGTGGATGGTTAACAACTGCGTTGTAGGCTTCTTTTTCTTCTGGGCGGATTTCTCTGATAATCATAGGGGTTGGATAGTGGTATTTTGATCCACTATCCATTATATAAAGATTAGTAGTGTCTGGCTAGTTTGGAAATCTTAAAAATCGATAAGGTCGTCGATATCAACATTGCCATTGAGGACGTCGTCGACCATGCTGTCGTCAACGGGGATGATTCTTCTCGGTTCGGTGAAGCCATTTTTTTTCTGTGCTTTTTTCTTTTTATAGCCGTTACTGTAGTCATCCGAACTATGGAAGTAGTTGGTGCGCCCTCCTCCTTTATTACCGTAGCTTGTAGAGCCGCGGCCAATGTGTTCGATCAAGTGATCAGAAATGTCAGTGATAAATCGACTGCGGATGGCACTGGTTGTGGTGCCGTACTGAAAGCGCGAGCGAGCGTGGGTCAGGTAGAGTTTTGTTTTAGCGCGGGTAATGCCAACATAGCAGAGGCGGCGCTCTTCTTCCATCTGGGCGGCATCAAAGAGTGAGCGAGAGTGTGGCAGCAAGCCATCTTCCATACCGACCATGCAGACCATGGCAAACTCGAGTCCCTTGGCGGCATGGAGGCTCATTAAGTTAACCGAGTTGTCTTCTTCTGGCAGGGCATCCATGAGGTAGTCATTTTGAATCAGGGCCACATTTTCTAAAAATTGGTGCGGCGTGTCGAACTGACTGGCCACGTTGAGTAACTCTTGGATGTTGCCAAGGCGTTGGAGGTGTTCTTCGGTTTCTTTAGCATACTTGGCTTCGTAGTCGGTGACTTCTAAAATGTCTTTCAGAATGTCGATTGGAGCAGTTTCGATCAAGACGGCAGGGTCTTGCTTGCCCATCCAGTCCGTAAGGTTGGCAAGGCGGCGCTTGCCGAGTTTGGTAATACGGGTCAAGCTAACAGAATCTTGTTGATTGAGGACGTAGCGGAGGTAGGCAATCATGTCTTTGACTTCAGTGCGTTCGTAGAATTTTGTGCCGCCAATCAGCCGATACGGAATCCCAGCACTGATCAGAGCTTCTTCGAACTCACGAGACTGAGCATTAGTGCGATACAAAATTGCGATGTCGTTATAAGTCAGAGCTTTTTTGAATACGTGGTCGCGGATGTACGAAACTACTTGTTTGGCTTCGTCGCGACTGCTCTCTGCCTCGAAGCTAGTGATGAGCTCACCGGCATCTTTTTTTGTCCACAGTTCGAGGATTGGGTGTGAGGTATTTTGTGAGATGACATCAGTGGCTGCGTCCAAAATGTTTTGTTTTGAACGATAGTTTTGTTCGAGGCGATACTCAGTGATTTCTGGAAAATCTTTTTTGAGCTGCATCATGTTTTTGTAGCTGGCTCCGCGCCAGGCATAAATGCTCTGGCTAAAGTCTCCCACTACGTAGATATTGTTTTGCGGATGGGCAAAGATTTTTGACAGTTGGTACTGAACGGTATTAGTGTCCTGGTATTCATCAATGAGCACATGCTCAAACAGTGATTGGTATTTATTGCGAATGGTTTGATTGTTTTGTAGGAGTTTGAGGGTTTTAAGCAGTAGGTCATCAAAATCAACTGCTTGGGCTTTGATCAGTTCTGCTTCGTAGAGGGTGTAGAGTTTACCCACGAAAGTTTGAAAGGCACCATTGGCGAATTTTTTATACTCTTTTGGTGAAACAATTTCGTTCTTGGCATTTGAAATAGCGGCCAGCGCGGCTTTTGGATTGAACTCGGCTTTGTCAAAACCATGAGCTTTGTAAATGTTTTTGATCAGTTGGTCTTGGTCATTACTATCATAAATTACAAAGTTTTGATCAAGGCCAATATATTGGCCATCAATCCGCAGAATTTTGGCGCAGAGACTGTGGAAAGTTCCCGAATAGGGCAAGCGACTACCGGTAATAGTTTGAATACGTTCCTTAATTTCTCCGGCGGCTTTGTTGGTGAAGGTCACCACTAAGATGTTGTGCGGCTGAACGTTTTTTTCGGCTATGAGCCAGGCAACACGAGTTGTCAGGACTGTCGTTTTGCCTGAACCGGCACCCGCCAAAACCATAGCCGGTCCTCCTTCATGAAGGACAGCTTTCTTTTGGTCTGGGTTGAGTCTGTCTAAAAGCGTTGGTGGAACCATAACGAAACACATACTAGCATGGAATGCTGATTTTGTAGAGTATGGTGGTTGGAATCTGGTATACTATGCTTCTTGTTTATTTTCTACTTTTTTGAGAAATACAGATGACAAAGGCTGGAACGCAGTTCTACCGGAATAATATGCGTTGGCTCTACGTGATAGAGTTTTTTTCTGCACTCTATTTCATGATTCCTGTCTGGGTTTCGATGGAGTTGACCTACATTTCGTTATCGCAATTGACCATTATCGAAATTATAATTTTTGGAAGCCAACTGGTACTGGAGTTGCCAACAGGTGCGTTTGCAGATTTGCTTGGTAAACGGTTGACAGTTTTTTTGGGGAACTTGATCACTGCTGTTTCGATGGTGGTCTTTGGATTAGCTCACTCTTTTGAAGGATTTGTTGCTGCTGCGTTGCTTATTGGGTTGGGATCTGCTCTAACTTCTGGCGCCAAAGAAGCATTGTTGTATGACACCCTCAAACAAGTAGGTAAAGAGGACAGTTTTGATGAGGTGTCGAGTAAGCAGAATGTGGTGTTTCAGTCTGGGATGGCCGCAGCCACGCTTTTAGGTGGTATGTTGTGGTCCATAAACTATTTTTATCCGGCGCTATTCACTGGTATCTTTGTACTAGTGGCTGCGGCCGTCACGCTGCTGGTAACGGAGCCGGATGTAGATAGCGAAGTTTTTACGCTTTCCAATTACATCAAGCAAACAAAGCAGGGCTTCAAGGAAGTTTTCAGGACAAGCTACAGTACAACATTGTCATTTTTTTACGCCGTTGTAGGGGCCATTACCTTTAGCGCTAGTGTGGTGTTTAGTAAAATTGTTTTTGTGGAGATGATGTACTCCGAATCGCAGATGGGTGTGTATTTTGCTGTGGTTTGAGTCTTCAATAGTTTACTTTTGTATGGATTACTTTCGCGAACAAAAATACTCACATTCAAAAAAACTATGTGGCTTTTTGCTGTGGCAACGCCACTAGTTTTCCTTCCAGGAACATTTTTCAATAAATACCTCATTGTGCCATTCGTGCTGGCAATGATGTGGTTGGGTTCTGCTCGATGGGTGTTGTTGGGCAAGTATACCAACAAAGTTTTTACCTCTAAAAATCGGGCTACGGCAATTTCTGCATTGAGTATGATGGTGGGTATTCTGTATATCGCGATCATGGCCATTGGAGGACCGGTGATGGAATACTATCAGAGTGTTCTGCCTCTTCTTACGTTGCTCGGTGTGGTTTCGTTGGTTGTTGTTTTACCACTGGGTCTGCGAGTTATTGCGCATGCCGAGCGTTCCCCTAACAGGTAGGTACTCAGCTAGATATTCGAATGAAGGAGTGGGTGGAGTGTTATTTATTTTTTCTCCAGAAATTCTTTACCTCTATCTGAAACAATTATTGCCTCCCCATCAACGCCAACTCTCTTAACAAATCCTCTTTGCCTAGCTAATAGGTATGTTTGATAAAAAGGACTTTCTGATGTAATCGCTTCAGCTCTATCAACCATTCTTAGCACTTCAGCCATAAAAGGATGATTATTAGTAATATATAACACCTCTCCTTCTCTCATACTATTCATAGTACTAAAATGTATGGAAATGTCGAGTCCTATCGGGGGAGCAGAATAGGACGAGCTTGCAAAAAAGCATCGTTTTGTACCGTAATATCAGTCTTTTTCGATAGTTCGAAATTTTCTAACGTCTTAACTATCGTTTTTAGCATTTTCGAACTGTTAGTCTTCTTTACAGCCTCGTATAAGAGTCGATATTCCTCTGTATATTCAAAGCCGAGCTTGCCTTCATCTAGGGTTAAGTTTTGAAAGATTAGTTTAATTAGACTTCGTTTACTTTCTAACGTCTTGGCCTTCTTATATATGGCTCGTGCGCGCTGTGAGACGTCGTAGAAGGTGTTACTTACCTCGAAGTACCGAACTGTTGATTCACCTAAACTGCCGAGTTTTTTATCGAGCTGTTTAAGTTCTTTACTATATTCTGCAAATCTTCTGTCGTAATCTGATTCTGTAATTTTCCCATCTAGTTTATCTTCGTAAATGCCATCGAGACGATTTTTGTAGATGGCATGCCTTTTACTAAGTTCCCCCACAGAAGAAGAATGGTATTCTATTTCGTCTTGATGGCTTTCTTTTAAGGCTTTTTTAATCCATTCCGCTAAACGAGGACTTTTTACCTCTAGGTTTTCCAAGTTGGCGATAATTTGTTGTTCGACCTCGTTTTCTACAGACCACGTTTTTTGGGAACAATTTCTATAGTGATTACAGTGGCCGTAGACAATCCCTTTGTGGATTTCCCAGGTAATTGAACCGCCACATTCTTTACACTTCATAAGTGATTTAAAAAGGTGGAAATGGGTTCGATATTTTGGTGTTGTTTTACTTTTTAATACAGTTTGTACTTTTTCAAATAAATCATCGTCTATGAATTGCTCTTGTTTCCCAGGGTAAAGTTTGTCGTTCCACCGATTTTGCTTGATGTAAAAAGGGTCTGTTAGATATTGGTGTATTCTGCTTTTAACTATTTTATTATTATTAGCGTTGCGTAAGCCTTCGTCTTCCATTATTTTAGTTAGTTTCACAAGCGAGTATTCGCCTGTGGCATAGAGCTTAAACATTCTTTTGACTAATGGCGCGATTTTTTCATCTATAACGTGGGTTTTGTGACCCTTATCGCCAACAGTTATATAACCGATTGGTGGTCTAGTTGGTAGCCATCCCTGGGCTAGCTTTTCTTTCTGTCCCTTTCTAACTTCCTCTGATAAGTTATCGACGTAATTTTTAGCAAAGACGATTCTAATATCCCAATTTAACTTTTCCTGGGAACGCGAATTTTTGTGTAGGACTAATGAGTCTTTTACAGAATGAAGTTGTCGTTCCTCGTCTTCATCTAACCACGTCCATAAATCAACCGAGTCTTTAAAGTTTCTAGTAAATCTATCTGCTTTTTCGACAATTATTATTTTTATATTATTTTTCTTTACATAGTCAAAAGCGTCGTTAAAGATTTCCCTTTGCTTTTTTCCACTAGCCGATTCTGTAATAGTGAATGGTTTGGCAATAGAGAAGCCTTTTCCAGCGGCATAGCTTGCCAACAGCTTTTGTTGTGCTGGTAAAGAATAGCCCGTTTCATCTTGTTCTTTGCTCGATACTCGCTCTATTGTTACGCTTTTCATATTCATTTAAGACTTATCGTCTTCTTTTAGTTTACAATAATCTTCAACCTTTTTGTTAAATATCTTACCTGGATTTTTAATTGTACGGTCTTGTCGGATTTCACTTATCCATTGAAAAATGGTTTCTGCCCTTACACCTTTGCGAACTGCGTTAAGGTATGTAGTTTGTAGTGCTTCTTTGTTCTCTGGTTCTAGAGATTTCCATGCTTGAAACGCGGCCGCTTCATGTCGATTGGTGATATTAGTTTCTATCAAATCTGACATTGTTTTTTCTTTTAAAATTACCCTAATAGATTTAAGAGATTTATCCGCGAAACTGTTCGCTTCGCTTTTTTTAACTTCTTCTTTATTACTTTCGACTACATTCGCTTGTGGTGTCAGTTTGACTACGTTTTGTATACGTGTTGTCGACGGACTGTCTACACATTCTTTATATGAAGGCAATTCTGATTTATGGAACCTGTCTTTTGCGATATATTGAAATGTTTTCCAATTAGGGAATTCAATATACCGTTGGCCGTCCTGTTCCCAGAAATATATAAGCCCTTGCCCGCCAATTTCTTCTAATAAACCTTGTATATGGTCTGGCGACCAGTGATGGCAAGGTACAACCATAACACCAATGTGTTTAGGGTTGCCTTTAAGTCTTCCTTCGTCGTCAGCATGGGGAATTAACCATGTAAAAAGTAATTGGGCTTCTATAGTTAGGTTGCTAACCTGTTCTGAAACAGAAATGGTCTTATGTAACATTCTAGCTTTTGCCATATTTATTTATATTCGTATTTGCCTCGATAGATAGTAAGGCTTCGAAATAAGATAAAAGGAAATTACCAATTTGTACGACCTTTGGATATGGTAGGTCGAGTTCAAATTCTTCCTTTAATATCTTTTGTAGTTCTAGTATCAATTCTCGGCTAATCATAGTTAAAAATCGTTTTGATATAACTTTTCTTTCAGCGACTTAATAGCTGATACAAATTTCCTAGCGTCGATAACACAATCCGAAGAATTTTCTGGCGAGAAGTTGTACTGGTCGAGCCACGTTTCGCGGTTAGGGGAATCTACGAAAACAAATAGGGATTTTTTATTTGAAAGTCTTTCAATGGTAGATAATGAAAGACCTTTAACAAGAAGAAAGGCCGAGAGGTATAAACTATCTGTGCGCCATGTGGCGCATATATTTGTATGCTTATCCATATTAACCACATTGTGGCAAATATGAAGACATTTGAAAAAAACTTTTAGCAGTACGCTTAAACGTTAGAAGATATTTACGTCTTTAAGAAGCTCATCAAATCTACTGTTAATCTGTCTAACTTGTTCGTCGATGTTCCCATCCTTAAATTTCTTGGCAAGCAAATGATATTTGGGGTTATCTGCTATTTTATTCATCACTTTATCAAAACTTACTAACTCTGATTCAATGCTTTGTTTTGTTTCAAAGTAAAGTTGATAGACATCAAAATCCCTTGCAAACGTTTTTTGGAATTTTTCTTTACTACGGTAACCGATTAATGATTTTTGAAGCATTTTGATTGTTTCCCAAAGCTCTATGTAATCCTGTTTTTTAGTCCAAGGTTTAATTTCTACCCACAACCCTCTGTCTTTTCCACTATTTCTTGTCGTCAGAGTAATGTTTGTTTGTGGGTATACTGATTCTTGCCAGGGCATTTTATTAAAGAAAAGTCGGCTAGTAACGCAATTACGAAAGAACTCGTTATTTACGTCTAGGTTGAAAGTTAAAAGAATATCTTCGATAAACTTCCCAGGCTTTTTAGGTAAATTCATAGCCATTTTTAGCCATTCTCTGTACTGGCTTTCATTTGTAAAGCCTTTTTCAGGAATTATAAGTCCAGCTTTGTCAAATTTGCTTTTTAAAGTTGTTTCAAGCGTTGAAAACTTCTTAGAAAGCAAGACGGCCGTAATCTTATAGAAATCGTCATTAAAAATACGTCTAACTGTCTTCATATTCTTATTCGTATATACCGTTAATTATAACGGTTTATGGGTTAAATAGAGACTTGGAGAAATGGGGTTGTTTCGGATTAATAACTTGCCAAGAAGCTTATTATTTTAACCTAGCGTTAATCAATTCTTCTGCTTTCATCGCGTCGTCTACAGTTACGAAATTGGCTTCGAGTATTTGATTGCCTTGCCCGTATATTTTCACTGTAGCCGCGCCCTTTGAAAGTAGGGGTATTTTTGCCATTTTAGTATTTACCTCGACCCCTGTAATGCGGCTGTAAGGCATTGAATTTACTTTGTGGGTTCCTAGCATACTCATTTCTATAGCCACTTTGTCATCATAGACAACTAGAGAACCTTTGGTACATCTTGTTTTAAGTAGAATGTTATTCATAGTTTTACTTTAGGACTTATCGTCATCATTATATCACAAATAAGACTCATCGTCTCTGGATACATAGTCTCTATTTCTACATGATTAGAGCATGTCAGATATACGTATCCAGTTTGGAAAACATCTTAGACAACTAAGAGAAGCGAAAGGGTGGACGCAGGAAGAACTAGCGGACAAAGCTGGTATGCACTTCACCTACATAGGTCAGATAGAGCGAGGATTAAGAAATCCTTCTCTGATTAACCTGGAACGCTTAGCCCGCGCGCTTGGGATTAATGCGGGTAAACTTCTTCCATTCTAGAATTGTCTAAAAAAGGTATAATAAGCTAGACTGCCCCTGGTATAGGGGTTTTATTTTATACGTATATGAATACATTATTTGAAGAACCGACTTTTGTTCCAAAAATTATCGACAAATCTGTCGTTAAATCTGGCTTGGAATTTGACGCCGCACTTATTGACGCACACATCGTTGCGTCAAAGTTACCTTTAGTTGAAGAAGCCCGCGAAAAGGTTGGAAGTATTATTATCGACCCCGTTACGTACTTCGTTCAGTTTGAAGAAAGTCGCCTAAAGCCCAGTTTTCAGCTTCTTCCTTATTCATCGGTAGATAAGGTACAGCAACTCTATTCAGACCCCACATACAGGCTTAATTCTTTTGTGATTCCAACAGTTAATTTCCAGTACGAACATAATAGCTCCATGGTAATTGCGCCATATTTATGCTCCGACGATATTAATAGCACCGTTTTTTCAACCAACTTGACCTTACTAGGTGAAACGATTACACATCTACAGGGAAGGACAGAGAAGAAACCATTATTTGCACCTATTTGCATTGGTAGCCATATCTTGGCCGATACAAAACTCGTTAATTTTGTGGTGGATTGTTATAAAGATGATTCAATTTATGACAAAATCGACGGTTATTTTATTCTGGTTAATGATTTGGACGACAGGCAAGCGAGTACAGATATTTTGTTAGGATTAGCTCATCTTGTATATCAACTATCGCGAGAGAAGAAAGTTATTGTTAATAAGCTTGGTGGATTTGGTGAGATATTAAATATAATCGGTTCGAACGCGTTTGTTAGTTCACCAGCGGCAGGCGAGACTTTTTCAATGAAACAGCTTCAAACCAAAAGCCAAGATATTCGTGGTAGGAATCACAAATTATGGACTTACGTTCCCGAGCTTTTTGACTATATCAACGAAATTGAACTAGCCGCTGATAGAATTAATTACCATTGTGATTGCCCCGCCTGCACTAATACGCTGGGATTAGACACGCTAGCAAGCCAACGAAAGGTACATTTCTTATATAAGCGTATGGAGTCTATAGCGTCGCTTAAAGGCAAGCCGAGAGACGAGAAGATAAAGGTGATGATTAAAAAGCTGGAAGCTGGTGTAGCGCAAGCACAGATTTATGTGGCGAAGTTCGGCTCTGACTTAAAGACTAACCACATGATTCGTTGGAAGACGGTATTAGAAGCGTCTCTAGCTTGGAATTATGAAGAGGACGACGAAGAGCTAGGTAAGCTTCTAGACGCCTTAGATTAAGCTTACTTATGATTATTAAAGTAGTTACAGATACCAATGTGTTGCTGAAAGGCATGTTTGGATACAAGAGCTTTGAAAGAAAAATTCTTAGTTTAAGTTTGGCTAAAAAAATATACATGTATGGGTCTAGCGAAACGTATAAAGAATTTTGCGAAAAGGTTAAATTACAGCGACTCCAAAGATACTGGGTTAAGAAGAACTTTTCCCCTGAAAAAATAATTCTTGATTATAAAACCTTGGTTAACATGCACGAACCAGTTGGCGATTCGGTAGCTGTATCTATCCCTATTCGAGACCCGAAAGATGAAATCTTTATTCGTGTCGCAATGAGTGTTGGCGCAAAAATAATTGTAAGTGAAGATAAGGACTTGTTAGATATGAAAAAGTTTGGCGATATTAAAATTGTGAATGCAGAAAAATTTCTAGAAGCTTATTTCAAGCTCTACCCCCAAGGTTTAATAGCTTAATGCGTGTGGCAAATAGTGTTCGAGGACGTAGTTTCTTTTATCTTCGACGAAATGTTTATTTTGGACTGGTTCTATTTCTTTCCTGATAGCTTTTTGACTGTTTTTCAGGATTATTAATCCGATATTTTGTGATTTAAGTAGTTTTTTATCCACTCGATGGGCGTATTGCTCTGGCATTGCCAGATAAACTTTATCGGCAAACGCTTTATAGCGGTTTGCTTGAATGAAGCCCCTTTTCCAGTTCTGTAGTTTGGCTTCAATGGCTATAACTTCCTTTGCAAGTGGAACCCAACCATTTACTTTAAAGTACTTTTGATTTTCGACTTCTTTTACAAAGCCACAGCTTTCCAGGGTTTTAAGTACATCGTATTTTAGAAAGTGATTTGAAAGATTGGTTTTTTTCAGAAGTTCCGCGTAATCCATTGCGTCTAATCCTTCGTCAATATCAGGCAAGTGGCGAAGAACTGTAAAGTATGATTCTTTAAGTAGGGGGGTAATTTGTTTGTTCGATTTTCGGATATTACACTTCTTTTTACTTAGTTTTGTTAAAACTAAATCAGCAATACCATATCCTGTACCTATTTCTTTTTTAACCAAAAACCCTTTTCTTTTGAAGATTTCCTCTAGGTGGCAGACAAGAGTTAGTTCATCCATTAATCCAGTATACCTATTTTGCATATTAATTAATACAATACTTTGTTTGTTTTATGTAAAAGAATTATTTACTTTTTTTCTGGATATTATTTTTAATAAAATCCTGCAAAACGGCTTTCATTACAGGGACAGAAACGGCATTACCAAATTGACGATAGGCGCTTTCATCTTTCGGGTGAAGTATAAATGTCTCTGGATAACCCTGTAATCTTGCGGCTTCGCGCGGTGTTATTCGTCGTGGTTTATTGTTTACAACAACACCTAATTTATGTGCGTCGCTAGATACTAAAGTAATCGAAATACTATTAGGGTCTAGAAATTTAAAAACTTGAAAAGACATGTTGCCCGCAACGGGATTATAAGCGCCATCAACCGCCTTAATGTACCCTTTTTTTTCCAGAGACTTTAGCGTCTCTAAAATATGTGGTGTGTTATGAAATGTTTTAATTTGGTCGACGGACAACCTTTTACCATCCTGATGGGTTCCAAATATCTTCTTTCTTCTATTTCTTACCAATGCATTCATGAGTTCGATTTCATCTTTCGTACACTCACCCTTTAATCCTAGTTGCCAGGAATGTATTGACTCACCATTTCTATAGTCTATTAGCCTTACACCAGCTAATTTATCTAAATTATTTCCCATTATTTTTCTAAGTTTGGCTGTAAAGTCAGGCGTGCAGTAGTATTTTTCTGGAATCTTATCCTCATCTTCTAAAATATCTTTAACTACCTTGTATTCATAATTCCCAAACAAGTTCGATTGTGAAAGCTTTAATTTAAATTTATGTGAGTCTGACGACCCCTTATCAGAGGTAAGAGTGGTTATGGGTGTTTTTCCTAGTAACCCGAGAATGTATATTCTTACTCTGTTTTGGGGAACTCCAAAATTAGAGCTATTCAGAAGAAGATACGTAACACCATAGCCGAGGCTTTCTAGTTCGCCAATTATAGTTTTAAACGTTCGTCCTTTATCGTGGGTTGTTAAACCTCTGACGTTTTCTAACAAAAACGCTTTTGGTTTATGGTCTTTAAGTATTCTTTGGATTTCAAAAAAAAGCGTGCCTCTGGTATCACCAAAACCCCTTTGTTTCCCAGCATAAGAAAAGGGTTGGCATGGAAAGCCAGCTAGAAGAAAATCGAAGTCGGGAATTTTTTTAATTTCCCTAATATCGCCCTCTGGATATTCACCGAAGTTAAGCTTGTACGTTTCGCAGGCGGCTTTATCAATCTCTGAACTTAGCAAACATTCGGTGTCAATTCCTAGTTCTTTACAGGCTTGTTGGAAACCTATCCTAATACCGCCTGTGCCAGCGAATAGGTCAATAAATTTCAATTTCATATTGTTGACTTGATAAATTCGATAAGCGTATCGAATTCTTCCTTGGAGTAGGCGATGGTGCAATCGCTGTTAGCACATATTACAGAAATTGCGCTTTTTCTCTGGAAGTTACCTGCACCATCGATAATATAGGCGATGTAATTGCCAGACTGGTGCATTAAATTTAATCTTGAATTGGCCTGACCCGCCTTTCTTTCAATCGTGCTATTGGTGGTTACTTGAAAAGTAACTTCGACGCCTACATTTTTATTATTTCGGGAGATAACAATGTCGAAGGGTAGAGGGCGTATCTCGTCAGAAACTTTAATAGCGCCGTTTCTAACGACGTGGTAATCATTTCCTAGTTTTTCTTTAAGATAATCAACAATATATGTTTGGGCTACTTGTCCTAATGTATTTGCCTTAGCGCCGCCAGTAATACGACTAACCCAGATATATTTTTGTTTAACATATTCTTCAAGTTGTTCCTTCTTGCCTAGAAGATTACCAATCTCGCATTTTAACAACGTGTTAGCAGTTGCTTCATTTATAGAATTTGCACCATAAAGCAAAATAACAATCATGTCTTCTTTTAGCTCGTCCATTTCTCTATCTTTGTTTATGCCGACACCATCTATACCCAGCTTTTTGTTGTCTAAGTTTCCAGAGATTGGAAGTTTTTTAAAGTCATATCTATAATTTTTCTCGCGCCAGCTAAATTCAAAATAGCTTTTGTTACCATCATTTTCAAAAACAGAAGCAAATTGACGATTTAATCTCTGTATTTGCTCGCCCCCAAAATCACTTAAAACGACTAGGTGTTTCAAAAACAAATTCGCCGAAAACCCAGAAGATTTCATTACATCAAAAACACTAAACGGGTCTTTATCAGAAAGTGTAAGTATAGATAAAAACTTGTCCTGTGTTTTTAATAAAAGTGGAATAATGCTCGCATTTACTTCGAGGTCTGATAAGAAATTAGGCCACCAAAATACTGCGTTTTCTTCTAGTTCTGCGATAGTTTTTGTATAGTTTTTACTCATAATGTTTAAGTTTTATATTCTTTTAAAAACCCATCTAAATCGTTTTTCTTTATTCTATACTGCTTACCAGCTTTTAAGGCTAATAAACGTTTTGATTGTACCCAACGATAAACTGTTAGGTAGGCAACCTTTAACATCTTAGAGACCTCATCAATAGAGTAGTACTGTTCTTCTGCCATATTATCTATATTTATCATTATTTAACATTTACCGACTGAAAGCAACCGATTAATTAGCCACCAATGGCTTTTACCCAACCTTCTTTACCTTCTGTAAACTCGCGTGAATCTGGACTTACACACTTTCTAATTCCTGTCTTTTGGTAATACTGCTCGGATGAAAGTTGACCGCCGTCATGTCCGATTGCTTTAACACAATCTTCATAAGTTTTTACCCATTCGTATTTTTCTGTAATAGTGGGGGCAAGATTACCGCCTGGTAATAATTCTGGGTCGAAGATACTATCGGGACAACCATGACTACAATCTGAAAAAGTTCCTCTATTTACCAATACTTCGGCTAGTTGCCAAGCGTTCATAGTTTGGGAAATTTTATAAGTAGCCTGGGTATCAACGGTATTATTGTTTATCTTTAACGCACCTTCTAGGCCAGCTATAGGGTCTTTGACATGCCCTAGAGCGTATTCGAATGCTTTCTCGTCTCGTATGAAGCCATAGTAATGTAAATTGCCGATAACAGCGGTTAAAGTTGTATCTTTTCCAATGCGAAATTGTACTAAGGGGGCTTCTTTTCTCGGTGCTGTAAATTTATCTTGCCAGTTTTTGCAGAGGGCAAATAAAAGTATACCTATTAGGATTGCGACGAAAAGAATAATAAATCGATGGCTGTATATAAATGTTTTTTTCATTCTTATTGACTAATTATAGAACTATTCGGTTATGGTTTCGATTCCGTCTGTCAAGGCTAGAGACATCCCGAAACGATTTATTTTAATTGCCTTGATGACATAGAAAAGCCCGTAATATCAATGTAAACAATCGCAAGATAGACGTTTTCATTTCGGGAGCTTCCTTCTAGGCTAACCACGTCCGAAAATGACAGTCGCATAAAGACGCTTGTATGTTTAAAAGACCGTATTATCAACCTAATCATCAATAGATGGTTGATACTCATTTTCGTAGGTCATTGTCGATTATTCTTTCAGGCTAGATACCCCCCGAAATGGTCGAATTTTAAAGATTCTATTATCGTGATTAGACCGTATTATCAATCTAATTAAAGATAACGAGTGTATAAGCATTTTCGGGGGTTCGTTTTAACTTGCATAGACTGCGTTCAACGCGGTTGCTTGCTCTGAATATAAGCTTGCCTGTTGCCAGTTAGCATGTCTATAATCGTTCCAGTAAGCGACCCTTCTCATGCCCCCTGATTTAGTTTATGATGGCGGTACCAGCAGTCTCAGTCATTTCAAAGGAGTCTCATGAAAAAACTTGTAATCGCAAATTGGAAGTCTCACAAAACGTTACCAGAGGTAAAACACTGGATTGATGAGTTTGAAGATAAACTCGATACATCTCTTGTTAAGGATGCTGTAGATATTGTGATTGCTCCGTCAGATCTCTATATAGCTGAAGTTGCTGATGAGCTTGATACTGTAGTTGCTTTGGGTGCCCAGGATGTCAGTCCCTATCCAACAGGAAAATACACTGGTGCAACAGCGGCTTCACAACTGGCCAGCATGGGAGTGAAGTACGCTATTGTTGGTCATAGTGAGCGTCGACAGTACTTTGGGGAAGATTATGTCCAAGTTGCTAACAAAGTTGAACAATGCATAGATGCTGGAATCACGCCGGTTGTTTGTGTAGATGATGAGTATGTTTCAGCTCAAGCAGCTGCAATTCGACCAGAATTGCATTCAAATTGTGTGATTGCGTACGAAGCGCTCTCAGCAATTGGCACAGGAAATACTATGAATCCTGCTCATGTAGCCGACGTTAGAGACACAATCAAGGAAGTTTTTGGTGATGTGCCCGTTTTATATGGTGGAAGTGTGACTTCAAGTAATGTTACCGAGTATGCCAAGATTAATGATGGGTGGTTGATTGGTGGTGCATCTCTGACATTAGAAAATTTCTGGGCGTTGTTGACGGCAGTAGCGAATGTATCCGATGATGCTGGAAAAAATGGCAGTTTTGCTTGACTCACCAAACAAAATCGACTTTCAGAATTAGATTACATTAAGGCACTTTTGGACGAGATCGAAGGTATTTAAAGATAGTATAGTTATCTGTCTGATACACGTTTTCAAAAAAAGCTACATTAAAGAGTTGAGGATCCGTTAAGAATTCTCTGCGTTCGACGGGTCCGACCACGATATAGTCAATGTGGTAAAAATCCAGCGTTGCGCGGTTCAGTACTGGATTATAGTAAATATTGCGTACTGCTCTCTCTTCTTGATTATAATCATAGCCATGAGTCCAGAGCCAACCGGTGTAGGTGGCGAGTGCTTGCCGACCGGTCAAATTGAACATCCACTGATTGTGGTAGGTTCCTGTTAGCCAGATGCTATCGGCAGGTGTGTTTTCTTTAGTCCAGGCGGCTAGTGTAAGCTCTTCGGCTGAGTACATTTGGTAACTGTGGAGGTCAAACTTGATGGCTCGGAATACATCTAAGAACCCAGAGAGACAGATGATAATGGTGAGAGCTATCACGAGTGGTTTAATAAGCGTGTGTTTCTGCCAAAGTGTATGTAAAAATACTGCTGTGAGAGCAGCAAATCCGACCGAAGCCCATACGAGGATTTTTGTGTTGTCCCATACAAATGGTTGGAAAAGCACTAGGTTTGTGAGGATAAATAGGATAATAAATGGTGCGTGGGTGAAGAGTTGATACAGTTTTTGAATATTTTTCTTTGGTGAAAGGCTAGCGGTAATGAGTCCTCCCAGTGTGAGTAACGGCACGACACTCCAATTTTTAAACCAAAAACTCAAGAGAGTTTCGGTTGGGTAGTCATTACCGACGTACCAGCCAGGGTACCATTTGATGAATGAGGAATGAACATTATTTAAGATAAAAATAGAAAGTAGTGGTAGTGCGACGCAGGCTGTGATGAAGGCAAAGATGGTCCAGTCAAGGAGCGCGCGCACGCGCGCGCTCCTTCCATTCGCTAAAACTACATCACGGAGTGACCAAAAGGCTAAGACTATAAATAAGACCAAGAAAGAATGAGTGTGAATTATTGGTAAAATGCCAGCAATTGCAGCTGATGCAAAAAACCAAGTACGGCGGTTGAGTTGATTCGCGGGTTTAGAGATCAATTTTTTTAGAAAGATTTTAAGAGGGTGTTCTGTCGCTGATTTTTCTTCTTCTTCGCTGTATTTCAAAATGATAGTGAGCAGTAGCAGCGTGACTGGAAATCCAAGTGTGAAGGCGCGCTGCGGCATGACCATACTAGTTATGACCGAGATCCAGCGGTAGTGCAGTTCTTCCATGTTTGTGTAATCGCGAGGGGGATTTAGGGCTGTCTCTATTTTGTTGGGACTTTCAGCAACATCTTTGAAGTAGTAGACAAAACCTGTTCCGCCATTAAAGAGAAAGATAGTGCTGGCGAGTAGTGCCAGCACAACTGATTTGAGGAGTTGTTTGTAGAAAACAAACAAGGCAATCACAAACAAGCAAGAAAAAACAAAGCTCGGTAGGACAAAGGCCATAAAGAAGTCGAGATGCATGCGGATGAGTACTGCAGAAATCATGTCAGCCACAAAAGGATAACTAAATGATGCATTCAACAAAAATGGACTGGTAGTTAGCAGCAGTCCTCGCTCGGCCATGGCCGAGCCCATGGTAAAGTGGGCAGCCCAGTCTCCCCAGAGATTAACCATTTGGGCGGAAATGCCCCCTTCATTGTTGATAATGATAGCGTTTGCCCAAAAGTAGAAGAAGTAACTGAACCAGCCAAGAAAATACGCTGTAACTACGAATGTTGGGGCCCAGTTTGGAAGTCTTTTTGGGGGCTGAAGCGCATTCAACACGAAGCCTAGTTTTTTTTTGAGGAGGGTCGGAAAATGAGCGGTTTTAGCGATCAATGATTTTCGCATATGAAGCACTCACCCATCCTTCTTTTGTTTCAAACGAAATTTTGTACCAGCCGCTCTGCTCTACTCCAAGATAGGGATATTTTTTGCCTACTTCGGCTAAACCTATTTCTGACCCGTTTGCGCCTGGGTTGTCACGAACTCGCAAGACTTCTTTCCCATCTTGAAAGAAGTTTGTACTGGTGATCTCAACCAGTTGTGACGAGATGGATAGAAGTGTTTGGCCGCTAGCCGTGGCTTCTTTAGCAGATTCTTCTTTTGGTGGTTCTGTTGTTTCTGCACTCTCACTTGCTTGAAGCTCTTCTTCTGGTATTTTTTGACTGGCATCTCTAGTTGCGTTTGGATCAAGCTTGGCAAGTTTGACGCTGATGATCATACGATAGCCGGCTGCAACTTCAATTGAGTGGCTTTGTGTTTCATATGAGGGTAGTGTAATTTCGTACTCGAGCTGTCCAGGCTGAACATTAGGAATAGTTACTGGTGAAAACTCCTTTTCTTGTCCTGCCAACGTAATGATGGCACCATCAGGAATGGTAACAAAAGAGACTTCTGAAGTGTCTTTACTGTTTATTTTCTCCATTTCATAAATGACGCCTCCCATTTGTTCGGGTCGAGTGGCGCTTTTCCAGGTTACGACGGTTAAGACCCCAGGATTGAGGGTGACTTCAGTTTCGTAGGGAAGGTAGTCAGGGTCTTCTGGCTCGATGCGAATGGTATGTTTGCCAGGAGCAAGGTTTTTTTCGATGAGGGGTGTTTTGTTGAGGTACTGACCATCAATAAACACTGAACTGGGAACATCATGAGTGATAACTTGAAGCCCGGCTTTACTGTCCTTTTTCAGCGAACATCCAGACAAGAATACAGCAGTCACAAACAGAATGAGCAGTGAAAAAATCTTCTTCAACTTCATGAGGTTAGTGTATCATGTTTGATCTACTTTTTTGTAGACAATGGTTTGATTTTCTTAGTCAGCGCTTTTTCAAGTACATCACGTACGTTTGCCATTGGGACGAAGGTGATATCAGCTTTGACGCTGTCAGGAACCTCAACCAAGTCACGTTCGTTATCTTTTGGAATCAAGACTGTTTTACTGCCAGCTTGATGAGCGGCAATGCTTTTTTCCTTGAGTCCACCAATGCGTAGTACATTACCGCGCAGGGTAACTTCTCCAGTCATGGCAATGTCCTTGTGGACAGGGTTATCTGTATATGCAGAAACAATAGCAGTGGTAATTGTTACACCTGCAGATGGTCCGTCTTTTGGTACTGATCCTTCTGGAACGTGAATGTGGACATCCGTGTTTGCGAGTTTTTTGTCACTGATACCAAGTTCTTTTGAGTGAGCTTTGACGTATGTCAAAGCAGTTTGAGCTGACTCTTGCATGACTTTACCAAGTTTCCCTGTTAACTGAACTTTGCCTTTTCCAGGGGTCAGTGCAACTTCGATAAACAAAACATCTCCGCCTACACTGGTCCATGCCAAGCCAGTTGATTGACCAATAATGCTTTCGTCAGATTTGAGCGGTGGGTCAAACCTTTCGGGACCCAAGTAGTCTTTGAGAAGTGTTGGGGTAACTTTTACGGTGTTTTTTTTTGTTTCAACAATGGTTCGAGCTGCTTTGCGAGCAATTTTACCGAGAGTTTTTTCTAGACTTCGAACACCGGCTTCTTTGGTGTAGCGTGAGATAACTGTCTTGATAATTTGGTCAGAAATTGCGAGCTTTTTTTCTGTTAATCCATGAGCAATGGTTGTCTTTTTAAGTAAGTGACGTTTAGCAATTTCGAATTTCTCTTCTTCGGTGTAGCCGCTGTAACTGATGATTTCCAAACGATCACGAAGTGCCGCTGGAATAGTGCTTAACGTATTTGCAGTAGTTATAAAGATAACTTGAGACAAGTCAAACGGCATATCGATGTAGTGATCTTCGAATGAACTATTTTGTTCCGGGTCAAGCGCTTCCAGTAAGGCTGCTGAAGGGTCTCCGCGGAAGTCATTACCAAGCTTATCAATCTCGTCCAGCATAAATACTGGGTTCATGCTTTTTGCCTGCTTCATTCCATTGATAATCTTACCTGGCATGGCGCCGACGTAGGTACGACGGTGACCGCGAATTTCGGCTTCGTCACGAACACCACCTAGTGAGATTTTCACAAATTCGCGACCCAATGCTTCGGCAATAGAACGGCCTATACTGGTTTTACCCACACCTGGAGGGCCGACAAAACAGATAATGGTTGGAATTGATTGATCTTCTTTGTTTTTATTTTTTTCTTTGAGCTGCATTACAGCCATGTGTTCAATGATACGATCTTTGACATCTTTGAGACCATAGTGATTTTTTTCGAGAACTTTTTCGGCTTTTTTGAGATCGATATCACTCTTGCTGAGTTTTCCCCATGGCAATTCAAAAACTACATCTAGCCAGCTGCGCACATAGCCAGATTCTGGATTGTTGGGTGACATTTGTCGCAGTTTTTTAATCTCTTTTTTGATTTTGCTTTTGAGTTCTTTTGAAATCTTGAGACGCTTGAGTTTTCCTTCGTAGCTGATAGCTGCTTCTTCTTCGTCATCAATATCACCAAGTTCTTTTTGAATAGTTTTCAGACGTTCTCGTAAAATATTTTCGCGCATGTTCTTGTCGAAAGTTTCTTGAGTTTTGTGAACTACATCCTTTTCAATCTCGAGCACTTTCATTTCGTGAGCAAGATGTTCAAGAACTTTTCGAATACGTTCTTTAACGTTAAGTTCTTCAAGTAAGGCTTGCTTTTCTGCAGATTTGACAGAAAGTGTACTGGCAATTTGGTCTACCAATTCTCCATTTTTGACACCACCCATGAGTTTCATGAAGTTGAGAAACTCAACTGGTTTGCCCATATGGATTGATTGACGAAACTCTTTTTGTAAGTGAGAAACCAACGCCTTCATTTCTTCATCGTTAACTTCGATGTCGCGAATGCGCTCAACCTCCACCACGATTCGAGGGAAAGTGCTGATGTAGCGAAGAACTTTAACACGACCAACTCCTTTAACTAAAGCGTTGGTGTTGTCTTCCGAATCGAGGGTTTTCTCGACGATTGCCAGGGTACCATAATCATAGAGATCTTTTGGCTCTGGAGCATTTGTAGTGGAATCTTTTTGTGTAATCAAAACGACGTACTTTGGGTGGTCATCGGGAAGATCTTTAATGGCGTTTAGAGAGAGTTGACGGCCAAAACTGAGTACTGACTCGGTACTCGGAAACAGAACCCCTTCTCTGACCGGGACCGCTGGCAAGGTGAGTATGCGAGTTCGACTTGACTTGGTTTGTGTCGATGTTTCAGATCCCTCCATTGATTTCTTGAAACTGTCGGAAAGTGATGCTTTTTTTTGTGTTTTCGGCGTATCACTTTTTGGGCGGTTATTTGTGTCTTCAGTCATAGATTAGCATTCTAATAATTTGACTGCTAAAAATCAAGTAGGAAATGGTGTTTTTGCAAGATTTTTGGAGGTGTTTTATTGGGGGAATTTCTGCTTTTCTAGGAGAAAAAGTATGTTACAATATGTTAGTCTCTCTTCTCGGAGAGACTAATCTGTGATACTCACCTAGTGGGTATCACTCCCCTCATGGGTGTATAGCTCAGTTGGTTAGAGCGCAGTCCTGATAAGACTGAGGTCCATCGTTCGAATCGATGTACACCCACCATTTTGAAAAGTCGCCAAAAGGCGGTTTTTTTGTAACTAAAGTTGGCCTTAGTACGGTCTGGTATCCTCAAGTTCACCATTGATATCTTCGTACGTACCGACAAAGTGTCCATGAACGAGACTAGTAATCATGCGGCGGAATGTTCTTTGCTCCTGGCGGGACATAGATTCAATTGGTTCATGCACTAAGCTTGAGGTATCGATGGGTTCACCTATATGCACCACTACTCTATGGGGAATTCCGTCTGCATCTGCAAATTGAATGCTATTTGAGTCTGGAGGCATGAGGTTTTCGTTACCTTCTAAATACACCGGAACAATTGGCACTTTTCCTTCAGTCATCAAAACGAGCAATCCGAGACCAGTTTTGAACTCTCGTTCGCTTATGGGTTTTTTACCATCACGACTCCGGGTTCCTTCGGGGTAGATGACGGGCATTTCTCCAGCGAGTGCTCGTTCTGCTGCTTGCTCGAGGTCGGAGTAGGCTTGTTCAGTGCTAAAGCGATCTATTGGAAGAATTCTCACAGCTGCAGGGCTAAAAATTCTACGAAATGAAACCAAGATATTTTGTTTGATTTTATTTGTCGGAGCATCATCCTTATCGCTTACCGCTTTGTCCCAGTAATCAGCTGCAGCTAAAAAGAAGAGCTGTTTTCGAAAGGCTGTGCTGATAGCGTTTCTGACCAACAGAGTATCAAGATGACCATTGTGAGGAGCGACAACTATGATTGCTCCACTACCCCTAAGAGCCTCGAGGTTTTCTTCTCCTTCGATCGAAAGGTTGGCCTTGTGTACTATCTTGCCAACTGAATTGCGAACAAACTCACCTGCCCAAGTGGCTTTTTTAAGCCTGGGAGCTTCTCGTTTTTGTGGTTCTTGTTCTCGTGATTTTGGCATGAGTTTTCTATTGTAGCAAATGTGCATTTGACAACAATGATCTTGCCCGGTGCATTCGCACCGGGCAAACAAAATCAATATTATTAGCTCTTTAACTCGTGCTGACAAGGAGCTTGTTATTTTTGTAGCTGAGCGCGACTTTAGAGTGTGTACCAATTTCACCATCAATTAGTTTGATGGCCAGTTCATCCATAATTTCTTGTTGAATCAAGCGCTTAAGTGGTCGAGCTCCAAAGACTTCGTCATAGCCAGCTTCTGCTAGGTGTTTGACCACAGTGGCATCGTACTCAATCGAAATATGTTGATCAGCGAGACGCTGACTGACTTTCCCGAGTTGAATTTCAACAATTTTTTCAATTTCACTGGCAGTCAGTGGTTGGAAGATGATGATGTCATCTAAGCGATTCAAAAATTCTGGACGGAAGTGTTGTGCCAAGATGTCATTAACGGTAGTTTCTTGGGCTACGCGATCATCTTTTTTGTTGACAATCTCGAGACTTCCTAGGTTTGAAGTCATGATGATAATAGTATTGCTAAAGTTAACGGTGCGACCTTTACTGTCTGTTAAGCGGCCATCGTCGAGGACTTGGAGCAACACATTAAATACTTCAGGGTGAGCTTTTTCGATTTCATCGAGCAGGACAATGCTATAAGGATTGCGGCGAATTGCTTCAGTGAGCTGGCCCCCTTCTTCGTAGCCAACGTAGCCTGGTGGCGAGCCGATCAGGCGAGCCACAGCATGCTTCTCCATGTATTCGCTCATGTCGATGCGGACAATAGTGTGCTCGTCATTAAACATGTATTCCGCAAGGGTTTTGGCAAGTTCCGTTTTTCCAACCCCTGTTGGACCTAAGAACATAAACGTACCAATTGGTCTACCAGGTTCGCTGAGTCCTGCGCGTGAACGACGGATAGCATTTGAAACAGCACTGATGGCCTCTTTTTGCCCAATCACTCGCTGACCGAGGTACTCCTCCATCTTTTTGAGTTTCTCTGATTCTTCGGTGAGCATTTTTTCGACAGGAATACCGGTCCAGCGAGAAATAATGGCAGCGATATCTTCCTCGGTAACTTCTTCTTTAAGAATTTTCTGATCTTTTTGAACTTTCTTCAGTTCTTCTTTGGCCGTTGCGATTTTCTTTTCTTCGCCAGGAATCAAGCCGTAATTGATCTCAGCTACGCGCTCGAGTTCAAGATTTCGTTCGGCAATGGTGGCTTGCTCGCGAAGTTCGTCAATCTTTTTGCTACTTTCCTTAATTTGGTCAATAAGTCTTTTCTCGTTTTGCCAATGAAGGTCGAGTCCAGTGTATTCTTCTTTTAGTTCTGAATACTCTTTCTCAATTTGTCCTAGTCGCTCCTTTGAAGCTTCGTCCTTTTCTTTTTTGAGAGCTTCTTTCTCGATCTCCAGTTGTCGCATTTTACGCTCCAGTGAATCAAGTTCTGCAGGCTTACTATCCACTGCGATGCGAATGCTTGAGGCGGCTTCATCCATCAAGTCAATAGCTTTGTCTGGTAAAAATCTGTCAGCAATGTAGCGGTCCGAAAGTTCTACTGCGGCGACCAAGGCATTATCGCGAATGCGCACCCCATGGTGGGCTTCGTACTTTTCCTTAATTCCTCTAAGGATTGAAATAGCATCTTCAACACTTGGTTCATTAACCATCACAGGCTGGAACCTGCGCTCGAGCGCAGCATCTTTTTCGATGTATTTGCGATACTCCTTGAGTGTGGTGGCACCAATCGTGCGAAGTTTTCCGCGCGCGAGTGCAGGTTTCAACAAGTTACCTGCGTCGGTAGAACCTTCCTGGGCTCCTGCCCCAACGATGGTATGTAACTCATCAATGAACAGAATAATTTGGCCATCACTCTGTTCTACTTCGTTAATTACCGCTTTGAGCCGATCTTCAAACTCACCTCGGTACTTGGCTCCTGCAATCAGTGCTCCCATATCTAAATTCAGCAATCGTTTGCCGCGTAAGTTGCTGGGCACGTCATTTTCAATTATTTTGGTTGCTAATCCTTCAACAATGGCTGTTTTACCTGTTCCCGGTTCACCAACCAAAACGGGATTATTTTTAGTACGACGCGAGAGAATTTGGAGTACCCGGCGAATTTCGCTGTCGCGACCAATGACGGGATCCAAGTTTCCTTCACGAGCTAACTGGGTAAAGTCTTGAGCATATTTTTCCAGAGCCTGATATTTTCCTTCGGGGTCACGATCGGTGACTTTTTGTGAACCACGGACTTCCTTAAGAATAGTAGTTACATCTTTTTTCGTAATATCCAGCAACTCTTTGATTTCTTTGATATCGAGCAGTGCTAATAGTAAGTGTTCGGTACTAATGAACTCATCTCGCAGCTTCCCCGCCTCTGTCTCGGCATCATTAAACACTGTGTGCAGTTCCTGCGACATCCGTGCCTGCGTCGGCCCCGACACCACCGGCAGCTCACTCACCTTCGTTTGCAGGAGCGCGCTGACCTGGCCAACATCTTTGCCAAGCTTTTGCAGCAGCGTTGCTACAATGCCTCCTTTTTGATTTACTAGTACTAAGGCCAGGTGCAGCGCGCGCATTTCACTGTGGCGCATCTCTCCGGCTAATTGCATCGTTCCCTGCAGAGCTTCTGCAGATTTAGTGGTTAGTTTTTCGAGATTCATAAAGGTCCTTTCTATCGGTACTTTGTACTGATAGTTCGATTGAGTAGTGAGTATAGTTATTGTAATAAACCCTTAGCTTTTTGTGAAGTCCCAATTAGCAATCTACATTATAGACTGCTAAAAATTGGTCAATGCTATTTTTCTTGCTACACCAGGCTAAATTGACCACTTAAATTGATATCATTCAACATACTTCTATATATTTTGATACAAAAAAACCACCCTCAATAGGTGGTATTTTTGCAAGTGAATGTAACTGGCGCACGCAGTAACTGCGGCACAAGTAACTAAGACTATTTAAAATCATTCAAAATGACTTGTATCAAATGCTGACATGATGGTAGATCGCTGACCCGGATATGATGATCTCGGGATTTTCGTCGATTGATTCATTCTTATTGCTAAGAACGGGAAACAGGAGGTCGTGATTCTCCTACCCATCTCCTTAGAAAGGAGGTGATCCATCGGCACCTTCCAGTACCGATACCTTGTTACGACTTAGTCCTCATCGCCAACCTCGCCGTAGAAGGGCCGCTCTAGTAAACTAGTTACGGTCACCCGCTTCGGGCGCTGCTGACTTTGCTGGCTTGACGGGCAGTGTGTACAAGGAGCGAGAACGTATTCACCGCAACATGCTGATTTGCGATTACTACCGATTCCGGCTTCATGAGGGCGAATTGCAGCCCTCAATCCGAACTGAGGGGCCGTTTATAGGATTTGCTCAGAGTTGCCTCATCGCGTCCTGTTGTCGGCTCCATTGTAGAATGTGTGTCGCCCCAGATGTAAGGGACATGCTGACTTGACGTCGTCCTCTCCTTCCTCCCACGCAGAGCGTGGGCAGTCTCGCATGACACGTATAACATGCGACAAGGGTTGCGCTCGTTACCGCACTTAAGCGGACGTCTCACGACACGAGCTGACGACAGCCATGCATCACCTGTGTACCACTCTCGAAGAAATTCTAGTTTCCTAGAACGTGCAGGTACATGTCAAACCTGGGTAAGGTTTTTCGCTTTGTATCGAATTAAACCACATACTCCACCGGTTGTGCGCTCCCCCGTCAATTCCTTTGAGTTTTAACCTTGCGGTCGTACTCCCCAGGTGCCTTGCTTAACGCGTTAGCTTACGCCACTCCCATAAAAATGGGAACAACTAGCAAGGAGCGTTTACAGCTTGGACTACAGGGGTCTCTAATCCCTTTTGCTACCCAAGCTTTCGTCCCTGAGCGTCAGTCTTGTCCTAGAAACCTGCCTTCGCGCATGGTATTCCTCTTGATATCTACGGATTTCACCCCTCCACCAAGAATTCTAGTTTCCTCGAACAGACTCTATCCCTGCAGTATCACTTGCCTTTCTGAAGTTGAGCCTCAGGCTTAAACAAGTGACTAACAGGGACGCCGACGGACCCTTTACACCCAGTAAATCCGGATAACGCTTGCACCCCACGTATTACCGAAGCTTCTGGCACGTGGTTAGCTGGTGCTTTCTAGCGAGGTACTGTCAGAACTTCCTCCCTCGCCACAGCAGTTTACACTCCGAAGAGCGTCTTCCTGCACGCGGTGTCGCTGCGTCAGACTTTCGTCCATTGCGCAATATTCCCGGTTGCTGCCACCCGTAGGTGTAGGCTCCGTGTCTCAGTAGCCTTGTGGCCGATCATGCTCTCACATCGGCTAGCCGTCATAGTCTTGGTAGGCCATTACCCCACCAACAAACTGATAGCCCGCAGGCTCCTCGAATAGCGTATAAATACTTTCCCCCGGAGGGCGTATGCGGTATTACCCCAACTTTCGCTGAGCTATTCCCCACTACTCGGTAGATTCCTACGTGTTACTCACCCGTCTGCCGCTCGTCAGCATCTAGCAAGCTAGACCTGTTACCGCTCGACTTGCATGCCTAAGGCACACCGCCAGCGTTCATCCTGAGCCAGGATCAAACTCTCAAAAAAAAGTTTGACCTGATCATAAATGATCAGAGCTGACAAATATTAGACATATTGTCAGCATTAGCGTTTATCTTTGAATTATTTTTGTTATTTCCCTCAAAAGGAAATTAACGGATTGTACTGTCTCATCAAACAATAATGTAATGACGATAGGTACAACCCAAAAGCAGTATCACTACCATCATGTCAATATTTGATAATTAGTCATTATGTATAAAACCAGTTTTATACATAACAGTATTCACTTGTTAATGTTCAACAGAGGGTATTCTAGCACAAAAAGATCTGGCGCCAAGTAGTGATTACGGCGCAGAATCTGTGTAGAAAACTCTTTGTCTTTTAAGAGTTCCTGAGATGAGTATCCAAAACGGACTTTACCTTTAGGAAGGAATATATAATAGCATAGCCCTAAGGAAAGTCAAAGAGTAAAAAAATGCAAAAACGATGTTTGAGGATTACTTAGTAGATGCATCTTTGGTTTTTTTCATTTCCAGTCTTTTTTTTGTAATTCCATGCATAAGTTTAGCAAAACCTGATTTCCATAACTGGGGCATATACTTTTTTACGTAGAGTGCTTGTGTTTTTTTCGCAATATATTCTCTTAGCCGGGCAGCATGGTAGTCGAGGTAGTAATTTAGACGGTCATTTTCTGAGAACCTTGCTAGTGCTGAGCTAAAAACTTCGATCCTATCGTTACTAATTAAGTCTCTGTCTCCAATGGGTATTTCTTGGACGATTTGTAAATGACGGTAAATACTATGATGTGCTTCCTCAATGCCTGTTAAGATTGCATCTTCTACTTCTGAAATATGATACTGATATTCAGGTTCATAGGAAACCTTTTTTTGTAATCCTGCAAACTTTTTTGTGATAACCTCTTTTCTTCCTAATGTAAAATGTTTTTTTTCATAGGGAGTGTTTGAGGTATAGCCTTGTGTTCCAATTTCTATGCAAATAGAGATGCCAAATACTCCATTACTGGAAACTTGACTTCTTTTTTTATCCACTTTTATCTCAACAGGCCAATTTTGAAGGCTGTTTGGATCAAGATTTTCAGTTTTTTTTTGCCATTGGTACAATTCCCACTTTTGAAAGCTACTAAAGTCAAAAAATTTATTACAAATAAGGCCACCAGATATAAAGTTCATTAAATACACACCGTAAAAGACTCCCAGTGTTTGCTCTGTTGCATTTTCACTCGCTTCGTCTTTGAGTTGTGATGCAATTTCATCACGATATGTATCAAAAAAAAGTGCTCTCAGTTTTGCTTCGTTTTCTGCACTCGGCCAGCCTCTATTGTCTTTAATTTCTTCTATTGTTGGTAGACGTTCAGATGTAGGATCCCAAAGAGTTCTCTCTTTACGAGGAGTGCTATGTCTGTCTACACGATAATTTTTTCGTGTGGCTTCGAGCCAGTCGGCCTGTTTTTTCTTTTGCTGTTCACCGTATTCCCTAAGGAGTTCTTTATCGCTTTTTTCAGTCATTTTGTGTCGTGGATGTAGGAGTTTTTCTATGCTTCTATAGTAGCAAATATTCTTCTGTGGTACGATACCCCTAAAGGAGCCCCTGTGAAACAGACTCTATTACCGCTTATTGGACTTGTGGGCGCAATCGCCATTGCCGTCTATATTCTTATTTTTTCTCGTCAGGCAGAAATTGCCACCATAACCGATGTGACTGATCCGTCACCTTCAGCAGAGACAGTTGAAGTCAGTTCTCCCCTGCCTGTTGCTGAGGAAAACCCTCTGCCTGCCATGGAAATTTCTATGACCCGATACACAAGTGCAAATGATGTAGTCGAGTTCGCTTACCCTGACTACTTCACCGTCAAGCAATCTGAGCCTGAATGCCCCTATTGCCCTGAACTTGTGTTAGAAAATGAAGACGAGCGTCTTTGGTTTGGTACTTGGCCTCCTGGAGCTACCACTCACTGTGAAGAAATTAAGCAGCACCATGAGCTGCCTTCAGGCGATACGATAGTGATTTGGTATGAATATGTCAGTCCAGACACTGAAGAGTGTCAGCAAACAGGAAACATTCATGGCTACAAGGCCACTGTCGAAGTTGATGGCACCGCCTACTATATAGACTACCTGCCAGATCCTGCTAGTTCAGTTGATCATCAACCATTATTTTTAGAAATTGCTAAAACGCTTAAAGTGAGATAATTCCGCCACCAAAACAGTGGGTACCAGTTTCACTGTTAAGATAGAAGACAGCAGACTGTCCTTCGGCAATGCCTTTGATGGCAGAAGCAAGTTGCACAGTTTCACCATTCAGAGTACATGGCTCAAGTGAGCCGGTGTGGCGAATGCGGACCAACAACTCTCGGCTTTCTGCCGTTGTAGGTTCACGAGTAATCCAATGTAGGTCTCTGACATCAAACGAGTCTCGGAGTGTCTCACTGCCAAAACCAACTACAAGTTGATTTTTTTGAGGATTTTTTGCAATCACATAGAACGGTGGAATGTTATGCTTAGTAATTGTACTGCCATCGGTGTATTTAACCACGGTCGTCTGATCAATGGTAAAGCCACTTCTCTGCCCTATGGTATAGAACCAGAGGCCGGTGTGTTTGCCAATTACGACGCCATTGGTATCAACGACATCTCCAGGATTCTCGCCCAGTCGTTCATACAAAAAGTCATGGACATTAATGTCACCGATAAAACAGATTCCCACTGAGTCCTTTTTGTTAGAAACATGCAGGCCGCGTTTGGTAGCTTCCTCACGGACTTCATCTTTAGTCAGATCTTCTAAAGGAAAGAGCGTGTGTTTGAGTTGTTCTTCAGTAATCAAGTATAAGAAGTACGTCTGATCTTTGTGGGTGTCTGCAGGAACAGTTAGGTAGGTATGTGAATCATTAGTGGTAGTCTTGGCATAATGCCCAGTTGCTACGTAGTCAAAACCTTCAGCCATGGCCCAGTCATAAAAAAGGCCAAACTTAATTTCTTTGTTACACATCACGTCAGGATTTGGGGTCAGACCTTTTTCGTACTCAGTAAAGAAGTACTCGACCACGCGGTCGCGGTAGGCGTCTTTGAAATCGAGTACCTTAAACGGAATTCCCAACTCAAGCGCAACCTTAAGAGCATCCTTGCGGTCTTCTTCGCTGCGACAGCCAGGAGCACGCCAACATTCGAGGTACACGCCGGTTACCTCGTACCCTTGCTCAATGAGCAGGTGGGCACAAGTTGACGAGTCCACGCCACCACTCATTCCGAGGGCGACGCGTTTTTTTGCTGGTGTATGTGAGTTTTTTTGCATACAGAAGGCTGTATTATAGCAGTTTTATGTCTGTGGCGTACAATCCTCTGTTGAGTAAGCTCCATTTTTGAGTCGAACAATACTGAACGTTGTAGCAGGTATTGTAAGAGTTTGACTCAAATCTCTCACTAATGCTCGGATATAGGTGCGTTTTGAAACAGTAGCTTCTAAATGAAATAGAGGAAGCATGGCTGGAAGTTGTTTTGCTATTCTTTGCCAAGCAGCAAGGATTTCTTTTTGACGAAAGTCACCGGTTACAAGGCTAACTCGTTCGACATGTTTTTCAAGCAGTTTTTTTCTGGAAATTAAACTTGATTCGACTAGTGTAAGTGAATAAATGGTGATGGAGTTCTTTATTTTTGGAAAAGTGTTCTGATTTTTTTTTGCGAGCTCAAAAAAACTTTTTCCGTTATGTCGACCTGCAGAAAAATTGGGTTGAAGTTGTTGGGACTTCCCGAGGAACCCAGGTAATGCTACTTTCAAAGCTGTTTCAATGTTTTGTAACTCAAGCTGACTTTTCCGTATTCCAGTCGGCAACCCTAGTAAGTCATGGGTATCTGTTGTAAGACCAAAAACTATTTCAAATACATAGGTTTTTTGTGTGTTTGACAGTTCAACCTTTTTGAAACGATCTTCACCAGTCAACACAACCAGTACGCCTTCAGCAAGTGGATCTAGGGTACCTGTGTGCGTTGCTTTTTCTCCCCGTGCTAAGCCAATCTTAGCAGCCAACTGGTGACTTGAGGCACCAAGAGGTTTATACACAGGAATGATCATGGCTAGAATTGATCCAAGAGATTATACTCGCCGATTTCGAGCATCTGTTTACGGTAATTGGTGAAGTTGTGTGTGTAGAAGCTTGGTAGTAACGGATCAAATTCAGGGTACATGCTAACGGCTTTTGGAATATCTTCGAGTGCTAACTTACCATAGTAGAGATCTGCCAAAGCGAAGTTTTGTGAGTAGAGCCAGCGCCAGACATCCACGAGGCCTTCAAAATAGACAAGGTCTTTTGTGTAGCCTCCTGGCCTAGAGGTGTCAGTGAGCCCCCTTTTTTGTCGAAAGACAATGGTCCAGCGGCGGTTGTGGTCTTCGACATAAGGCGAAAGCGCTTCCCAAGTTTCGACAAATGAACCCCTACTTGAAGCATCAGCAGCGAGATACCGAATTGCAGAAATGAATGCTGACTTGTAGCTATGAGGAATTAGCGAGTGGAGGGATGCAATACCTTCTTCAGTTTTAAGGTAGCCACTAAAGCCGTACTTCTTTTTTTTCTTGAACCAAGGTTGTTGTTCATAATTAATGCGACGAATTGCGTGGGTACCAATCTCGTGGTACAACATGCCCAATAAGTCTTCCTGGCGAAAATCTGCGGGTAAACGGAGTTTGATAGTGTCACTACTAATGGTGGTTCGAGAAACAAACGAAGATGACCAGATGAGGCTAAAGCGATCTTCGAGCTGATGTATTTCCAAAAATGATCGGATTCTTCGATGTACTTGATCTTGGGTAAGTTGCTTACCTTTGGACATGTAAAGATCTTGTTCATTCCTGCCGAAATAAGTTTTCTCAAGAATTGCTTTTGCAAGATCGATGTACTTTTTTTGTGGTTTGCCGTACTCATGCAATTTTTCTGTGTCGATTGCATTCTTATAAATAAACTGTGGATTGGTAGTGGGATCGACAAGGAATTTCTCCTTTTCTTCCAGAAGATTAATTGGAGTAATATCTTGTAAAAATGACATGGGTTCGTGTTTCTACTCGGTTTCGCCAATTAAGAAGCCTGAAGTATCTCGGCGACCAAGTTCAACTTTATGTTTGAGGCGATCAAGTCGTTTGGTCACAATCATAGCAGTCTTGTGACGTTTGTTTTTGATGCTGAAGGTAACTTCTACGACTGGAACTTTTCCTTCAACTTCTTTTTGTTGCCAAAGTAGGTCATCAAAATCTAGGAGCCCCATTTCTTCGGCGAGTTTCATGCTAATAGCTGATCTGTTTCTGCCGGTATTGACCAACCCTGACACAGTTGCTTTGCCTTTGGTATCTCCATAAATTGTAATTGTTGGTTTAGTGGAAATGATTGCCAGCCCATCCTCTGCCCTAATGTTATCACTAAAGTTTTCAGCAAAGAGTGCCTGAGCAATTTTGACCCCGTGTTGGGCATCTCGCACGTCAAGTCCTTCTACTCTCTCAAGTCTTCGTTTAAGTCCTGAGCGATTTGCGAGTTGAATGGATAGTCCTGGGAAACCATTAAGTTCTACAATCATTGGACCTTTGTCTGGATGAATGAAAATGTCAGCTCCCATGAAAATATAACCAGCTGCTTCCGCAGCCTCGACTGCAATGGTCAAGACTTTTGTCCACTCGGGAATCTTGATGCCATTTGTTTTTTTGTTGTTATGGGGGAAGCGGGTAATGTGTTCTGACTTTCCATACAATCCATAGGTTGAAATACCTGTTGCCAGATCTATGCCAAGTGCGATGGCGCCTTTATCCAGATTGGCACGACCGTGAGATTCTTTTGTGGGAATGCGAGCCATGGCCATAATAGGCACGGAATTAAAGACGATCACACGAATATCTGGTGTTCCTCGGTAAGAATATTTAAGTAGTGCTGGATGAGCAGGGATCATTTCTTCCACTAGTGCTTTGTGTGAAGATCCCCAAGTACTAAACTCGCCATCGAGAATGTTGCTCACATGAAGAGTGAGTTCTTCTTCATCAATGTGCTCGTTGTCGGAGGTTACCCATTCTGATTTATTTTCTATTTTTTTAGTAATTACCAGAATACCTTTGCCGGCACTACCACTGGCAGGTTTGATTACAAATGGGGCTGGAATAATCTCCCAGTTCACGTCATCTAGATCTTGGAGGGATGAGAAAACATGGTATACCTGTGCGGTGGGAATATTGTGACTAGTAAGTAATTCTTTGGTTTTGAGTTTAGAAAAGCCGTAGCTTTTACTTTTGGCAGAATTCATCTTGGTATATTTATACCGAGCATTCATTCCCAGAATATGTGATGGAGAAACAGCCATAGACAGATCCTTATTTATTCCTCGATGATAGATCTGAAACGTAATCGTTCAGATAGACGCAGTCCAACAAATTTTCCAATCAGAGCATTGAGGAATGCTACTGAGACAATGAGTAACTCTGGCTCAGAAAGGGCGAAAATTTGAAGTGTTTCCCAGCGAAGGAAGAAACTTGCTAGGACTGCTAATCCCAATGTTTCGAGAGTCAGCATCAAGGCCTCAGATTGCTTAGTACGAGCTTGGGCATCTAAGAAGTTTTCAGCCAGGAGGACCAAAATTAAGATTGGAAAAATACTCACGCTCATCAGTGTTACCAAGTTGATGTAGGGGGCGAGAATCATGAGCCCAAAAATTCCCAGAGACACTGTCCACAGCATGAGGGCGGTACGAGGCAAGTAAGGCAAGTGTGTTTTTTGCACTGCTTTTTTTGCCAAAACAGCGGTGGCTGCGATAGCTAAGAACAAGATCAGTCCTTCAAGAACCCCTGTAGAAGCTAAACCAATTGAGAGCACGGCAGGAATGTAGATACCAAAACCGCGGAGTCCCACCACATGACGAGATGCAGCGATCATGGTCACAACGAGTGGGAACAGGAGCAAAAGCACTAAAACGTTAGGTTGTACCCCCCCACTGACTGCTTGGCGCATAGCATGTTGAATAAAGTTATTCCAACTGAGGGGAGCTGGAGGATTGTTATCCATATACGCGACCAACTTATTGGTCTGTTCACCTTTGGTTTCAGTAATGTCTTTGTCAATTTTTTCCTTAATTTCTTCCTGAGCCTGTGCCGAGCGTGAAGCAATTGATCCAGATACAGTTGCATCTGCCGAGTCGGTGGCAGCCTCTTCAGTTGCAGTATCGGCAACAACCTCAATCGTCGCATCCTCTAAAGATTGTGCAGATACACCCACTGGATGCACAGTATAAAAACCAAGTATGAGAATGAAGAGAACAAGAAATCGTGTTTTCATAGCGCTATTATACCGTAGATACTCTAGAAGTGATATTTCAAACTTATATAAACACACCCACGAAGGATTGGATGATGCTAATTACAAATGCAGTAGCCACGAGGCTCCAGAACTGGTTGAGTTGCGTTCCAAAGAGTTGCAAGTCCCCAATATGGAAGCCGGGTACCAAGTAGGTGACCAGCCAGAGCAAGAAAATGTTAAGCAGTGCCCCAAAAATACCGAGGGTAACGACATTGACTGGTAAAAAGAGTAACTTCAGTACAGGTTTGACAATACTAAATAAGAATTCAAAAACGATAGCAGCGATAATGAGGGCGACTACACTTCCGATAGTTACGTTCGGCAGTAAGGTTAAGAGGGCAAGTGTAATCCCAGTTCGGATGAGGGGTTTGAGTAATTTCATATATCCAGTATACCACCCCTAAAATATTTGCAGTATTTTAGCTCTTTGGAAGGGCATTTTTTGTTCTCATTCGATCATGCTGCTTTTTTGAAAATCGATGTGCTTCGTCACGGATTTGTTGGATAAGTTTGAGGGTAGGATGTGTTTCTTCTAATTCAATAATGTGATACTTAAGTCCTGTGAGTTTTTTGGGTGAGTGGAATTCAATATCGGGGATGATGATGCGATCTGGTCGTTTAGCAATCCCAATGACGGGTATGTTCCACTCCCAGATGGATAGCGCTGCTCTAATTTGACCTTTGCCACCATCAACCACAACTAGGTTTGGTTTCCCCCACTCTGGGTGATTTTGACGACGAATCAATGCCTCTTTCATCATGTGATAGTCATTGGGGGTGTTAAGGGATCGAATGTTAAATAAACGGTACTCGGTTTTTTCTGGACTTCCGTTCGTAAAAGTAACCATAGCAACTGCTGGGTTGGTTCCTTGAGTGTTGCTGACGTCATAGCCCTCAATTCGATCAAGTGGATACTGGGCGGGAAGTTGAGCATATGTCGAAAGAATTTTTCGCAGATAGGTAATGGCATTTTGCGTTTCTGAAAGTTGCAATACAGGTAAAGTCATTTCTGGCTTGAGCCGATAGTGTTGTTTGGTAACTTCTTCTATCAGTCTGATTTGATCCCGAAGTGTGGCAGCTTTTTCAAAAGCTTCACTTGCAACAGCGGCTTTCATTTTTATTTCAAGATTTTTGATGACCGTTTGCTTTTTTCCTTTCAGAAATAGGACTAAATCTTTGATGTTTTCTGCATAGTCATCAGGGGAAATGGTGCCGGCACAAGCCCCAGGACAAAGGTCAAGGTGGTAGTAGAAACACGGCCCAGCATTTTGTGGAGACTTTGATGGTTTTTTGTTGCACCACTTGAAAATACTTCGGGCAATTTTGAGTACTTCAGTAACTTTGTAGGCACTCGGAAAAGGACCTAAGATAGTCCCATCCAGATGCTTGATAATAATCTCTCGTTTCCGTACCTTCTCTACTCTGGGATAGATATCTTTGGTGATGCGGATATATAGATTACTTTTGTCATCTTTGAGCAAGATGTTGAACGGAGGTTGGTAGGTACGAATCAATTCCGCTTCGACAAGCAGTGCTTCTAGTTCACTCGTCAGCACTTCGTGCTTGAGTGTTACTGCGGTTGTGATCATCTGTTGAATACGTGTGCTTAAACGTTGGTACTGGGTGTACGAGCGGACACGATTCTTTATATTTTTGGCTTTGCCAACATAGAGAACGTTATCGTCGCTGTCTAAGAACCAGTAGACTCCCGGCGATGAGGGCAAGGACGACACTACTGGCTGCCAAGGCAACGATAACCGTTTGGTCGGTGATGTACTCGACGATCTTTGGTCCGGAGCTGACTTCGATTGGTTGGTGGTCATAACTTAGTGTTCCATTTTGTACAGTAATTGTTGGGTAGAGAGTGACTGTTTTTGGTAGTGAGATTGTGTTCTGATAGGTAGTCACAGTTGTCGTTTTTATTTCATATGGCAGAATAACAGAAAAATCAGTTAGAGAAGATTTTACTACACTGCTTGTATCATCAGACTTCAGCTGTACTTGTGCATTATACCAAGCTTGGCCAGTTTCATTTTGCACAGACAAGGTCGAGACTCCTGGGAGAGGAATTCCAAAAACTCGTTTGGGCTGAATAGTGACTGAAAACTGGGGTTCAATTTCGGGAAAACTGGTTCCTAGGGATACGCTGACGTCTTGAGCCGCTTCATTGCCGTTTGATTTGTAACTTCCTGCAGGATAAGGTGTGGTGCTTGATTCACCATTGATGGCAAACACAATGTGATTGAGATCAAACTGGTTGAAGTAATCGATGCCTCCAGTCGTATTTCCCCATGTTGGATCCACCGGAATCCACAGCTGTTTTGTTTCATCCCAATATTCTGGCCATGCATGCAAGACATCTCCTTGGAAGCTCGATGGACGAAGGCTTGAGTTTTCGGCATAACCATATCCTAGATTTAGACGTGCTGGAATGTTGGCAGCACGTGCGAGTGTAACAAATGCGTCACTAAAATCCTGGCAGACTGCTGCTTCAGGGTTTTGGAGTATTTTGGTACCTCCAAGTCGCGTTCCGCCTTTATCGAGGTATGAAGTGCTGTACGTAAGCGTTTTGACGATGTAGTCATAAATACTCTTCGGAGTATTGTACTGTCTAACTAGGTCTTGGATAAGGGCTGAGTCAGTTTCCCAATACTCATTTTTTGAGACTAATCGTGAAGATGGCTTAAGTATGGGGACATTTAGATTCGGCTCTAGGGTTATTCGTGCAAGAGCTTGCACATGAACATTTGTGGCCGAGGTTGGAGCAATTTGGTAGGTAGCAATCCAGTTGCCATCGCTATCTTTTTTTACAGAATCAGGGGTTGGATCGATGCTGTGAATGTGAATTCTTTGATAGGATGTATCTGGTGGCAGAGCAATTTGTGCCAAAGCAGTGCCACTGGTTGAGTTTTCCAGCTGGTATCGAAGTGTTAAAGAATAGATCTGAGTGTTTCCGAAAAGTGCCGTGATAGCAGATCCTTTGTTGTTTTGAAATGTAAGAACGAAAGCATTGTTGGATGTTTCAACAACCTGTGGTTCGGGATTGACCCGAGAAGGATAGCCAAAGCTTTCTGGAACGATAATTTTTGATTCATGTTTCTTGTATACTACGGCTTCGGGAAGTTCAGGAATGTGCATTTCGAGTACAGAACCAGCTAAAGTTGACAGGTTTGTGTTGGAGTACTCGATGGAAAAGGTTCTGGTTTTTCCCTGTCCCACAACTTCATCTGGAAAATCTATGGCAATGCTTGTGCCGGTATCATCTTGAACTACGTTGGGAATGAGTACGTCGTCGTTATATCGAACAATGACATTTTTTAACTCTGGATAACTTGTTTTGAGGGCATATTGTGTTAAAAAGATGGTTGGTTCTTTGTTGGTAATGTCAAATGTGTGTTTCACTTTGGTGACGCCCACTGCATCGACGGTGTATGTCGAGGTCAGGCTAATATCAAAGTTTTCGGTTGGGTTTTTTGTTTGTGCGGTGGCTACAGAAGCTGTAGAAAGTACTAGATAAAGAGTGGCTAGTGCCAAAATATGACGAAAGAAATAAGTAACGAATCGTAACATTTGTTTCATAAGATTGTGCAGCAACTCTGCACTGTACCCATTGTAACCCATTCGGGGGAGGCTGCAGCCTACTGTTTCATCGCAGCGAACTCCTCTGCCAGGTATGAGCCAGTAGCCGAGTTGGGGTTCGTTGTAAGGTCATGTGGCGTACCAGTGGCCACAATTTGGCCACCGTAGATGCCGCCCTCAGGGCCTAGGTCAATGACCCAATCGGCATTTTTAATGACATCTAGATTATGTTCGATGGTAATCACCGTGTTGTTTTGCTCTACGAGTTTATCAAGTACTTCCAGTAGTTTTTGTGTGTCCTCAAAGTGGAGTCCGGTTGTAGGCTCATCTAAAAGATAGACAACATGGTCATGGGTTTTTGTCGAAAGTTCTTTGGCTAATTTGACCCGTTGGGCTTCTCCTCCACTCAGGGTTGGAGCCGGTTGTCCGAGTTCAATGTAGCCAAGTCCAACTGCTTGCAGTGTTTTCAATTTTTTGCGCATTGTTTGGTGAGATGCAAAGAAATCAACAGCTTCATCGATGCTCATGTGCAAGACGTCACTAATGCTTCTGTCTTTATATTTGATTTCTAAAGTATCCTCGTTATAGCGAGCTCCGTGGCAGACGTCACAAGTTACATATACATCTGGCAAGAACTGCATCTCAATTTTAATTTGACCATCACCCTGGCACGCTTCACAGCGGCCACCCTTAACATTAAAACTAAACCTTCCTGGTCCAAAGCCGCGCATCTGTGCATCTTTGGTATTGGCAAAAACTTTGCGGATGTAATCGAAAATTTTTGTGTATGTAGCAGGGTTCGATCGAGGTGTTTTGCCAATTGGGCTTTGGTCTATCATGGTAACGCGTTTTACAATATCCGGAACAGTAATGTTTTCAATTTCACCTGGCAGACCATCAGTCGTTTTGCCGAGGTGTTTTCGTAGATGTTGGTACAATGTGTCATGAAGGAGTGTTGATTTTCCAGATCCAGAAATTCCAGAGATACAGACAAATTTGCTCAGTGGAAACTCAACGTCAACTTTTTTTAGGTTGTGGCGCGAGGCTCCAGAAATACGTATGCTACGACCAGTACCTTTGCGTTCACTGGCAGCATCATCGTCGGAAACAAGTGTCCTCTGACCTTTCGATTTTTCTGTAAGACTCTTGCGAATCACATCTTTTTTGCGAGAGAGGTATTTTCCGGTTAGTGAGTTTTTGTTGGCAATGAGTTCTTCAGGGGTTCCTTCCGCCACAACTTCTCCCCCATTTTTTCCAGCGCGGGGACCAAAGTCAAAAATGTAGTCAGCAGCGAGCATAATGTCGCGGTCATGTTCAACCACAATCACAGTATTGCCTTTTTCTTGTAGGTTTTTGAGGGTATTTATTAATCGGTGATTATCACGTTGATGCAAACCAATGGTTGGTTCGTCCAAGATGTACAGCACTCCAGTAAGGCCAGTTCCAATTTGTGAAGCTAAGCGAATACGCTGCGCTTCTCCTCCAGCCAAGGTTGAGGCTTCTCGGCTTAAGCTCAGATAATTAAGACCAACCGATTTTAAGAAGTGCAAACGAACACTAATTTCCTTAATAATCGATTCCCCTATGGTTTTCTCTTTTGGATTAAGGATATCTTTCTCTCGCAGGGTGTTAACCCAAGCTGAGCATTCATCAATTGGTAAGCTGGTGATTTCAGCAATGTTTTTACCATCGATGTGCACACTGGTGGCTTCTTCGGTTAAGCGGGTGCCATTACAAACATGACAGGTTTGTTTGAGCATGTAGGCTTGGATTTCATTGCGAATATAGTCGCTGTCAGTTTCTTGGTAGCGGCGTTCAAGATTGGTAATAAAACCTTCAAATTGTTCGTGAATGACGGTTTGTCTACCAAAGCGGTTTTCACCTTCAACCTTGTAGACTTTGTCACTGCCGTGTAGCAGTATATGTTGAAACTCTTCTGAAAAGTCTTCCCAAGCGGTTTTTCGAAAATTGTAGCCGCTTCAACTACTGTAGTGACTAATCGGCCCACCAAGTGTCATTGCTGAGCATTCCGAGCGAATGGAATTACAGCCCTTCACTCAGCGTCAGAGCTGGGGCAATAATTTTACCTTCGTTAATTTTCAGAATAGTTCCAAGTCCGTTACATTCAGGACATGCTCCTTGTGGAGAGTTAAACGAGAACATGCGAGGCTCAAGCTCCATGATGGAAATACCACAGTCACTACAAGCACGTTTTCACTAAATAATCTATCTCTAAATTCGGTCGGTTTCTCTGGAAAATTTAGGGAAGCGTCATCAACTAAGGTGAATATTACCAGCCCATCTGCAAGTTTCAAAGAATCTTCAACTGAGACTGCAATGCGGTGACGGAGATTTTTTCGTGATTCTGTATCTTTGAGTTGTTCTTTGCTAACACCTCTATCGATAACGACTTCAATTGAGTGTTTGTTGTTTTGAGCAAACTCAAGTCTTCTTCTAAATCATACATATGTCCATCAATCCGGACACGGCGGTAGCCTTTTGTTGAAGAGTCTCAAAGAGTCCTGAGAACTCACCTTTTTATCTCGACTACTGGAGATAAAACCAGGAATCTCGTTGGTTGACCATTTTGTTCGGTATCGAAAATATCCATGATATGAGAAACAATTTGGTCAATACTTTGTGAAGAAATTTCTTGACCACAGTTTGGACAATGAGGATGACCAACACGAGCAAACAAGAGACGCATGTAGTCATAGATTTCAGTAATAGTTCCCACTGTTGAGCGAGGATTGTGTGAAGTTGTTTTTGGTCAATGGAGATGGCTGGAGATAATCCTTCAATTTGGTCAACATCTGGCTTTTGCATCACACCTAAAATTGGCGTGCATATGAACTCAAACTTTCGACATAGCGACGCTGGCCCTCAGCGTACAAAGTATCAAAAGCGAGTGAGCTTTTTCCACTTCCAGAAAGGCCGGTAAACACAACAAGCTTATTTTTGGGGATTGAAAGTGTGATGTTTTTGAGGTTGTGCTCTCGGCTCCAGTGATGGTTATGCGTTGTTCCATAGGAATTTTTCTGTTTTTCAAGAAAAACCATTATACCGAAGTTTTCCAGAAAATAGTAGAGTCTGGATCTCTGATTGTCTCGTTGCAGCGGTGTTCTGGATATAAAATATTGTAAGGCACGATTGAAGAAGCATATTGAGAAGCTGTAGGAGTGAATACGGCAGAAAGATACACAGGAAGATTGAGTGCAAAAGAAAGATTGGATTGATTGTTTGTTATTACAAATTGACAAGGTTGAAGAATATCAATGATGGAGCTTAGTTATTGGATGGCAACTTTGAAGAAATGGTATGACTAAATTTTCTCCATTTGGAAAAAATCAAAACCGTATTTCACGCAGATTAAGAAAGTTCCGCAATCACATCCTTACAATATCGAAAATAGCAGCCAACTCAAAATCCATGTCTTTGGCAGCTTGATTCATGCGGCGTTTTAGTTTTGTCGCTAGAGATCGCTTGTCGTATGGAGTCATATCTGCTGGTTTAATCTTGGCGATATCAATGTGCTCTGTTTTATTTAGTGAAATGCTCACCAGGCCTCTGGTTTGTTTGTTTTTTCTCTTCTATTTCTTCTTCTTTTTTCTTGAGCATGCGTTCTCGAATTGGCTTGCTGATAGTAGTCGCAGTAATCCCATGCTTTTGTTATATTCCAGCTGGATGTGCGTCGACGCAGGGTTTCTTCGATAGCAGCTTTCATAGAACCAGTTAATCGTCAGCATATAAAATGGCGTGGCCTTCAACATGCCGTGCGGCACGACCCATGGTTTGAATGAGCGACGTACGTGAACGCAAGAAGCCCTCTTTGTCGGCATCAAGAATTGCCACGAGGGTAACTTCTGGAAGGTCGAGACCTTCACGCAGCAGGTTAATCCCAATCACTACATCGTAGACTCCACGACGGAGATCGTCCAAGATATCAGAGCGCTCTAACGTTTCGATGTCAGAGTGTAAGTAGGCGACTTTTGGATACTCGAAGTTTTCTGGGATTTCATGGCTCGTATCCAGGTGGTTGTAGTATTTTGAATCGATAAAGCCAATCTCCATCTGGTTGATTGGTAACTCTGGATCACTCCAAATAGTGTGCTCATTGTCAATGTTTTTGTTGATATGCTTCTTTCTCCAACTGGCAACAAGTGCATCAATTTTTGCTGTATCATTCAGGTATTCTGTCAGAGCTTCCGCCATTTTTTTGGTTAACGTAGTCACTAGTGTTCTCTGCCCTATTTGTTTGCGAGCGATAATTTCGATGACTAAATCTTCAATTTGATCTTCGGTGGAGCGTAGTTCGATGTTGGGATCGATGAGGCCAGTTGGGCGGATGAGTTGCTCAACCGGTTCACCTGAGAGTGAAAGCTCTAGTTTTTCTGGAGTTGCAGAAACATAGACCATTTTGTCGGTTCGTTCGGCAAACTCTTCAAAGGTTAAAGGACGGTTATCCAAAGCACTAGGAAGGCGGAAGCCGTATTCAATTAGGTTTTGCTTGCGAGCGCGGTCACCATTGTGCATACCCCGGACCTGTGGCAAGGAAATGTGACTTTCATCTACGATGGTTAAGAAACTACCATCACCAAACTCTTTGGCATTTTCAATAAAGTAATCAATTAGGGTGTATGGGGCATCTCCTGGTTGACGGCCATCAAAGTAGCGAGAGTAGTTCTCAATTCCATTGACAAAACCAAACTCGCGGATCATGTCGAGGTCGTAGTTGACCTTCTGCTCAAGGCGGTGGGCTTCGATGATTTTTCCTTGTGTGCGCAGCTCATGGAGGCGAGCATCTAAGTCTGCCTTGATTTCGATCATGCCTTCTTTTTGAGATTTCTCATTAATCATGTAGTGTTTAGCTGGGAAGATGATGAATTCCTTTTCTGCGGTGTGGGTTTGGCCAGCAGCTAGATTTGAAGGCACCACTCTTTTTCCACTGATTGGATCAATCCATGAAATGTTTTCGATAGTGTTCTCAAACATGTCGATGCGCAGGCCTTTGTCTTCGTAGGCAGGCCAGATTTGAATGCTATCACCTCGGAGGCGATAGGTTCCGCGACGGAAGTCTGTGGTACTGCGCTCATACTGTAAGTTGGTTAGTTGCATGAGTAAAGTTTCGCGAGAAATGACCTCACCTTCAGCAATCCGCAGCATGTACTTACCATACTCAACCGGGGAGCCTAAGTTATAGATACAAGATACCGATGCAATCACAATCGAGTCAGGACGGGTCAGTAAGTTGGTGGTTGAAGCCAATCGCAACTTATCTATTTCGTCATTAATGGTGGCTTCTTTTTCAATGTAGGTGTCCGTGGTGGGGATGTAGGCTTCTGGTTGGTAGTAGTCGTAGTACGACACAAAATAACTGACCGCATTTTCTGGGAAAAAGTCTCTGAATTCTTGGTAGAGTTGGGCTGCCAAGGTCTTATTGTGCGCTAAAATTAGAGTTGGCTTCTGAACTTTCTCGATTACATTGGCCATGGTGAAGGTTTTTCCTGAACCGGTTACACCAAGTAAGGTTTGATGCTCTTTACCCTGCTCTAAACCAGCCACAAGTTGTTTAATTGCTTCTGGTTGGTCACCCGTTGGTGTAAACGGTGAGTGGAGTTTGAACTTTAGATCGTTAGTCACGACACTATTATAACCCGAATTATCATTCAATTCCTGATTGAAAGAATCACCAGGAGAAATTTAGCGATTTTTTAAACTATTTTGATTTTTACTCTGGTGGGGGGGCAAAAAAAGCTTTGCTATTTTTTTAGCAGTAAATATTTTTGTCTGCTAAAATGGGGCAAGCACAAATCTAAGTAGGGGGTGTTTTCTTTTTTTTGCACGTTGGATAATTCTTTTATATGTTGTGTCTTTATAGTCGGGGTAGACACCACCTTGCCAGTCGTGTACAAGCCAAGGATATTGTCTTTTAATTGCTTTACTTCCGCGCATAAAAGTTGGGAAGTTATCTGGGACTTTGAAGTATGAAAATGTTTGAACTCCTTCTGCAAAGGACTCGAATTGATCTGTAGTAGATATTGCTTCCAACTCTTCTAATTCTGCAGGTGTGTATACTTCTTTGTTTTTTGGTATAGAAAAGTAGTTGAATACTTGTGCACTATTTTTTGTTGTGAGTCTTTTTTTAGCATCATCTGTAATTGCGACAAAAAAGGATGCAAAGTCAGGAGATTCAAGCTCGTTTATTGCTTCACTTGTACGCAGATAGTCTTGATTTCCTGTCAGTGACCAATCATTTAAGTGGGCCACTTTTGAGTTTGGAGGTATTTTTTCTAAAATTGCTCCATCAACAGAGACACCTCTTCTTAAACTTTCATGAGTAATAAAGGCTTTAGGTTTTTTTTTGAGTAAGGGAAATAGCAGGTCTAACACGAACGACTCACTTTTATTCCATTGGGCGATATAAATATAATAATTATCACCTTTGGTAAATAATTCAATTTGTTTTGCTAAGTAGGTCAGGGCTTCTTGAAATGTTTCTTGATCAATATATCGAATATTATCAAGTAGTTTAGCTATGAGTTCATTTGAAAATCCTTGATTTTCCCAAAATGACACAAACGTTTCTACATGTTGTGCTTCGATGGGACAATTGGGATTACTGAGGGCTTTTGGAACTACAGGACGCTCTTGTTCTCTTTCAATTTCAGGAACAATTTTTGGCGTTTCTTGCATGTTGTTAGCATATCATGAAAGACAGAATTGAAAGTACTATCTGTCTAGATTTATAGAATCTACTTTTGATGTTTTGATTACTACGATTGGTGCAGTAGCCGCTAACCAAGCTGGCGTTTCAAGCTAAACCAAAACTGGTATAATTGCCCCAAATGAAAGTATCTGCAATCAAAACCCCTACCCTCTATGCTGGTGATAACTTGCTTGGTATTATTAAAACTTCAGTGGACTCAATCCCAGAAAAAAGCGTTTTAGTGGTTACTTCAAAAGTGGTCGCACTGTGGGAAAATGCGGTTGTTGATGCGCTTCGGAGAAAAGAAAACAAATTTGCTTTGGTTAAGGCAGAGTGTGAACGCTATACCGATCCAACTTCCTCTCAATATGAGTTGGCTCTGTCTATTCGAGACGGCGTAATTGGAGTCAATGCAGGTATCGATGAGTCTAATGTTGCAGAAGGTTATGTGTTGCTGCCAAAAGACTCCTACAAATCAGCCAAAAAAATTTGGAACTTTATTCGTGAAGAATATGGTGTCAAAGATGTGGGAGTGATCATTACTGACAGCGTATCTATGCCACTTAAGTGGGGTGTTTTAGGCCGATCAATCGGTCATTGTGGCTTCGAAGCTGTGAAAAGTCGAATTGGTGAAAAGGATCTGTTTGGACGTGAGATGCAAATGTGCACTGTGGCCGTGGCCGAAGCACTAGCATCAGCTGCTGTATTTGCTATGGGTGAAGTTGATGAGTCTACTCCCCTTGCACTCGTCACAGACATTCCACATATTTCATTCAAACAAGAGCCTCCAACAGATGAAGAAATTGCCTCGATTTTTATTGAGCCTGAAGATGATGTGTTTGCTCCAATTTTGATGAAAGCCCCTTGGAAGCAGGGAGAAAGGCAGGCGCGCGATGCCAAAAAAGAAACTCATTAATATCTCCACCAAAGGTGGAGACTCTGGAACCTCTGGACTTGTTGATGGTGTGCGGCTGCCTAAATCAAGTCAAATATTTGTAGTTCTTGGCGACTTAGATGAACTTAACACATGGATTGGGTACTCACTCGTAACTTTGTCACAAAAACTTCCCGAGCAATCGGCTGCACTTCGACATGCTCAAAAAAATTTGTATCTCATGAGTGCTCTCATCGCAAAAGCTGATCCCAACAAAGTTACACTTGCGAATGAGGAGCTGACTATTCTAGAAAAAAACTCATTATTTTTACAAAAATCAATGAGTCATAACTGGACGCAAGCATTTTTATATCCAGGGGGAACAGAAACTGCAGCTCGACTTGATATTGCTCGCACTGTGTGTCGTCGGGCTGAGCGGGCGCTTGTTGAGCTCAGCCAGCAGCAGCACATTCCAGAAATTGCCTTGAAATACGTTAATCGTCTTTCAGATTATTTGTACGTGCTCAGATGCTTCGTAAATTTCAAAGAGGGCTATCAAGAAGCCCTCTTCGACACAGAATGATCTGTCCATTTCTTTCTGAGAAATCTGAGAAAAAAGTTTAGTATCTAAATTTTCGAATCAGTCCCACTACCCTTCCTTGAATCTGTACATTAGTTGCATAAATTGGACTCATTGATGAGTTGGCAGGCTCCAAACGGACACGAGTAACTTCCTTGTAGTAGCGTTTGAGTGTTGCTAGCCCGTTATCTAAAAGAGCGACCACAATATCTCCATCGTTAACTTCGCTAGTTTCTTCGACCACGACGTAGTCGTCTTCTTGAATATGGTCCTCTATCATTGAAGTACCTTTTACCTGCAAAACGTATGAGCGTTTTTTTCCACTAATCATTTCGGGGGAAACTTTAAAAGTTGCACCTTCTTCTGAATAGGGTTCTATTGGTGAACCAGCTTGGATAAAGCCCATGAGTGGTAAGTCGACACTGTCAGAAAGCTTGACGTAGGTGCGGTCGATAAGTTCGATACCGCGAACAGCACCTTCATGTTTCTTAATGATTTTTTTTCGTTGCAGTGCTTGAAGATGCTCGTGGACAGTGGCGAGTGAAGACACTCCGATGGCACCTGCAATTTCCTTTAGTGTTGGTGAATAGCCATGTCGTTGAATGTATTGACCAATATAGTCAACGATCTGTCTTTGGCGTTTATACAAGGTAATTGCCATGTGTGCTCCTTTTAGTACAACTCTCTGTCCATTGTTTCGGGCGTACCTTTCCCGAACTGAAGACAGCATAACCGAAACTAAACCGGAGCTGCAAGCAGATCTTTAGATAGCAAACTATATCAATAGACATCTTTTGAAGAAAAACCGAAGGTTGTGGGTAGTACTATATCAAAGCCCGACCGGTCATAGTGTCAGGTTTTGGAATTCCCAGCACTTTGAGCATAGTTGGAGCTACGTCTGCAAGGATTCCAGTTGGCAACATGATTGGTTTATTGGCAAACTGTGGACCGATGATCATGAGCGGCACTGGGTAAATTGAGTGCTCGGTATCAACTTCACCTGTTTGATTGTTGATGAGCTCTTCCGCATTGCCATGATCGGCTGTGATAAGGACTGTTCCACCTTGAGCGTAGACTTCGTTGACAATGCGACCAACGTGTTCATCTAGGATTTCACAGGCCTTGATAGTTGCATCCAGATTTCCCGTATGACCTACCATGTCTCCATTACAGAGGTTGGCGATAATCACGTCATACTTCTTTTGGCGGATACGCTCGATCATATGATCGGCAATTTCTGGCGTACTCATTTCTGGCGCTAAATCGTACGATTTTACTCCTTTTGAGGGTAAAATAACACGGTCTTCACCGGGGTAAATAATATCTTGTTGACCATTCATGTAGAAAGTCACAAAACGCTCTTTCTCAGTTTCTGACATACGTAGAGAGCTCAGGCCGTTCATAGAGATAATTTTACAGAGTGGATTTTTAATGTTTTGTGGTGGAAAGGCAACATCTGTTGGAAGATTTTCTTCGTAACGAGTCATGGTCACGAAGTAGAGGTTGTTAACTTTTTTTTGACGAGTGAAGGTTTCAACTTTTTCTTGTTTTTGAATATTAGTGTTCTCATATTTTTCTGTGTAAGGGTCAAATGCTTCGTTGGTAATACCACCTTCAAAATCAGGCATCACAAATGCACGTGTGATCTCACGTGGTCGGTCTATACGATAGTTGAAGAAAATGGCTGCATCGTTATCGTTAATAGTTACGATTTGTCCAGAGTTATCGACGATATTGGTTGGTTCGATAAATTCGTCTGTTACCCCTGCTTGGTACTGTTCTTGAAGATACGCAATTGGGTCATTTGTTTGTTTCCCGTTACCTATGGTCATAGCGTTATATGCTGCCTCGATGCGTTCCCATTTTTTATCACGGTCCATTGCATAAAAGCGTCCCATCAAGGAAACTAGTTTTCCGACCCCTAATGATGCGCAAGTGTCGTTTATCTGCTGTACGTAGGTCACGCCAGAAGTTGGAGGTGAGTCCCGACCATCGGTAAAGCCATGAATGTATACATTTTTTACATCTTGGAGTTTACAGAAGTTGAGGAGTGCGTACAAATGTTCGATGTTTGAGTGGACACCCCCTGCTCCAACAAGTCCCATGATGTGGAGATTTGAGTTATTCTTTTTAACGTGGTTCACGGCATTGAGGAAAGCTGCAGTAGTATTGAATGACCCATCGGCAATAGACATATTGATTCGGGGTAAGTCTTGATACACAATGTGGCCAGCACCAATATTAAGGTGTCCTGTCTCTGTATTTCCATCCTCACCTCGTGGGAGCCCAACGGCTTCACCACTGGCAGTGAGTTGTGTGTGGGGGAACGAAAGCCAGTACTTGTCCATGTTCGGCGTATTTGCCCGCATGATAGCATTTCCAGCATTATTTGGTCCAATACCCCAGCCATCAAGAATGAGGAGAACAACAGGTTTTGGTCCGTTGTACTCTCTTTTTTGATAAGTGGCATTAAATGGCATGCCGCTGATAATTGGTTTGATTTGTGTATTCTCTGCCATAGATTATTTCTATATTGATGCATTCATAGTAGCACAGATGCAATCAAGATAAATCAGTGCTTGGTTATGTTGTTTCTCCTTGCTTTGATGGGGCAAGTGGTGCATCTGGAATTGGTGGCAGCTCTACACTAGGAGTGACTTCTGCAGGTGTAGAAGGAGGTGTGATCTTATCTTGACTAAATGCTTCTGAATCAGTTGATGTAGCATCATCAGAAGCTGTCATTGTGGTTTGTTCTGCCTTTTCAGTTTGTTTAGTCTCTACAGCTTGTGCAGCCTCGACTTCTTCTGGTGTCAGAGCTGTTGATTCTTTAGTTGAGGTGCCTTGGTTGTGTAATATTTCCTGATGAATTTGGAGCATGCGGTTATACTTGGCGACACGTTCTCCTCGAGCGGGTGGACCAAACTTTGTGTAATCAGCACCGACACCAACGGCAAAGTCTGCAATAAAGTCATCGTTTGTTTCTCCACTTCTATGAGAAATTATGACTTGCCAGTTTGCTTCTCTGGCAAGGCGAATAACTTCGACAGTTTCACTGATAGTACCTGTTTGGTTTGGTTTAACGAGCACTGCATTGCAAGATTGATCTGTAATTGCTTGGGCTGTTTTATCTTTATTGGTAACTAAGAAACTGTCACCGACAATTTTGGTAGTTTCACCTAATTCTCTGGTGATATCTTGCCAGGAACCAATGTCATCTTCTTGGAATGGATCTTCAATATAGAAAACATGATAGAGATCACGAAGCTTTTTGTAGTACGTTATCATTTCTTTTGCAGTATATGGTTCACTTCGGTCTTTTAGAGCATACTTGCCACCTGTGTAAAGTTCACTGGCGGCAACGTCGATACCAAAAAAGACATCTTGAGCAAACGTGTATGGGCTAGCTTTAATTGTTTCAACTAATATTTCAAACACATCTGTATTACTGTATAAATTTGGTGTAAATCCTCCAACAATACCGGTAGAGTGTATAGCGCCTTTGAGTGTAAGTACCTCCTCAATTTTGTGATACAGCGTGACGGCAATGTTTAGTGAAGTTTCGTAATCAATGTGGCTTGCAGGAATGAGTTCAAACTCTTGAATGTCAAGATTGTCTGCACCATGAGAACCTCCATTAATCATAGTGTAGATGCAGGAAGGCATTGCCAACTGGGCCGTGAGTTGGTACTTTTGTTGAATGTAGTAATACAAAGGGACATTTATGCTGAGGGCGCCAGCTTTGAGAATTGCTTGACTGACTGCCAGGATTGAGTTTGAGCCGATCTTTGACTTATCGCTCGTACCATCTAAGTCAACGAGTAGCTGGTCTAGCTCGAACTGTTGCGTTGGATCTTTGCCAATGACAGACTGGGCAATGGTAGTGTTTATGAACTCAACTGCTTTAAGCACACCTTTCCCGTTCATGCGCTCTGAGTCGTTGTCACGGAGTTCATGTGCTTCATATTTCCCAACTGAAGTACCAGTTGGGACACTAGTAGCGACAATTGCCCCGTTGTCCAACCATAAAGAACATTCAATCGTGGGAACTCCTCTAGAATCGATAATTTCTCTGGCGTATAGACCTTGAATTGTGGCAGGCATAACTAGATAACCGATACGCGTGTAGTACTTTGTGTTTTGTTAGCAAATGGCTCAGCTTCTGTTTCTATGATACATGCTTTGGCTATAGGCGCAACAGAAGGGCGGACCGTGATAGCGTCGAAGCCAAGTGAAACGGCAAGTTGTGTGTGCTCAGGGTTGTATTGTTCCATTTGAATGTGAACAGGGATAGATCCATGGGGACTTTTTTTAATGTTTTGGATGAATGGACGAAGAATTTCGGAGAGTACTTGTGAGTCTAGGTGGTACTCATTTCGGCGAGGGTGAGTGGGTGAAATTCCCAGAATTAGGTTGCTAATAGAATCGAGTTGTATGCTAATCCCATCAAGGTGTTCAGTAGAATACTGTCTGATGTTAAGAAGTGGTTCAAGGGTGGCGATTTGCATCCATGTTTCAATGCCATTTTTTTTGATTTCGTGTGCTTCGGTAAGTCTGATGAGTCTATGTAGTTCATCTGCTGATCGAACGAATGGAAGAAGTAAAGAGAGTCGCTTTGGAGTTGAGTGGGCAGCTTTTTTAAGTGTTTCGATCTCAAATGAAAGTAGTTCAGGTTGTTGCAGAGCTTTTTGAGCTCCTCGTGTTCCAAGCCAGGCTTCTTCCTCGGGAGATTCGTAGGTTGCCCCGTGTTGGAAGTTTAGTAGTTCTGCTGATGATACATCAAACGCTTTATAAATGATGTGGGTAATACAGGGGATGGCGGCAAACGCAGCGAGTGTTTTTTCGATTGATTGCTGGAGTATTTTTTGCTTACCCCCGTGCAAGAGTGACAGAGGGTGGGAACCAAATCTGAGTATGCTATATTCACTTTTTAAGTACCCTACTCCAGCAATTGGTAATTCACTATATTCACCCGCGTTCTGTGGGTTGCCTGCAGAGACATAGAGATTAGTCATCGATGAGTGAGTGTGATGTGACTCATGTGAGTAGTAGAAGTTTTCCATGTACGAAATCACAATAGTGTTTCGCACTAAGTCCCAATGAATGAGTTTATGCTCGAGGTGTTGACGTTTAATGGTACTGGCGATTTTGGCAAGTTCTACAACTCTGCTGTCTGAAAGTGAGTGGGCCGCAGTGCGAAGTCCATGTGGGCGTTTAATGATGTTCCAGGTACGGACATCGACTTCATACTCTTCACAATCAGGACTGTTATGACGATCATGATCACCTGGATTACTTAAGATAACCACCGAAGTTTTTATGCCCGTTTTTGGATTCTGGGTGTAGAGTACTCCATGTGCGGTTGGTGTGAGCACCTCTTGAATGACAAAGCTTAATGACAAAAGCGATGCGTGGATATGTTTTGTTCTGGTCTTAAAGACAGTATCAATGGTACTTGCTGCCCAGTGATGGAGTAGTGATTGGAAAACATTGGCATCCCCTTTTACTTGGAGGTGTGTCGCATTTGGAAGTGAGCTACTTGCAAAAATAGCCACTTTTCCTCCGGTAAAATAGCGATGGTAAATTTCTCCAAGTTCTTGAATGATTTCTCTTGGGATCTTGGCTTGTTCGATGGTTTGGGTAATTGTTTTTTTAAGTTTAGTACAAGCCACTGGATCTGAAAAATTGGTTTGTGAGAGTACAGAGCTAATGTGATCTGGAATTCGATTAGCGTCGGCAATACTTTTTAGAGTTTTGAGAGGGATGATGGCTACCTTGGGAATATCGATATCTTTGAGCAGCAGTTTTTTTTGTTCGGTACCAAACACACCAAGATCACGATCTGGCGTGGAGGAAAAATCTCTGGGCAGGAGAATAAACCGATTTTTCATTGATTCTATCATACCTCAGTTCAGTCGCTCACGGAAGAGGTCTGCTCTATCTAAGGACTGTCTGATTGTTTTGATGTATAGGAACTCAGTGAGTTGGATTTATTCGTAGTCTTTACCCTGTTTTTTGAGTTCTTCTTTAAAAGCATCAACGAAAGGAATTGGACTTGGATCAATTCCCTCAAGCATTGCTAGGTAGAAGCTGCAGAAACTAAAAAGTGAGATCATCTCAAAGGCTTGTGCCATTTTGCTCGAGGCTTGGAGTGGCACTGCCATGGTTTCGATGTGATTATCTTCAACAATTTGTTGAGTAAGTCTCATTCGCAGGCTTATCTTTGGGGGGTACAAGACTGAGTTTACAAAGATAAAGACCTGTGTTGATGCATTACTCTTTGGAAAACGGAGTCCTTCCATCAAGTGATGATTAATTTCTGGGATGACTTTGTAGTTTACGTAGGCTTTTCCATTTTCGTTGTGTTGGTTTGCACTTACATGTGCAGCGCCCTCAAGGAAATCGGCAACGATGATAACAGGTTGCCGGTCTAGCATAGTGTAGGCCAAGGCTTTGGCAGGGTTAGATTCGCCTGAGACCTCGATCGTACAGGCTTCAACTTGTTTGTTGATTGTTTTAACGACTTCAACTACATCTGCATCAGAGATTTGCAGGAGACCTGCTTTTTCAAATAGGCCGATCGTGCCAAAGACAGAGTACCCAATCGCCATACGAGGTTGATCTGATGCGTTATGGACGGGGTCAATTTTGTAGTGTGCGTAGCCTTTGTTTTGAGCGAGTTCAAGCAACGTTCCACCAGCACAGATCACCATGATCTGAGCTTTGCGAGCTTCTGCCTCTGCTGCAGCTGCAATAACTTCTTCTGTGGTGCCTGAATAACTCGAGAGCACAACAAGCGTATGCATATCTACAAACTCTGGTAAGCTGTAGGTTCGGTTGATGTACAGGGGAACTTTGAGTTCTTCTTTAAAAAGATGAGCTATTACGTCAGCCCCAAGTGCAGAGCCTCCCATTCCAGATACGACGATATTTCGAATTTCATCTTTTGGAGTGAATGAAATATTCTTTAATTCTTCCCAAGCATGTTCAATTTGTTTTCCTAAGGCTTCAATCGAGCCAATCATGTTTGATTTATCAAGTTCGCCAATTTTTTCTCTTGAATCAATAATGCTGTCCGGCATAGGTCTCCTTTGCATTGTTACTCCTCATGAGAAGTATTTTTATAGATGATACTTCCAGGTATAATTTTATTTTGTGCTCCGATTAAAATTCCAGGCATGGTGCGAGTACTAATTCCAATGTGTGTGTGAGCACCAACAATGACCCCATGGGCATTGTTGGGCATCTCAATCATTTTGCCCTTGAGCATGGTTTCGACATTTTTACGGTCAAAGCGTTTGTTGGCAGTAATCAATCCAGCTCCAACTTTGACACCTTGTCCCAGGATTGAGTCGGCTATGTAGCCAAAGTGAACACTGGCCCGTTCAAGAATTATTGAGCGTACAACTTCAGTGTTAGCTCCGACGGTGGCTCCTGTTTCGATGGAGCAACCTCCGCGAACAAAACAGTACTCGCCTACAAAACTTTTTTTGCCAAGAAAACATGGCCCAACAATTTTTGCATAGTCCCCTACTCGAGCACCAGTTTCAATAATCACGGGTCCAGATGAGTCATCGATGATGGCAGTTTCGGCAATCACTGCTTCGGGGCTGATGGTTGTAGTGGATGATTTAAAGAAGTGCTGCATCATGTCAAACAAGTTCCAAGCGAACTTAAGACTGGGGAGTTTTTCAGTGTTTTCTATCCAAGAAATGTAGTGTTCTCTTGCGTACGTGGTTAATGCGGTTTCGAGTGAGTATTCCCCAATTGGCGCGTTTGCTAAGTGATCAAAGAAACCTTTTGAGAGCAGATAAATACTATTAATTTTATAGTTTGAAGGTGCATTCTCTGTTGGTTTTTCAACGATGCCAAGTACTCTGTTTGGATCATCGGTTGCAAACTCAAACATACCATAGAGTGAGGGATTATCAACTTGAGTCCCCATTAAGACACATTCACTCTCCTGTTTATTGCGTGTTTTCCAAAGACTTTGAGCAAGCTGACCTGCGTTTCCGTAGTATGGTGAGACTACTACAGCGTAGTCATCGACTTGGTCTTTGGCTAACAGCAGCGCATGTCCAGATCCTTCTGAAGTTGGCTGGAGTACCCATGAAATATCGAGGTTAAGATTGTATTCTGGCAGAACCCCACTGAGTCCCTTACCGTCAATGTCTTTTTTTGAGACCACCATCACCACTTTAGTAAATCCATGATGTTCAAGGTCTTTAAGGGTTCTCAGAACAATTGGTGCTCCAAGTACAGAAATAAATCCTTTGTGTGTTTCAGTGTTGAGTGGAAAAAAACGAGAGTTTTTACCAGCAGCCTGGATAATGACGGTAGGTTTGTGATCTGTGTTCATATGATTACTCTAGCACAGAGTTGTGTTTTACTACAGGGGGCCTGGCGAAACGCCAGGCCCCCTGCCAATCTCTAACTTAATCAAGAGCGTGGGTGTTCACTCCCTCACTCCAGTTAATCTCATCATACTTGCTCAATATTTCCTTGAGTGTTTTCTTCATGGCATCATACTGTTCTTGGGTTTTGCCCTCAAACTTGACCGTGATGTAGGGTCCATTTTGTGAAGCACGGATGATGGCCATTTTCTCGGCTGTGTCCATGCGGATACCATCGATGTCGATGTACTTTGCTTCCGGCCAGTGCTGCATGAACTCTTCACGAATTTTGGTGTCGATGAACTCAAACTTGATATCATCAGCCAGTCCAAACTTAATTTCTGGGCTACTCACGTAGTAAGCCAATTTTCCAGCGGCTTCAGAGAGACTCTGGTTTGTTCTCTCTAAGTATTGGAGTAATCGCAAACTTGCATAGGCACCATCATCATGACCATAGAAGTTGTCCATGAAGAAGATGTGCCCCGAGAGTTCTCCTCCAAAAGGGGCACGAACTTCTTTAAGTTTTGACTTTATGAATGAATGTCCAGTCATCCAGACAACAGGTTCACCTCCTGCTTCTTCGATAGCTTCAGTGACTTGTCGTGAACACAAGGTGTTATAGACAATTTTTGAACCCGGCATGAAATCAAGGACATCTTTTGAGAACAAAGCAACAATTGAGTCCATCCATAGCACTTGGCCTTTGTCATCTACTACAGCCATGCGGTCACCATCGGTGTCGTAGGCAAAACCAATGTCAGCTCTAGCTTTTTTGACACCTTCTGCCAAACGATTTAAGACTTCAACTTCAGTTGGATCTGGAACTCCGAGTGGGAAGTTGCCGTCGAGTTCTGTATTTTGCTCAATGACTTCACAGCCTGCATCACGAAGGATTTCAGGATAGAATTTACCAGAAGTAGTATTACAGGCGTCTACAACAACTTTCCATTTCTTTTTCAGTGAAAAATGCTTAAGAATGTCTGCTTTGTAGGCAGGGAAAATGTCGTAAGTGCGATTTGTTCCCTTGCCTTCAGTAAACTCACCCTTTTCAGCGATTTCTCGCAGGTGTTGAATTTCTTCGGTAATCATGGTGTCGGAGTAGCCAACACCAAGTTTCAGACCATTATAGTCTTTTGGGTTGTGGGATGCGGTAATCATCGCGCTTCCCTTGGTTTTGAATTCGTACGATGAGAAGTAGACAATTTGACTGAGTGAAAGACCCATGTCGATGGTAGTAATGCCACCATCATTGAGTCCGGCAATGAAGGCCTTCATGTAGACTTCGCCAGTGAGACGATTGTCCCGTCCAATAGCTGCTTCTTTTATACGTCTACGACTTAAAAAGGTTGCGTATGCTCGTCCCAGCGTGTAATACACGTCTTCACTTAGGTCTTCACCTGCGACACCACGGAGGTCATATCCTCGAAAAATCTTCGGATTAATGTTTGAAACTAATTGGTACATAGACTCCTTTCGCTTCACGACAAAAATTCGAAGCCAATTTGTATGATAAAGTATGATACTAAATGTACACGCCCAACGTCAAAAGATCAAGTTGAGATTCTAAATTGAGTGAGGTAGTTGAAGTCTTTGTTTTTTCATCTATTGAAACTAAGTGTGTGTGGAGTTGCAGCAACTGAGTTTCAGAAAACATTTGAGCTTGTTTTTTGTACTTAGATACCATGAAAGGTGGACCTTTGATTATTCCTCCTGTTTTTGCCAACAACAGCAGTCGCACGTGGCGAACCACCATAATAAAACACAAGTAATCGCCATCCTTTTTGATTGCTTGGTGCAGAGTTTCTAGCTTTTGGTTATACGGCTGACGACCTCCTAACATATCGAGCCAATTGAAGAGAAAGTTGCTCATTTTGAATTCTCTCACCTGGGCATCAGGAAACGATTTGAGCATAGTTTTGGTGAGTGTTCTTTTTTCCCACAAAAGAATTTGATGTGGGGATTTTTTCGAAACGAGCTTAATGAGTTCATCTTTCTTTTTTGATCTTGGAAGGGAATGAAGTGTTTCAATGACTACAAGTTTTGGTGTTCCGAAGAGGTCTTGTTCGCCCAAAGTTGATTCAAGAGTTGCATGGTTAAGTGATTTAGCATCTACTCTGACAATCTCTGTAGACTGAGCTCTAGCTTCAGAGAGTATTTTTGCTAGTTCGTTTCGAGATTGTACCGTGCTATCTCCATGTAAAATAATCATAGGTTTTATCCTAGCATCTACTCATGGTGTCATGAAACAGACAGGCCATTTCGTTTTAACCAACCGCGCTTCATTTTATACTCAGGATCATAGGTTTCGACGAGTTTCCAAAAATCACTAGAGTGATTCATGTGTACGCGGTGTGCCAGTTCATGAATGATGACGTAATCAATAATTGGTGGTTCGAAGTGAACTAAACGCCAATTGAAGTTAAGGTTTCCAATTGAACTACAACTTCCCCAACGAGTTTTTTGTTCTTTTAAGGTGATTTCCCCATAAGAAATTCCCATTTTCTTTGCGAGTAATGCAGTTCGTGGAATGATGTAGCTTTTGGCAGTTTTTTGTAAAAATTTTCGTGCATTTCGATGGTACGCAGCGGTGATTTTTTCTGCTGAGTCTACGCCTTTCGCGTACGGTGCATTAAAAAGTACTTCCTCTCCTGAAACATGTAATCCTACACGTAGTTTTTTTGAGAAGATATCTTTTCTTTTGTAAGTTTTGCCAAATACAGCTAGAGTTGTGTCGGTCAGGGTAAATGATTGTTTTGACTCAATTTTGCGCTTTTGCAGCTCTATCCAGTGCGAATTTGTTTGAACAAATCGGTCCACCAATATTTTAGGTGTGTAGGGTGGTGAGCTAACCACTACATCTCCAGTTCCTGACACGCTGATCCGCAGTGACTTTGATCGAGGATTTTTTTTATGTATGTAAGGAATGTTGGCCATTTTTGTATGATTAGAATAGTGTACCCGCGAGTGATACAAAGTCTATCATACTTACATAGTGTTGTAAGATTGGAGATCCAATCAAAAATGCCATGGAAATGACAAGATCGACTGTTGGTCCAGTTTCTCTGCGCAATCCATGTAAACGCCATGCTAACACGAAATAAACAATAGTGGTGAGTACCAGCATAGCTGCTTCTATACCCACTTGGTTCACCTGACTTTCAGTAGTGAGCCCCATATCGAGTTGGTGGTTTAACTCTTTATTTGTGACAAGTACGAAGAATATGGCATCATAGACACCCTTTATACCGTAGAGTGTTAGGGCAGTTGTGATAATGCGATTCCAGTAGTAGAATGCCTTTGCTACATAGTGCTTCATTTGGTGAATATCTCGAGATTTTTTTATCTCTGTTTCGGTTTGTGGCGGGATTGTTGTAGCTAAAGCTTCAGATCCCAGATTTTTAGTAGTTGGCTCTTGGGTCGCAAGTATCATATGGTCAATCAACTATAACAAAGTTTTCATTTAGTGTACAATATGCCTGTCTTGAGTGGGAGTACTACTTCAAGATAGATAGACACCATGCCGATGTGGCGGAATTGGTATACGCGCACGACTTAGAATCGTGTGGAGCAATCCTTGGAGGTTCAAGTCCTCTCGTCGGCACCTTTCTTTTCTCTATGCCGTAAGGCATAGAGAAAAGAAAGGTTACAAATGAAAAGTATTTCAACCGCAGGTGGGAGTCTGCACATCGAGTCACAAAGTGACACGAGAAATGTATCCAGATACGAAGTAATCTGGGATACCTCTCGTCGGCACCAGTTTATAAGGGACTCTTGATATTTTTAAGTTTAGGATTAGTTACTTTAGTATATATTTGCGTTGTTCTGATATTTTGGTGGCCCAATAACTCTTGCACATATCTTACGTCAGTTCCATTCTCTAGCAAATGCGTGGCAAAAGAGTGCCTTAGTGAATGAAAAGTGGCGATTTTTTTTATTCCTGAATCACGCAAGACATTCTCGAAAACTTTTTGTGCCGTTCTTGTGGTTAGCACTCCACCTCGTTCACTGGCAAAGACAGGATCGTCTCCTACCTTTCCTGCAGTTAAACTCCTCAAACTATCAGTCAAGCTTTCCGGTATGATGCTTATTCGGTCTTTTTGTCCTTTTGCCTGTTTGATATGTATAGTAAGTTCTTCAAGATCTAAATCTCGTACTTTTAATGCAATAACTTCGCTTACTCTTAGTCCTGCACCATAAGCAACTGATAACATAAGTTTGTGTTTGGCATTCTTTACAGTTGTTAAAATTTTGTTTATCTCACTTCTGGATAAAACAATAGGTAAACTGTGTGGTTTTTTAGCTGATTGAATTTCAATTTTTTGTGAATTTTTTACAACATTGCGATAATAAAACTTAATAGCATTTAACAACAAATTTCTGCTTTGAGGTGAGATACGTTTTTTCTCACAGTGAAGTAGAAAATCTCTAATGTTTTCTTGATCAAGTTCTGTAAATTTATTGTTTTTGAAAGAAAAATACTTTCGTAAACTATAAAGGTAACTTTGTAAAGTTTTGGGACTGTAATTTTTAATTTTCAATTCACGTTTTGTTTTCTGAAGCTGTATTTGCATAAGTTATTGAAAATGATTAAAATTGATGTAGTTTTTGCAGATTTGAATTTATCATAACTTCGTATAACATACAAATTATTATTTAATTTATGAAAATATATCGTATAAAAATGAGTTAGGCAAAATTCGCTTTACTCATTTTGACTAATGGCCGGAGCTTTTGTTATTCTCGCCCGCTTCGCGAGCTTCGCCTAACAAAATGTTATGCGCCATAATAAAAAGCAAAAAATTACAAATTTTTTAATATTTCTGATATTTTTATTCAAATAATTTACACCTATGACTGAGAAAGCTACATACCATGAAGAAGAGCCACCAAAGGCATCATTTGAAACTGGCCAAAAAATAGAATCCTTAACCGAGGAGGAGAGAAGAGTTCTTTCTGATTACCAAGCATCAGGTGGTAATGTAAACATATATTTAGGCAAAAAAGCTGCAAACCAAACTAGTCATATAAAACCAGATTTAGTTGCACGATTCGACCGAGAAGTTGAAGTAATGGATTCTATTTTTCGTCGCATTGACGGCATAGCAAAACCACTAACAGTTCACAGAGGATTGAGTTTAGATACTCCAAGCCCAGATGAATTTACAAGTCCATGCTATGTAGGAACCACCTTAGATCCTGAAGTAAACGTAGATACAATCACAAGAAGAACAACCAGAAAAATAGTGCAAATTATCAGACTTCCTCAAGGTCAAAAAGGAATATATCTACCGGACTATATGCCAAATGATGCCTTTGGTGAACGAGAATTTTTACTTCCAAGAAATACAAAATTCCGCATCATAAAAAGAGAAACTATAAATAATATTCTTGTAGAAGCAGTAGAGATCATTGAATAAAAATATCAGAAACATATTACCATTTTGAAAGAATGGTAATTGCTTTTCATTACAGCACATAACACGGCATATACGGCTACGGTTTGCTACGCAAACCTCCGCCCATATTGCACGGGTGTAGCCTATCGGCTATTATACACCCGTGCAACATCGTATATACCGAAACGTTAGGCAAAATTCGCTTTACTCATTTTGACTAATGGCCGGAGCTTTTGTTATTCTCGCCCGCTTCGCGAGCTTCGCCTAACAAAATGATATACTATATCCAGCCAAGGCTGGACATCGTATATCATCCGGCCATTGTGTGAAATAAATTTTTCTTTTGATTATGACAAAAAGAAAGGCAATACCAGCAAAAATAAGGCTAAAAGTCCTACAGAGAGATAATTTTACATGCCAATCTTGTGGTAAATCGCCAGCATTATACCCAGAGTTGTTAGGAATTGATGCTTTCCCAAAACTAGAGATTGATCACTTTGATCCTCATTCTAAAGGGGGTAGCGATGAAATTGACAATTTGCAAACTCTTTGCATCTTCTGCAATCGAGGAAAAGGTAATGACGAGACGCTTAATCGAACTATACAAGACAAAATCAGTACATTGCTAGATACAATCAACCCTGAAATACGGAAAGTGATCAATTCAGATGGGAAGGCAAAAATTGTTGCAAATGATACTGATTACCAAGAACTGGTTAGATTAAATAGTCTATGTAATGCCTTTAGCATTCAAGTAATTCCAAATACAATTTTTGGCTATCAAGCTATGTATAATGCTGGCATATATACGATTAATGACAATCATGCAGGTAAAGTAAATTTTGTTTTAACTCCAATATAAAGAAGAAAAATTTACATCACACAACAGCGGGCTAGCCGGTTCGCTTGCTAAAAAAATTATTTTTTTAAATTATCAATATATGAAAAAATCAACCATTATAGTCATAATATCAATAGTTTTTGTAACTATAATATTTGGACTATATTTATTTAAGACAAATGCAAGAAACACTACTGCGGATATATATCTAGAAAATTGCTTAAAATCAACACTGGCACTCGAAAATGCAGACGTGAACGACACTTTTTTAAGTTGTGAATGGGTGGTTAGTCAGTATAGAAAATATGGTGAATGGAAGTTTTAAAAAATAATATATTTTTAACGCCCACTCACCCAAATTGCCTTCCTTGTGGACAGTGGTAGCCCTGCGGGCTATTATACCACTGCCACTGCGTCGGCAACTTCGGCCAGCCCGCGCCGTTAGGCAAAATTCGCTTTACTCATTTTGACTAATGGCCGGAGCTTTTGTTATTCTCGCCCGCTTCGCGAGCTTCGCCTAACAAAATGATATACTATATCCAGCCAAGGCTGGACATCGTATATCATCCGGCCATTATACGCCATAATAAAAAGCCAATTTGATATAATTTTGGCAATTAATTAATAATTTAAAAATGGAGGTGAGATATTATGACAGAAGTAAAGCAAGGACAACCAGTTGACCAGGAACAGTCAGTAACAAAAGATTACAGCATGAGGCTTGAGGATTTGAGAAGAAAGATAGTTCGAGGGAACATAGGTGGTGTAGATGTAGTAAGCGCAGTAAATGTCAACGAGCTGGTAGAAAATATTAAACCGGGAATTGCTGCAATCGCTAAAGAGTTGCATGAAATTTATGATTTAGCCCCAGCTAATGTACCGTTATGGAATGGTAGTGATCAAATGATTAGACCTACTCCTCACATTTTTATGCAAAATGTTATTGTGCTAGATATTGCATCATCAATTAGAGACCAAATTGAAATAAGAGATCTTCAACAACTACCGCTAAGTCCCAAAGGAAGAGGTGCAATTCCCGGTTTAATGTTGCTGTTAGAATTCGACCGTATTAGAACTCAAGACGAAGAGGATAAGAAGTTTAATAGTACAACTTGGAGGGAACTGCTTGATTTGTATCATCGATCGCTACAGCCTGTTGGAGGACCAGAACAAACAATTGTTACGAATCAAGACTTCAAAACAGCAGTTGAAATTACAGGATATGATCCTGTGCATAAATAATATCTCTTGAACATTGCCAAAATAAGAATAAGGATAAATTGGCTTTTTATTACGTCTCCGCTAACGCTTCGACCACACTGCGCTCTCCTCCCTTCGGTCGTCGGGGCGTATAACACAGCGTATGCGGTTCGGGGCTCGGCTTGCCCCTCTCCCATATTTTTGCTTCCGTTGGTCGCAAAAACATCGCATATACTGAAACGTTAGGCAAAATTCGCTTTACTCATTTTGACTAATGGCCGGAGCTTTTGTTATTCTCGCCCGCTTCGCGAGCTTCGCCTAACAAAATGATATACTATATCCAGCCAAGGCTGGACGTCGTATATCATCCGGCCATTGAGCGAAATAATAAAAAGTTTTAAAATTCCTTTTAGGAAATTAAATTTGCAATTTATTTTTTAAATTATTTATATATTATGATTAATCAATTTGAAGATTTTAAAACATCTAGATGGCCTGAGCATATTTTATCTGAATATAGAGCTATATTGGATCAAGGAATTTTAGAATTGTCTTCTTTAGAAAATGTTAGGCAATTGAAAGACTTAAGTCTAACTGAACATGAGGAAGAAAGATTGCAATCTGTAGGTAGAATTATCTTGTGGTCAGATGAGAATCGTGGATTTGGTTACTTGAGTTCATCTGTGAACCATGATAGAAAAAAGGAACGCATGACAGCAAGATATATAGCTGATTGCTTCCAGGCTAAAGAATCACCTGTCCAACCTATCATAGTCTTAGTCGATGATTTTTATCATTTTTGCCCAGGAAATCCTTCATTAGTAAGCAAAACTCAGATTTTTGATGAAATTGCTGTAGAACAGCTACCATCACAAGATTTTGCCATAGTATTATCAGGATTCACTGAATCAAGAATATTCACTCAATCAGCTCTTAAGCAAGTCCCTTATCAGGATAATGCTGGATTAGAACTAGGTAAAATAACCCAATTTGGTAATGAATTATTGTATTTTGCTTCCAATGGGTTACGATCTTTAATCGAAAAAAATAATGGCAATTTAGATGCTGTTCTGAAACAAATGTCTGAAGCTGGCAATTTTCCAGAAGACGATGTGAGGTTATTATTAGTTACTAGTTTGCTTCTTCAAGATATGCAAAAATGGCAAAATCTGTGGTACGAGAGTAGGAAAAAGGGTACACCTTTATACATAGTAGCACCGATGAGTTTTCACGATGCAATGAATAGACTTAATTTTGAGTGGGGTCATGGAGGATTAGACTACCGCTACAGAGCATCAAATTCTTTAGGTAATCATGACGAGCCGCCACTTGAAAATAATGTGACAACAGAAAACTATTATAACCAGGGACTGTCATCTAATGATTTTCAAAGAAAGGTGAGTCCAATTTTAGAAAAATTTAAAAAATAAATTGCGAATATGTTTTGTTGTCGCAAAATTAAAACTTTTTATTACATCGCACAACAGCGTGTATGAAGTTCAAGAAAAGTGCGTTTATAATTTTCAAAGGTTGCACTTTTTCTTTCACCCAAATTTCGCCTCATCTATAATAAAATAATAAGGAGGTCGGCGAAACTTCTCATACACGCAAACCGTTATATGAAATTATTTATTTTTCTATTGATTGATAAAAAATTTTTGATAGGCTTTTATTAAGAATAAATATGATTTATTATGGGGAGAAATAGTATGAACAAAAAAGGATTTACAAGCATAACTTTGATTGTAGTTATTGTTGCTATTATAGTTTCTGGTGGGTATTTCCAAATTGAATTCGGGGTCACAAAGTGACACGAGAAATGTATCCAGATACGAAGTAATCTGGGATACCTCTCGTCGGCACAAAAAAATCCGCCTTGAAAGCGGATTCTTTTGTCTCAGAACGTGAATCCCGGTGAGGATAGACCTTCTGAGGTATGCGTATAGTATCAAATTATTATAAGACTGTCAATACTCATATAAATATGACAAAAATAGTCAGAAAACGGCATTAAAATTTAACACTTATAAAGACACTAATACTTGGGGAAATTACCGGTTTTGGGCCGCTGCAGAAGCCTCTGCAGCCCCAGTTGCTTCTGAAGTAAACTCGAGTAAATAGGCATCATTATCTCGATACTCTTTGCCAAGAACTCGGTCATCATAGCGCATTTCTGACATCCACTGATTGACCGAACGAGCCCAAGACCCATCACTGCTTGGAGTGTATTTCTTCATAATGAGCTCTGGAGTAACTCTACCTTGGTCAATATAGTAGGCTTTGAGTTCTCGAGCAGCACGTTCAAAGTTAGATTCGTAGCTATCAAACATGAGGGTTCCTCTTTCATGAATTCCAAACCCTAAGCAATTATACGATCCAGGTGGAATGCGCTTGCAGAGGTTACTTTCCTGCATGGCAATCGCAGGTAGTAAACGAAAGTCAATATCGTACTCGTCAGCGATTTCTACAAGTGTAACGCCAAAATAGTCATATGGTTTGAGAGGTGAGTTATATCTCTCAAGAAAGTTTGCAATAATAAGTGGTCGAGCATCCCCTGCTTCGAGATATGTGTTGAAGTCAAGATTATTTTCGTAGTCAGCAGTTTTGTCGAGGGAGGTTTCAACAATTTTTACTCCCCTCATCGAGTCGCCAAAGGCAAAAATTTCTGGACTAATCTGGTAAAAGTGCCATCCTGCGACTATGGTAAGAATGCAGCCTGTAGCTAGAAATATCCAGGAAAATGCGTAAAATAATGATTTCATGGTACAAAGTATTTTTCTGTGACTTCTCAACTCTTTGGCTAGTATACCAGCAGATCGTGACTAGACAAAGACACAGCTAAATGTTATCCTATAATTATATGGACAGACTGCCTAAATTACTACTTGTTTTGTTGTTTTTTATGGCCATTTTCCTTGGACCAGTGGTTAGTTCCGTTTCAGCAAAAACATCGATTCCGGCTGGAATCCATATTCTCACTCCAGAAGAAATCACCCAAGCTGCAGCTCTTACAGACGTACGAGAGAGTGAAACGTGGCGGTATGTTACTATTCCGTTTACATTGGAGGATGCGAGTGATCCAGAAAAATGGCAGCAATTTTTTGATACTGCTCGTGAATTACACATTATTCCTCTTGTTCGTTTAACTACTCGATTTGAAAACAATGTTTGGACAGTTCCCTCAAAAAAAGAGGTTGTCGATCTGATTTCGGTTCTCTCTTCATTGGAGTGGCCGACTGATCAACGACATATTATTGTTTTTAATGAGGTTAACCATGCCAAAGAATGGGGTGGAACAATTAATCCTGAAGAATATGCCGATGTATTTGCTTTCACCGCCCAATGGGCACACACAGAAGGTAAGGGATATATTGTGTTGCCAGCGGCATTAGATTTAGCAGCACCAAATGGTGGAACCACGATGGAAGCGTTTTCCTTTTTGAACAGAATGTATACTGCAGATCCCGAGGTATTTAGTCATGCCGATGCATGGAATTCGCATTCATATCCAAATCCTGGTTTTTCTTCTTCACCTACTCGTGTTGGTCAAAATTCGATGCGAGGTTTTAAGGTCGAACTCGAATGGCTCAAAGAAAAAACTGATCGTGATTTCTTGGTGTATATTACTGAGACTGGTTGGGAAGTTACTCCTTATTTGTCTCGTTGGATGCCTAATTATTACGACTATGCTGTGCAGCATATCTGGAGTGATCCCTCAGTTGTAGCGGTGACACCATTTATTTTACAAGGATCCCCTGGTCCTTTTGAGGATTTTAGCTTTTTAGATCCAGAGGGAAAACCAACCCAACAGTATATTTCATATCGTAGTGCACTTTCAAAACAATTTTCTGAATCAGACTTAATTTCTGCAAAAATTGATGTAATTGAGTAATTTTTTTCTGTTGAGTCATTGACAGAAGTGTGAAAAAATCATATAGTTGCGCTACCATGGGAAAACAACGTCTTACTATCACGCTTTCTGAATCAATTTTGAAAAAAGTAGATAAGTATATTGATGGTGTTCAGATTCGAAATCGTTCACATGCAATCGAGAGTTTGCTCGAAAATAGTTTTTCTCCTTCTATAGACACTGCAGTGATTTTGGCAGGGGGTCGCAAAGCGACTCACATTCCAGCCCTTAAAAAAATTGGCGAGCGTACGGTTTTGGCGATTACCTTTGAGAAATTACGCGACTGTGGTATAGATCGTATCATTATCTGTGCAGGGACTGTTACTTCCTCGATCAAAAAAGAGTTTGGCGATGGGAGTGCGCTCGGTATCACTCTTCTCTACTCTCATGAGCCTGAAGAAATGGGTACTGCTGGTGCCTTGAAGTTAGCAGAGAACCTTCTGAGTGAAGATCCCTTTTTAGTGATTCATGCTGATGTTCTGAGCGATCTTAACTTGGCTAGCTTGATAGAATTTCACCAGCAAGAGAACACAGCCGCAACTATTGCGGTAAAGCCTGCTATGGGTACGAAAGAGTTGGGACACGTGTTTTTGAGCGGTAATAAAATTCAGGCTTTCTTAGATTCGAGTGAACAGCGAGGTATCAGTATTATCAATACCGGCATGTATGTTTTGGAGCCAAGTGTTCTAGGAAGCATTAAGAAAAACTCAAAATTATATTTAGAAAAAGACATCTTTCCCAATTTGGCAAAGCAGGGTGATCTTAGTGCCTTTGTATTTCAGGGTAATTGGTTTGATGTGACTAAAGATGAGCCATTTCAAGAGGCATCTGACGTCTGGGATTCTGATGATTAATTGTTTTCTTTTTTTCCGCATTGATTGATTTGCCAAAGCATAGAAGTATGGTATACTGCCTCAATTTATATGTAAGATCTATGTATTTGTAGGTCTTAGAAAGGTAGATGTGCCAATAGGAGGAAAAGAACGACTTCATGCCCAACGGCTTGACATGTACGGGCGATTGTGTACAGAGTGGCTAATTAAGAAAGTCACAGATGATAGAGCTGAGGCAGCAGCAAAAGCAGCAGCAGAAGCAGCAGAAGCAGCACAAGCAGCACAAGCAGCACAAACAGACAAAGACCAAGGTGAATCACAGAGATAAGACCCCAAAGGTAGGCGCGTTTTTTGTCATTAAGCGATTTAGGACTAGCCACTTTTTACTTCTTGTCAAATAAAAAAACCCTATCAGGGTTTTTTTATTTGAGCGGGAAACGGGGCTCGAACCCGCGACCTTCTCCTTGGCAAGGAGACACTCTAGCCACTGAGCTATTCCCGCAGATGTGACGATCTGATTATACAACGCGAAGCAAGATGTGTGAATAAGAATATCGAGCTATTTCTCTGAGAAGGTTTTTTTAATTAAGTCGGACTTCTATATGATGCTTGGTCTTATCAAGCATGACAAATATACGTATTGCCTCTATTGATTATATTTAATCTGATTAAGTTGCTATCGATGAGAGGGTGCGCGCAGATAATTCAATCGGTGACAGAATTTCTTCGCAGACCCTTTATTTAATGGATTGCGAGGGGTATGATTGCTGTATGTACAATTTTGGTATAACGTCTAATGATAAAAATAGAGTTTTAGGCAATGTTGCCGAAAAAAGTAGTAAGTTTCTTTTTAAGTGGTTTGGAATTGGTCTGGTTGGATTTATTAATTTTGTTAAATTACTTCTTTCTTCTGCTTTAGGGAAATAATTTTTTGTTCTTTTTTTAAAAAAAAGCCCGTGCCGTAGCACGGGCTTTGCCCTATTGGGGTTGGGGCCAGCACTGAGTGCTGATCCCCGTTCCCCTCATCTGCATACTTACCTCTCGTATGCAGTTAAACTTTTGGCCGTTGGTCGTCGTAATCACGATCTCCATGGTGAAGACCGTGGCACACATCAGCGAACCCTCGCATATTTGTGTGCTCGTAATGTTCATCGTCTCTACTACCAGCCCCCCGTCGCCCACTGCGACTGGGGGGGGAGTTGGGACTGAGGATGGCCCTCCGGCACATCCTGATATAACAAACAAAATAAAAAACAAAACAATCACCAATATGTTTCTCATGTTCTTCTCCCTCCTGCTTTGAATTTACGTCTATAAAGACGTAGAGCAGGAGTTAGCAACCAATACAAATTGATATTAGTTTGTAACTCCTGCCCTAAAACAAGAGAGAGAGGTTAAAATTTGCGATTACCCGAATTAATGAGCAATTACATACTGATGAGACGCAAGGTAGCAGTTTGTATGTAGGGGGTCATATTATATCATTATATATGTAAATATGTAAATATTATAAGTCATAAATGATGATGAATGTCGATTGGAGTAAGCACACAGAGTTAGAACTCTAGTATCCAAATGATTCTATGGGTTTTGCTATTACCTTAGTATACGAGTGAATGTATGAAAAACTCATTGTTACTCGTAGTGCTCAGGCTGTTAAGTTGCGTGTTAAAAGAGGAAACAACTCATACATCTTTTGTGTTTGTAGTACGGGAACAGATATTGATGAAGGATCTATGGCATCGGTTGTATTTGATTACAAAGAACACTAGTTTAGCTTTGTATGACGTGCCTTCTTCAGAGGGTAACAAAATAACTAAATCGGAAAGATTGCATGCCATCAATGCATCTGTTTAAGGAGGAGTGTTTTTCAAGCAGTTGTTCATGTATTAAGTCTAGTCAAACACAACTGGCTCAGTGAGTACGGGATATCAGAGAGATTAGAGAGAAATATCATACTCACGGCCTTGTGATGGATGTGAGAATCTATTGCGCAATGAAACGTTTGTCATTTACCACACAATCAAACAACTCATCAGTTGTCATTTTACTTGTGTTGAGCAAATAGTTGTTATTGTTGGGATTATTTTTGAGTTGATTTAGTTGCGTTCCCGATCTTTTCTGTACTCATAGGTAAAAAATCAGGACTTATTACAATGGAGAAATGTATTATCACGTTGAGGAAAGTTAAGTGATAGTGTGCCAAGCTGAGGAGTCGAACCTCAATCTCATGTTTTTCAGACATGCGCCGTGACCACCTTGGCTAGCTTGGCTTAAGCATAACGAGCGAGTGTGGAATGTAAGGGACTCGAACCCCTGACCCTTCGGATGTAAGCCGAATGCTCTACCAACTGAGCTAACATTCCACTTGTTGTTTTATGGTTTCAACCACAAACACTGTGCCCAGGAGAGGACTTGAACCTCCACACCTTTCGGCATACGCACCTCAAGCGTACGTGTATACCATTTCACCACCTGGGCATGTAATGTGTATGAGTCACAGCTAACGCGACTCAAGGCATACATTATAAAATATAATCCCTCTTTGGGGAAGTAGTATCTGGTGGGCATCTTCTCAAGATATGCTCATCATTAGTTCACTTCCTTATTGGAACTATGCAAACTCTGTGCCAGAGAAGGGAGTCGAACCCTTACGCCCGTAATGAACACTAGTTCCTGAAACTAGCCTGTCTACCATTCCAGCACTCTGGCAATTTGTTTCGTAGCGACATGACAACAGAGGTTATTGTACCGTGTTTTGAGGTTTTTTTCAGAAGAAAGACTAAAATATTGTTTATGTTTTGACTGAGTGTTTAAATTTTTGGAAAAAGGCTTCGATAATGATGTCTCTGGCTTGATCAAAGTGACAGTATGTTGTGTTGATGGTCAAGTCGTACGAGTTGACTTTCTTGGGGTCTTTTTTAAAGTATTGTTTGACAAACTCGTTGCGTTCTTTTTCTACTTTGGCTATGATTTCCCTTGCTTTGGCCATGTTATGACCTTCGTAGTCGATAGCTCTCTGGACACGGATGTTGTACGGTGCAGTAATATTGACATGAAGTCCTTTAGCGAATGGGGTGATGAAGTTAGCTCCTCTTCCCAAAATGACGCATTTGCCTTTATAGGCATATGCCAGTACAACTTTGATGAGTTCGGTGATGTAGGCAGAATCATCAATGTATTCTGCATTCAAAACTGAATGAACCACATCCTCGATTTTTGTACGATGTTTCTCGTCGATCGCTTTGATGATGGCTTTGCGTTTTTTTGTAGATCGTGCGATTTCATCAATGATTTGTTCGTCTACAAACTCAAAGCCTAGCTTTTCCGCAATTGCTTCTGCAATTGGGGCTCCCCCACTGCCGGGCTCACGAGCAATGGTGATAAAGGGGCGAGTGAAAGAATTTTCAGCTTGAACGGTAATGTCTTCTTTCAAGTTGAAAAACGTTAAAGCTTTGTTGATCAGGGGATAGTATCGTGTATACATACCCTATATTATACCGTCATATGGACTCTTTGTCTAGTTTTAGCTCGGGGCTTTTTTGAGAGTTGTGTGGAGTGGTATAATATAATTTGCGAATAAAAACTCGCCTCTTTATTTTGCCATGCACCAGTAGCTCAGCTGGATAGAGCACCGGTCTTCGGAACCGGGTGTCGGGGGTTCGAATCCCTCCTGGTGCACAGATTTTCTTATTTAGAATTACGCCGTTATCGCTTTTTTTTCTTTCCAAACAGGTCAGCGATTGCTCCTGTTGGGATTTCTGTAATCACAAAAGAAATAATCATGGTGAATTCAAGTAATCCGAAGCCCGCACAGTCAGTAAACCTCAGATAGAAGAGTGCCCAAATTGCTATCCAAAACCATGCATGATCGAGTGTAGTCAATAGGTATACGATTGGAATATTTTTTTGAAAGGTTTGATGCCTTTGTGTGCACTGCTCTATTCTACTTCATTTGTTGTGCTCTGCCCCACTTTTCTTGCGACAGTATTGAAGCCAGTATCGAATAGATTCCAGATACTTGAAGCAATGATCGCGGCTAGGATTGGTGTGGTAATCACAGTTGCTCCGGGAATGGAGAGGGCGCTGATGAGCGCTGAAAGTTCGAGGGTGTATTTGGGAACTCTTGCAATAAGTCCTGCGAGTAGTGGTGTAATTCCTAGTGCCAACAATGTTGAGTAGGGATTAAAGACAATGGATGATCCATCTTTGAGTCGTTTGTATTCTGAGTATGCAGCAAGTAAAGCCGTCCCACTATAGAGAACAAGGATTGCTGTGGTAAATGCTGGTAAATTAGCTGTCGCGGCCGCTGCAATGATACTGATGCGCATTGATTCATAGATCAGAAACATAGTTGGTAATGCCACTAGGCTGTAGGTAACTGCATGTTTAAACTCAGTTGGTACCCAGTTCGTACCGTGTTTTTTGCTGGTGTTAATGACTTCAGAAGCTGATTTTTTGGTTAAACTTATTTTGTGCAAAAATGCAGTGCCTTTGGTTTTCATTGCTTCCCAGACTGATTTTGATCCTTGCTCTTCTAGCGCTGCTTGGATGCCATCCATTGACATTGATTGGATATATCTGATGGCCTGCTGAATGAATGGTTCGAGCTCACCAAAATCGTTTGCAACTTCTTCGTTTTGGAGGCGATATGAGATTTCTTCATAGAGGGCTTCATTGTTATCTGCCACAAAGGTGGCAATTTCTGCATTCAGACTAGAATGAGTTTCGAGAAACGCATCAAGTTTGGAAAGACTGTGAGCAAGTTCAAAAAGTGAGGGTTTCTGTTGCTCAGACAAGTGATTCATATGTGTTTTTATCTTGGTCAAAAATATTTGAGATATCATACTGCATCTTTTTTAAATGTGCCAGTGGAATGGGAATGCGCGCCGCCAGGCGGCGCGCATACATCAATTACATCAATCCATGAGCTAAGGCTTGAAATGCCTGAAAATATTCAAAAGTCTTTCCTTCTGCTATACCCATAATTACATGTTTATTATCTGAGTTCACAAAAGCTGTTTGAGAGTGTACGATTTGCGATCTTCCATTTAAAGCAGGATGTTTTTTGGTCTGTTAACAACAGTATCAAACCCTTTGATATCAAGATGTTTGGTTCTTCATATATATTTGCTATACTGACTGGGTAGTAACAAAAAAAGAAAGTGTGTATGACAGCATTATTACCTCGAGTTCACATGGTTGGCGACGAAGAAGCTAAGGGTAAGGTCCTAGAGTTATTTGAGGCTATGAAAGCAAGCAAAGGCGCTGTGCCAAAGTGGATGCGTGTCATGGCAAACTGTGACGACATTTTATTGGGTTTTTTTGGATTGTTTAAAGCCACTATGGATGACGCTCCGCTTGAAAGCAAAATGAAGTGGAAGCTTGCGTATTATGTTTCTGAACTGAACAAATGTGAGTTTTGCGTAAGTGTTTCTGAAATGCAGCTCAAGCAGTTAGGTATGCAGCCAGAAGAAATGGGGAATCTGAAGGCAGCTGCAACAGGGCGTGAAGCATTGGCCTTTGAGTATGTTGAAGCCGTGAACGATCATGCCTACAAAATGGAACCAGAATTGTTAGAGCGTGTCAAAGCCGAGTTCTCTGACGAAGAATTGGTAGAGCTGACCAGTGTCGTTGGACTTTTCAGTTTTATTAACCGATTTAATGACGCTCTTGGCGTTCTGCCAGAGTAATAAGAGTTTTTTCAGGTAACAAAAAAGGGCCAGGCTTTCAGCCTGGCCCTAACAATATTGCCATAGCTAACAGCGCCAAATTGAATAAATCCAACAATCTTTCCTCCTAATTCAGCTACAACAATTTCTTCTGTCCTAATTGCTTGTGAAAAATAATCTTCATCTCTTGTTTTTAATGCTTTAGTCAAGTCTTCTGGTGACATTTCATCGCCAAAAGTTTGGGTATATGTTTCTTGGGCTAATATTGCTATTTGATTTATATCGTTTTCATTAGCATTTCGTATTATCATGAGATGAATTATAGCTTTTACGTTATACTTTAGCTAATATGAATATCATTTTTAGAAAAGCACTAACAGCAGAAGACATTAGCGGTTGTAAATTAGTAGATACAAAAATGGGTTTTACTACTAATGACAAGGTATTTGCTAAATCAATTGAAGATGGAAGACTGCTTGTTGCTAAATTGGACAATCAAATAATTGGATATATTCGTTATGGTTATCTTTGGGACAATGAAGTTGCTGTACTACAAATGATTCGTGTTTTACCAGAAGAGCGAGGAAAAGGGGTTGGCAGAGAGTTAGTTCAATCAGTAGAAGAAGTACTTAAAAAACTTGGTGTTAGACAACTGCTAAGCTCTACTGATGAAAGCAATGACAATTCATATAAGTTTCACAAATCATTAGGTTTTAAAGAATGTGGTGAACTAGATATTAATGAAGACCAGTTGAAAGAAGTATTTTTTTCAAAAAAAATTTAGCTTTATATATCAATAAAAGTTATCTTGTAGGTCAACTGAAACTTCTCGGACTTTGCCCTGCGAGGCTTTCGGCAGCGAACCAAGAATTAGACTCCAATAGCTAACTCATTTAATAAAAAAACCAGCCTGAGGCTGGATTTTTTGTATGTGGGGAAAGAACTCTGACACGGAACTCCCCTATTCCTTAAGTATGAACTTGGTTTTTTCTTATTACAACTTAGACATGATGCTGTTGAGGTGGAAAAATAGGTGGGTTGGCTAGAACTGTTATAATGAAACTATGAAAAATATTACAACTGAACTAATGGTAGATAATATGGCCAAATCTATAAATTTTTATAGAGATATTTTGGGGTTTACTATTATTATTTCTGAACCTAAAGAAACCCCATTTTTTGTCATTTTACAAAATGGTTCTGTAGAGCTAATGCTTTACCATAGAAATCAATTTTCGCAGGAAATTCCAAAGTTCAAAGATATGTCAGTTGGGGGATCTATTGCTTTGTATATAGGTGTTGAGGAAGTAGAGGAACTTTATAAGAGTCTAAGTGGTAAAGTAAAAATTATCCAAGAACTACATACTACAGACTATGGTTCTGTGGAATTTTCTTGTGAAGATAACTCTGGATATGTCTTAATGTTTAATGAAAGAAATTAATTATGAAAATAAATATTACAGTGGGTTTTCCTGAATCTAGATGGGAAGATTACAAAAAAATTAGAATACAAGCTCTCCAAGATGTTCCTCAAGCATTTCTAGATGATATTGACCACGCAGAAAGTGAGCCAGAATCATTTTGGGTTGAAAGAGCTAAAAAAGTTACCTTTGCTGAAATTGATGAAAAAGTTGTAGGTATTGTTGGATTTTACCAAGAGCAGAAAGTAAAACAAAAACATATTGCTAATGTTGTGGGTGTTTATGTATTGCCAGAATACCGTGGAATGAAAATTGGTTATCAGTTGCTTGTTAAAGTACTAGAAGAAATTAAGAAGAATGAGGAAATCAAGGTAATAAATTTGGGTGTAGTGGATACTCAGAAGGCTGCCATGAAATTGTATAAATCATTTGGATTTATTGAAGTTGGAAAAATTAGATACGCAGTAAATGTTAATGGACAATATTTTGACGAGTATTTAATGCAAATGTATTTGTAGAATATATTGATAAATCAATGTAATTTATCTTGTGGGTCAACTGGGACTGCTCGCTTGCTGTGCAAGCTGTGCGATGCTTGTACTGTTTGTGGCTATACAATTACTACTCGCATGGCGAACCAAGGGTTTGATTCCAACAATTATCCCAGCATATAAAAAAACTAGCATGATGCTAGTTTTTTTATATGTGTGACACGAACTCTGATACGGAACTCCCCTCTTTCTCAAGTATGAACCTAGTTTTTTCTTATTATGATTTGGATATTAGGTTGTTGCGGTGGAAGAATCGGTGGGTCAGATAGTGCTGTTATAATCTAGTTATGCAAGAAAAGGTTCAAATTAAAAACAAAAAAGGATTACTACTTTCAGCAGTAATAGAAAGACCTGATGATACAGGCAAGTATCCTACAGTTCTCTTTTTACACGGTTTTAAGGGATATAAAGAGGAAGCTACTTACACTGACTTAGCTCAGAGATTTCTTGAGCATGGCATAGCAAGTGTTTGTTTTGATGCTTCAGGATTTGGAGACAGTGAAGGCACGTTAGAAGACGACTACCGATTTTCTAATTATATTGATGACACAGAAGCTGTATTTACTTGGTTATTAAAACAAGACTTTGCGGATACAAACAAACTCGGTGTTGTTGGACAAAGTATGGGAGGAGCTCAAACAATTCTTTTTGCTTCAAATCACCCTGAGTTAAAAATAGCTATTTCTATATCTCCACCAGATAAAATAGGCACAGATGATGCTTTGGGTGCTGTTAAAGATCAATGGAAAAATATGGGATATCTTCAAGAGATGAGTTCCAGGTATGGTAAAGAAATAAAAATTCCTTATGTATATCTTGAGGACGCAATGCAATATGACTTTGCTAAGTTGGCAGCAAATGTCCAGTGCCCTCTCGTAGTGGTTCTTGGTGAAAAAGATGATATTGTTTTGCCAACTCAAACTGAGCGTGTTTTCAATGCTGCAAAGGAACCTAAAATTCTTTTACGTTTTGAGAACATGGATCACTTTTATAAGCGAGATAAGAAAGTTTTGAATGAAGTTGGTAGAAAAATAACAAATATAATTGTTGAATATTTACATTGATATATCAATTAAAGTCGTCTTGTGGGTCAACTGGGACTGCTCGCTTGCTGTGCAAGCTGTGCGATGCTTGTACTGTTTGTGGCTATACAATTACTACTCGCATGGCGAACCAAGGGTTTGATTCCAACAATTATCCCAGCATATAAAAAAACTAGCATGATGCTAGTTTTTTTATATGTGTGACACGAACTCTGATACGGAACTCCCCTCTTTCTCAAGTATGAACCTAGTTTTTTCTTTTTATGATTTGGATATTAGGTTGTTGCGGTGGAGGAATCGGTGGTTAAACTGATTTCTTTTTATTTCTTGAAGCAATTTGAGCTCCTATTATTGCTAAAGTTCCACCAATTATAAATGGAATTGTAATTCTTTCACCCAAAATTAATGCTGCTAAGCCTATCCCAGTAATTGGCTGTAAATAAGTAAAGAGAGATGCTGTTATAGCTGAACCATGTTTCAAAGCATATTGATACGATAAATAGAAAATACCCGTACCGACTAAACCAATATACACACCACTTAAAATATGTATTGAGCTATACCCCGTTGGAAATCCGAAAGTCATGAATTCATACCCTACAAAAGGTAAGCTAATTAAGAAAGTAACTAGACTAAAATAAAAGGTTAACGCTATTGGAGAAACACTCCAAGATTTTTGTTTTTCTTTACTGATTAGTCCATAAGATAAGAAAGCTAATGAAGCTAGAAAAATAAGCAAGTTGCCAAATACAGACATAGAGCCAAATCCTTTATCTAATAAAGGCAAAAGAACAATTATTCCCACTCCAAAAAGACCAATTATTATGCCCACTAACTTTTGGCTATCAATCTTATGTTTTTTTATGAACATAACATAAATAGCTGTCATAGCTGGCACACCTGCATAAATTAATGGAGAGAATGATGCCTGTGTAAATTGAAGAGCAATAAATAATAAAATGGGGTTAAGAGATCCAATTATTGATACTGGTAGCAGATCTTTGAATTTTTGAATACTAAATTCTTTGGATTTGATTACCAACGGCAATAAAACTATTGATGCAAAAAAGAATCTAAGTGCTACAACTGTGAAAGGTTTGAAAAAAGATAGAGCAAATTTAGCTGCAACAGGTACTGAACCACCTGTAATTGCTGCAATTATTATGAAAATTAGTGAAGACGAAAAGATTTTTGAATTTTTGTTCATGAGAATATTCTACCATCTATGATATAAATTATAACTTGATAAGCTAATTGAGGAAATAAGACTATAAATCAATCTAAGTTTTCTTGTGGGTCAACTGGGACTGCTCGCTTGCTGTGCAAGCTGTGCGATGCTTGTACTGTTTGTGGCTATACAATTACTACTCGCATGGCGAACCAAGGGTTTGATTCCAACAATTATCCCAGCATATAAAAAAACTAGCATGATGCTAGTTTTTTTATATGTGGGTCAACTGGGACTCGAACCCAGGACACCCTGCTTAAGAGGCAGGTGCTCTAACCGACTGAGCTATTGACCCTTTTAACATCACGTATTATACACCTGGTAAAACCAAAAAGCTACAACTTGCTGATGGCAGATGGAAGAGTTGCTATGGTAGTTTAAAACCCTCTGGAATTTCGATACCCTCCATTTGAGTTTTCATCTCATTGAGGGCATCTTTCGTTTTTTCTTCCATGTCAATAAAGTTCACATCTGCAGGAGGTGTGAAAATGTCATCGCTAAAGTTAGCTGGCTCACAGTTTATAGTGACATCTTGCTCTTCGTAGCTGGCTAGTTCCTCTTCATTTTCGAAGTTGGGAATCTCGTAAGGTTCTGTATTTTCACTCATTTCTGCAAGTTCTTCTTCTGATGGAATGCGGTGTTTAATACCTTCTGTTGCGCCTTCTTCCCAGATATAGGTATACTCGCCATCAGCTATAACATTACCCTTCCCATTTCCCTCTGAGATATTTTGTCCAGATATGTTGGCTTTTTCACCTTTTACTCTGTACTCAACGACGTTACCATCGGAATCGGTCATAGTACAGAACATTGGTTTTCCTGCCTGCATACCTGCAGAGAGTTCTTGTGTTTCTGTGATCATTTCTTGTTCTGATTGGGAAGTTGTGTTTGTATCACTGCTGTTTGGTAGACAAGCAGATAACAGTACTCCAGCACTGAAAATCATTCCAAAAGTACTAATCGTTTTCGAGAATGACATATGAGTTTCCCCTTTTTTACTAGAAAGTATTATATTGTGGGCAGTATAGCAAGGAACGTTCTCTTTGGGTAGCAATGCTCAACCTAACGACACTGGGTGGTACTTTTTTCTCCATTGCAGCAAAAGGGTTTGGGATCCATTTTTCGGTATTTTTCCCAATACTCTTCATACCAGTACTTGCTGTGGACTGCGTATCTGCCGAGCTCAGGTGAGTAACAACCACAAGGTACGTTTTCAAGGATGTTTCCATTTGGGCAGACGCCGGCAACTTGTTCCCAGCATGATTTTTGAACTTCTCTGAGTTGAGCAGTTCTGGATGCTTCATCTTCTCCAATCAGCGAGAGTCTCTCAACTCTCGAGGTAGTGATGTCCTCAACCTGGACATAGTCACAAACCTGAACCTGGCACTTTTCAGGTTCACTAATGAGATTACAAATTGCAAATGGGGTGTCAAAAGAGACGTCATCAAGTCGTTGATGTTGTGCAGCAGTCACGGCAGCGAAAGTATAACACTCACTTGGGGCATTAAGTAAAATGCATTTTGCGATATTCGAGGTTAATGGTGCACCTTTTTGTGCAAGTGTCAGTTGCAACATCACGACAGGAGAAAGCAAAAGTGCTATCCAGAGAATTAGGAAAGTTAGTACAGGATGATACTTACGTTTGGAGCGCTTAATAAATGGAATTGCAATCACGGCAAGTCCGGCAGTGAGGGCACATAAAAAAATGAACAGTGCTAGCATAGTGCCGTATTCAGTCACCAAGATTCTTGGTAGAGATGTACACACCCATGGTTGTTCTTGGCAGATAGAATACTCGAGCATACATCTAGTATAGACGAAGCTTCAAAAAAACACCATCTTTGCGGGTGTATGACTTTTTCCTGGAGTGGTACTATGCGTGTATGCAAAAAGTTCGTGAATATTTGAAGCAAATTTTGTTTTTTATTCATCAGCACGTGCTTATTCTTGGGTTAGCCGGCATAGGAGTTGTGGTTACCGCCCTTTTGACGTTTTCGTTTTTCAAGTTTTCTTCTGTGTTTGTTAGTGCCCCTGTTCCACAGGTAGTTGAAGTTCCAGAATTCAGTCCATCTCCTACCCCACCACCAGACCCACTACGACCGTATTCAGTGCTGTTGCTTGGATATGGTGGAGGCACTCACGAAGGTGGTAGTCTGACCGATACGATGTTGTTAGTGTATGTTGTTCCTCGTGAGCAACGAGCAACCCTTTTCTCTATCCCTCGTGATTTGTGGGTGGAGTTGCCTACTAGTGAAGCAGAAAAAAAGTGGTCTAAAATTAATGCGGCCTTTGCAATTGGAAATGATGATAGCAAGTATCCCGATAAACCTGAACAGTTTTCTGGCATGGGTGGCGGAGGACGTATGGCAAAGGCTGTTGTTTCTGAAATTTTAGGTATTGAGGTTGATTACTTTGCAGCTATTAATTTTGCAGGTTTTGTTTCTGCATATGATTCTTTGGGAGATATTTCTGTGTATGTGCCAGTGACTTTTGATGATGAGTTTTATCCAATTGAAGGTTTAGAAAATGAAACCTGTGATAAATCGGAAGAAGATATTACAGCACTCACTGCCACGATGAGTGGGTACAAGTTGGAACAAGAATTTACCTGCCGGTATGAAAAATTGCATTTTGATGCTGGTCTGCAAGTGATGGACGGTGAAACGGCATTGAAGTTTGTGCGCTCACGACACTCCGAGCAACATGGTGGAGATTTTGGTCGATCACAACGACAGCAAGCGTTGTTAGCGGCTGTCAAAAATAAGTTGTTTACCCCAGCGGGATTATTGCAGCTCATTCCAACGGCTTTGCGGATGACAAACTATGTGCAAACTGACGTCACCCCAGAAAAAATTAAAGAGATTATTACTACCCATGAGGGTTTGAGTGAGTATGAACTATCGACTGTGAGACTTACAGATGATAAGGGTGATGATATTCTTAAGCAAACATATAGTGCGGATGGCCAGTACATTTTGGTGCCAACTTCGGGACAGGGAGATTGGACGAGTGTGAGGGAGTTTTTTATACAGGAAGTAACTAAGCAATAGGTGAATTGATATGAATGAAAAAAACCATCATCTTTCAGAGTTATTAGGAATCGTTCAGAAAGAAAAGCCAACCAAGAGAAATAATTACGATGTAGTTAGTATCCCCGAGTTTTTTACTCAGTTTCAAGCGGAGGCTCTTAATGCTGAAAGGAGGGTATGGCTAGAGACGATGTACGCGCTACCATCCCATTTTACAGATTTGTTAGCTCACACTTTGATTGAATCAGCAAAAAATGACTTAGACGTTCGATTGTATACAGATGGCATTCAACGAGTACACTATCTAGCTGGTGTAGTTGCCTCAAAGTTATTTGGTTCAAAAACAGAACGGGATTATCAACATGCTGCTGCACTGAATATGCAACAATCTTTTGATGCTTCGGGCGTGCAATATATTGAAACGAGGGAGTTTACAAAAAAAAACTGGTTAATCTTCTCATTACTTCGAAATCATTTTAAGCTTGCAGTTGTAGATAACACTTTGTGGCTTGGAGGTCTTAATGCTGGAAAAGAATCTGATTACAATAGAATTGATTACATGATGAGATTTGATTCAAAAGAACTTGTTGATTTTATTGTTGAAGTTGTAAATTCACAATCAGAGCTCACAACAGATATCTCAAAACAGATTGGAGCTGAGACAGTTTTAGTTGATCGCGGATTTCCAGGAGAGTCTGTTATTTATGATACCTTGTTGAAGCAATTAGCAGATATTAATAATCCAAAAACGACGAAAGTTACACTCTTGTCTCCGTGGGTTCCTGATGGGAAATTATTAGATATGTTGGCACAGCTACAAGCTCAGGGTGCTGAGGTGAAGGTTCTGACGAGTTATCATCCCCTATCACTTTCACCAGTGGGTATTTATGCTCTTGTGAAAAACTATAATAGATTACTTATGAAACTCAAACGTAAAAAATTACAATTACTTGAAACTCCTCTTGAGGTACATGGAAAAATGGTTCTTATTGAGGAAGCCGAAAGATCTGTTGGAACAATAACTACTCATAACTATGTTTCTCAAGGTATAAAAATGGGAACCACAGAAATAGGAATATCATCAGTAGATCCTGATTTTTGTTCTTCATGTAAAGATTATTTACAAAAAGTTGAGTCTGTTTCTGAAATGAGTACCTGAAAATAATGATGAGTTCTCAGTGCATATGGGTAAATTGTTCATGAGGTGCAACCTTTGCATAATTGATCCATGCTGACGAGTGTCATTGATTCTATAACTTCAGAATATGCAGTTGGGTCGATAGAAGAAATGGTAGAAGCTGCATTTTGGAATGTATACATTAGCGGCAGAGAAGAAAACATTCCAATGCTGCCTATGTTGACTTATATCTAATCCGAATTACAATACATGTAATTTGTCTGCTTCCGCAATGTAACGGCTGGCCGTTACATGACGTGCAATTTTGCTTGCGGTTGCAGAAGAAACTGTTTTTTAACAGAACCCACTTCACAAGAGGTGGGTAAGGAGACACAGTGGGAAAAATCTTGTTCGCAATTTTAGCGATAATAGTTGTGGTTTATTTTGTGGTAAAGCTCTTTTTCGGAGCTTATCCACCGTTAATTCCTAGAATTGAAACTAGGTTTACTACAGAAAATCAGGTGGTAGTAGAATTTATAAGACCACCTGAAAGAAATGAAACCAGAAGCATTAGTCTTGTTTCTGGTTTAGTTTTTGCACATACGATTGAATTTGTGAATGGTGATGAAATGGTAATAGTGTTACCCCCCTCAGTGGGTTGTGAAAATGTAACCCTAGAGGCTAAAGCATCAAAGCGTGTGCCTATAGGGGGGTACGTCTACAACTCTCAGAGGAGTACCCAAGTAGTCGTTAACATTTGTGCTCCTTGAGAAGTTTTTTGCCCCCCCCTTGGAATGCATACCTATCCGGGGGGGCATACATATACATCATGGTTTGTTGTGAACATCCTAATTCGTTGCCCCCTCAGTCTTAGTGGCCAAAATGCATGAGTACTGTGCTAGCTGTTATTTGTTACTAGATTATCTGAAGCGAGGGCTATGTTTTGATGAGTGAGTTGAAATATACCTGGCTTTGTCCTTTGGATTATGCGCTGGAATACTTTCAGAACCCCATTCATATTTCTTATGGGTTTTTTAGTTAAGCGGTTTTGAACGTAGCATTTATAGTAGAATTTGTAGATATTTTCGCTTCTGTGATTCCACCCGGACTCACTTTCCCATAAATATATCAAAAGTTTGGGAGAAAAAGAAAAAGTGTACAAGTTGCACCCATTATCTCATGTGTGTAGCAGGTTAGAAGTTATTATGTAACCAATGCATATTATTGAGATGCTAACCAATTTAAGAATTCAGTTGCATTACTTGCGTTCGCTCTATTCATATATTCATCTGGAATTTGAATAGTTTCACGAACTCCCCCAACTATATGACCTTCAACTGGCAAACCAGGGTCATTTTTTGATTCGTATGTAATTCTACTCGGATCAATTGACAGTCTTTCTCCCAAACCAGTAGACAAAAGACTCATAATGCTGTCATAAGTTTTCTTCATATTTAGTTTTTATAAGTATCTTTAATAATGCAAATAGTATAGCACCTTTCAATTCTTTTTGTATTTTTTGGGTTCTACAGTTTTTTCACTCATCCCAATTTCAACACACTTCTAATCTGGAGTTCTGACTTTGCGGAGGTGGTGCTGTTGGACTGTGTTGAAATTAGTTATTTAACAAATACTTCTTTTAAAGCTTCATATCTATATCGAACATCTTCTCTTACATCGTCAAAGAAAATCTTTTTGTGAAAATCTCTATCTAATTTTTCGGTAACCCATTCTAAAAATTCATCATATGTTTTATTTTCAGGAATGTGCAACCAAGTAAATTGAACATAAAAATCAGTTGTAAGATGTGCTAAAGCATCAGCAGTTGCCATAACTTTTCCTTCAAGTGATTCAGGTAAGTGTCCATTTCTACAAGAATGAGGTTTAATTACTTCATTGAGGATTCTAGATATCTCTATTTCAGAGTAGTCAGCCTCTTTAAGAACTTCAGTTGCTTTTTGCATTGATATTTCCTCATGTGCTTCAGCATGTCGATATATAAAAGCATCTCCAAAATCGTGGAGCAGAGCACCTGCAACCGCTAAATCTTCGTTCGCTCCATGTATTTTAGCTAACTCTTCAGTCCTCGCTACAACAATAGGAACATGATTTTTCCACACCCATTGCCCAAACGGTTCTATACAATCTAAATATGCTCTTTCTACTAATTCATAGACCTTTTTATGCTTCATTACTTATTCTTTCTTCTAAAGAGTTCATTGTTTGACCAAATTCTTTTTCTAAATCAATATTGTACTGATCCGCAAGAATAATAATTGACCACAAGCAATCTGATAACTCATGTTTCAACTTTTCATCTACATCATCTATCTCACGTACTCCACTTTTAGCTTGGATTAGTTTAGATAAATCACCAACATCCCCTACAAAACCACTCATCAATTCTTGTGGAGTCCATTCTCTTCCATATTTTTCTTTTTCAAGTTGAAAATATTTTTGTCTAACTGCTAAAGCTTTTTGAATTATTTGCTGAAATGTCATAGATTAGCTTGAGTTTTTACTCTTGGGAAAATCATATCAGTCGAGATGCCATTTAGTAAGCATGAGTTATAGTAATTGACAGTGTAGCTCTTAAAGTGGATGATTCTTAGGTTTGAGACTGACTAACCTCTAAAAGAATTGCCTTAATGGATTTGTTAAATTCTCTGATTAACCTTTTCGATTTTTTCCTAAATTCTGGCTGTACATTCGATTTTCTTCGAATCGAATGCAACATCTTGTTGTAGGGAATTGATGCTGGATTATCATCAATTTGCCAAGTGCCTTGTATGAAATGACTTAGGACATATCGTTGATCATTGGTAGTATTTTGTATGGAGTATTCGGAAAGTAACTCTTCCCATGCGGTCATATGACTTTGCCAAGCGTCTGCCAATTTATGTTCAATAGCATCCCTTAATTCAACTGACTTTTGCACTGCCTTTATCGCAGTGCAAGCATTCATTTCGTATATGCATTTTCTGATGTAATCATTAAACCCAGATGGATTTTGAGGATTAAATTGAACAATTGGAAAGCTCCTCCATTCAACTGCTAATTTTTGGTCCTCTGTTTCATGCAAAGGAGTTATTTTACTTTCTGATCGGTTGGAAAAATATGGAAAGTGTATCTGTGTGTTTCCGTCTTTCAATGGTGTGAATCGACGATGAATTTCACAGCAATCAGTTGAAGGTGCTGAAGTGGCACTATTAATGATGCCACTTGCTTCAAGAATTGCTCGAGCATCCATAACTTCTGTATGCTCTGGTGAAAGTTTAATTCCTCCATATGTTTCATGAGCTACGGTTTCACCTTCAAATGCACTATTTCTAATTGCAAATAGTAGAGAGCGAAGAAGAGTGATATTACTGTCTGCCGGATATGTGACCCCTTCTCTAATTTGATACATATGTTCATTTGGAACAAATGTATCATTAAATGTTGTTACATCAGCTTGTTTTCCAGCTAAAGTTTGAGCTTGCAATAGGATATTTAAACGAGTACGACTTCCAGATAAACGTGCATCTCTATAAGCTTTATACATTGCTGGATCAGTGTATTCTATTTCCAAGCCGAATGTTGGAGTATATGGATTACTTCTTAAGTTGAGTTCTTGGTTCTTTTTTCTTATACGTACAAGAAAATCGTAGATTGCTTCGACTTCTTGATAAAATTTGGCACTTGAAACATAAGCCTTCTCATCACCCTTTCTATACAACCACCCATGCAAAGTAGACTCTACTTTATGGTGTACTAATAAAAAATGAAAGGCAACGATATCTTGAGTTAGTAGATTTTTTCTAATGGAGATAGAGATTCTAAATCAATGTGACATTGTTCTAAAGCTCGAAGAAAAGCAGTATGATCTATTACGAAGTCGGTATCAGGTCTGTTTATCATGCGCGCATTTCGATGTTTGGAAAGAGGGTGTTGATGACTTGCTTGGTTTGTATAGATTTTAACGATATCGATAGCATCTTGATCGATGAGGGGGATTTCCATCTTCTCTCGCCTCGTTAAAAATGCTGCATAAATTTCTTTTACTTGTTCTTTGTCTAAAAAAATCATGTAGTAATCCCGATATATGTATTAATCATTGAGTAATTACTCTCATTGTACATGAAATGTTGATTTTTTTGAAAGAATTGCCATAACATTGCTCACTAGCAGGTATGTTTTATTCGGTGACTTTTTTTTATGTATGACACTGTTGGACTATGTTGGAACTTCACTCTTTGAATATTCAGGTGAAAACCAAAATCTAAGTTCTGTCTTTGAAGAACAAAAAAATCTGGAACACCAGTGTCATCTATGTTTACAGAATTATTGAGATAAATATTTGAATAACCAAAAGATACTTTTTTCTTTTTAATAAGGAAGCCATCTTCTGACTCAAAGTTGCATTAGAAGTATTCTTTACTTCTGAATTACAAGCACATTAAAATATATATTTAGGTCTAGACCCCAACCTTTTCCTTTGTTTTTTCTTGAGTAATCTGTAATAATACTATTTATGATTGGTAATAATGGAGAAACTACTAGTACAGGTATAAAGGAAAGAAAAACTGAAATTCAGGATGATCTTTTGAAAGAACCGACCGACCCCGTTGTCTACTTTAGGAGCATGTTTGAGGATGAGCTTAACATTGAGCGTCAAAATGTAAAGGAAATGATATTGGCTGCGGACTCGATTGATAAAAAAATAAACCTCTTACGATCATGGCGAAAAAGATATGCGAATATTTCGCAGGTTACTGAAAATGTTGAAGATGATCCTACAATTTTAAATTTTTCCTTGTCACAGTACTCTGAATATATTCCATTTTATGAAGTCATTGAAAAAAAATATCCTTGGATTTCAGCTTTAGAAAAACAAGATAGGATTCACCTAATGGATAGGCTGATAGAATCATTTTTAGCGAGTGGGAAGTTTTCAGAAAATTTTTTATCACAAATTCCTCTCCTTTTCAAAAAGTATAAATCACTTAAAAGGAGATTAGATGTAATTGATGCAAACCCCAGTTTAGGTGATTCTGAGGCGAGAAAATTAAAAGCTCTAGCTAGATATGAAGAATTTTCGTATGGAGGAAGAAGTGTTTTTGATATAGCAAGATCTAATTATGATGCGGTAAATCTTTTATTAAATAGTGGAATTTTACAAAGATCTGAATTGGGAAGATTATTGTTAAATCGCATACCAAATCTTGAAATGTATGCTAGTCATTTTAGTAACCGTTGGGGGTATAAATATATTTTAAAAACAGGAGAGCTAACTTGTGCTGCAGAACTACAAGAAAACCCAAATATCCCTTTTAAAAAGTTTACTTGGGTGAGTGATGCTGCTTTGAGGAATGATAGTATGTGCTTTTTTTGTCTCGGAAGCCATGATTCACGTGACTACGGATCCAGAAATGACTCTAGAAATGGCACACCATTTTATTTGGATATTGGCAATAACCCAGGCTTGTTAAATGGAGCTTTAGTTAGAGTTCACATAACTCAATTTGATAGTAATGAGAATATTTTACCAACTGAAGCGGAGCAAATGAGTTTAGATTCAGAACTATATCCAGCAACAAATTACAAAGAAATATTAATCTTTCAGTTATACAGAAAGTTTATTGGGAATGAAGACATGACTTCTTATGAAGAGTTAATTTTCAGGTTGAAAAATGATAATGATGAAGAGTTGTTACGTTACATAGATGACAACCAAGATGATTTGGGTGTATATCTAGAAATAATTGTTCCATCGCATGTAAAATTGTGGGATTTGATTGTTGGCAGTCCAGTGAAATGATTTATTCCTCATTTGTGTGATGCCCGAGTTGGTCCTCAGCCTTTGCTCTGGACATTTCCTCGCAGAAGTTCAATCAGATTCGCGATTCGCTACTATTTACATCTAATTAAGGAAGTCACATGCACTAAGCAGGAAGTTCGCAGGTGCTCACTTCTTGCTGGCGCGACGGGTTCAAATCAATACTGACAGCCACAAAAAAAGATAGCATGCTGCTATCTTTTTTCATGGATGGATCTATTGGACTATGTTGGAACCATTCTACTGATGTAATTGTCACTCTGTTTTAGCGAGAAGTGTATATCTATTGTGTCCATCCTCATCAAACTTTTTTGCTTTTGTTTGTGCAACCAATTTTTCCCAAACAATTTGTGCTTCAGGTGAAAGATTTGTGCCAGAGTACAATGGAAACCCATACTTCTGTAGAGCGACTTGGTTCATTAGGTATAGTCTCCTCGTGGCAAGATTTCTTTTTATATGGTTTGCGTCAGTCCATGTCCAGTCGACAAAAGGCTTGTTTCGAAAATATTTTTGAGTTTCTGGGTTATTTGAATTTACATTGAATCGTAATGTCGAACATCCAATAATATTGTCATTTTCTATGTCAACAAAGTATGTTAGCTCATCTTCATCTCCAGTGTCATACATTTTTATTTGTCTAGCTAAATATGTCTCTGTTCCGTCTGGATGATGGTATAACTGGAACTCTTCAAAGTTGCCAGTTTTATAATCATCTGGATGTACTAGTGAAGCACTTTTTTTTCGAAGTGTTGCATTACATGCTGAGGAACATCTGCAGGTGTGATCTGTATAGGTACAAAAGATCTGGATTCTAAAATGTACCTTGGTGCTTCAGTCATGTTCAAAGTATATAGTAAGATATATAGTTCTATCAACAAGTGATTGCTCTGTTGGACTATGTTGGAAGTAATCTTTCAGCTTTTCAGAAGTCTTTCACTCAGGAATTTTCATTTCCATAGTTGTGAACTTAATTCCATTTACTTCTTTTTCATCTGAAACACTTTTAAAACCCAATGCTTCATAGGCTGTAACTGAATTTGGTGAAGAGTGAACGGTAATCATCTTTACGGAAGAATTGTTTTGCTTAATTAATTTTATTGCTTGTACAAGTAATTGTCGTCCAATTCCTCGCTTTTGGTGTTGGGGATCTACGAAAAGCATTGAAAGATGATTATTTGATCTTATTTCAATAATACCCACTAATTTTTTGTCAATTTCTGCTTTCAATATCCAATGATCTTTTTGCAGTTGTTCTTCAATTGCTTTAGGAGTTATATATTTATAAAATTCTTCATTCCCTTGGTCAGAATAAAAATTTGCAACAGAACTATCAAAAACCATTTTTATAAATTGCGATAATTTAGTTGATTCAGATAAAACTGCCTTCGATATTTTCATATACAAAAATTATATCAGGTTAGAACTTAATCCAGAAGAGAATTTGAGGTGTACTAATGAGGTATAAAACCACGAGAAGAATTAGATTGATATATAAAGCTATATTTTCAGGGATGGCACTGTTGGACTATGTTGGAACTAATTTAATGTTTAATACAAATTCAAGTGATATACTTCAGATATGTCAAAAATCATACTCAAAAAATATGGAAGTGGGAACACAGTTCTTGTAGCATTTCCTGGCTGGACACACCCAATTGAAAATGAAAAAGAATTTCTCAATTTATTAAGTAAAAAGTATACTGTTTACTCAGTCTGTTTACCTGGGTATGTTAAAAATAAAAACTCAAATAAATTTAATGATTTTAAAAACCTTGTTAGTGACATAGATAAAGAAATTAAAAAGATTAAAAGTAAAAACATTGTGTATATTGGTTTTTCAATGGGATGTAGACTAATTATGGAATTAGAAAACAAATATCCAAATAAATATAAAAAAATATTTGTTGGTACTCCTGTTCACAACTATAGAATACCACTATGGGCAAATTTGCTATTACTTAATTCAAATATTATTAATATTTTAAGAAAATCAAAATCATTCAAACTATTTATTGTTAACAAAGCTCTTAAAAATATATTAAATGATAATAAAGCAGTATTTAATAAAAATAGGAATGTCACTCTAACTGGTGCATTTGATTCTTTAATTGGCTTAATAAAAAGCGACAATACTTTCATAAAATATAAAAAAACAACTAATTTTATTTATGGAAATAATGACAAATACTTATATGAAGCAAAAAAATATAATTTAAAAAGTTTATATATCATTGAAAACGCAGACCACAACTGTGTAAGAAATCATGAGGAAGAGGTTGTAAGAATAATTGATAGGCTTGTTAATTAAAAATAATAGTTTAATTAAGATATGATATATAAAGCTATATTTCATTGATGCCCGACTTGGATTCACGATTCGCTGCTATTTGTATCTACTGTAGGAAGCTCATATGCACTAGGGTGGCTCGCGCAGGTGCGCTCGTGAGCCCGTCGCGAACGATTTCAAATAAAATTCTGGAACATATACAAAAAAAACAAGCGGATGCTTGTTTCTTTTGTATGATGGCTCTGTTAGACTATGTTGGAACTTCTCTACCTGCAATCTCTGATAACAATAGTTCTATTTCATCTCTAACTTGTCTGACACCATCCATGGAACTTTCATATGGATCAGGAACCCCTTTATAAAGTATGTTCAAGCCACTTGAAACAATAAAGTCAGGTAAAATGCTTGGATCACAGAGAACAATTATTGTAGTTATATCCCGAAGCATTTCTTGAACTAAAACTTTTATTTTTTGCTCAGAAATATCGATGCCTTTTTCAAACATTGCTTGAATAATATCTTCTCTTGGATGAAAATTATATTTTTCCCTATAGTCATTAATCCCAGCACTTTTTGCAGAATCTTCACCAAACCAATGTTTCCAAAAACCTTCTGCCATTTGGCTTCGACCAACGTTGCCCTCACAAACAAAAAGAACTTGTTCATTTTCAATTTTCATAGGGATATTGTATCAGAGAAAATCAGACGAGGAGTTCTAACCGTACTAACGAGGTCAAAATTTTCTTGAGGGAAAAACGTGGATGGCACTGTTGGACTATGTTGGAACTGGGCTTAGAAAAAACGGAGCTATTTATTAGCAAGATTTCTTATATGCATTCATAGAATGAACTAGAACTTATTTCTTAAAAATTACGACAATTCTATCAAAATATCTTTCAAAAGCTTATTTTATTTCATGTCCGTTGATTTCAACTGAATTATTGCCAAGGCGTATGTCATAGTTCTTTGCAATTCCAACGATACCTCGTATTGCTTGGTCAGGACCGCCGACTTTGATTTCACCAGCCCAAGGGAGCTCTTTTTCTAGCTTTTCATTTACATTGACTAGCTTGTATTTACCATCTCTCCAAATGTATATTTTTGTTCTGCCTCCTTCAGCAATCTTTTCAAATGCGTTGTACACTGAATTGGCATTAAATTGTTCGATAAAACGATGATAGTCTTTTTCAGTAGTATTTATTATTTCTTCAAGATCTGAGTCTAACAGTTGTTCTACTTGAGACAAAAAACCCATTTCAGTTGGATCTAGCAGACTGGTTCCCCTGATAAACTCATTAAAAAAATTGGCTTTTTGTTCTCCTAAAAGTCGAGATATGCGTTTGTATTGTGTGGTGACACGTTGTGCATACGAGCGTGCATTTTCGTTTGAGTGGGGTGTAGATTCAATCATAGCTAAAGTATACAGTATTTTTCTAAGTTGGAATATCTTTTTTAAGTAATTGAGCCTGTAACCATGGAATCCAGTGAGCATTGCTCATACTTGGCATGGAGGGATCATAATACTCTTCCTCACTTTGTCCGCCGTGAAGAATGATTGCGTTTTTCATATGTAAATTATATCAGGTTAGAACTGTCGCTCGAAGGGAAATTAAGGTGTACTAATGTGGTAGAAAGCATAAAGAGATTTAGATTGATATATAAAGATATATTTTAAGTGATGCCCGACTTGGATTCGAACCAAGATTGACGGCTTCAAAGGCCGCTGTCCTGCCATTAGACGATCGGGCATTGGGTGACATTTGTCACAGGCAGATATTGTAACAAATTTTTTATGTTTGCTCAATCGGATTTTCTCTGGAAATATAGTGTGTCTAGTCAATAAATCTCAGCTGTGTATACTTAAGAAGTATGAAATTAAAACAAACTCACCTTATTAAGCCTGCAGTTTTTGGTGCTACAGATGGTATTATCACCACTTTTGCTGTAGTTGCTAGTGTAGCTGGGGCAGGTCTCTCTCCTTCGATCGTACTTATCATGGGGATTGCAAATATGTTGGGTGATGGCGTAAGCATGGGACTTGGTGATTTTTTGGGTGAACGCTCAGAGAAATTAGCGATGAAAAAAAGTACCGACAGAGTTTGGGAAACTGGTGTAGTTACCTTTATAGCGTTTGTTCTTGCTGGTGGATTTCCGTTAATTCCCTACGTTCTTCAAGCTTTAGGATGGAACTTTGCAACTAATCATCAGTTCATGCTTTCATTGGTTTCAACCCTCTGCACCCTCTTTTTTGTAGGATCACTTCGCACAATAATTATTCCTCGCGCATGGTGGAAAAACGGTTTTGAGATGCTTTTTGTTGGTACAGCAGCAGCAAGTGCAGCCTATTTGTTTGGTTTTTTGGTAGAGAAGCTTGTCATGTAGTTTACTTGTTCTTCAAATCAAGCTCACGGTTAATAGTTCCCATGACTTGTGGACCGTTAAACACCATGCCAGTAATCATTTGAAGTAAGTCTGCCCCGGCATCAAGTTTTGCTTGTGCAGTAGCGGTGTCAAAAATGCCTCCACAGCCAATGATAGTAAAGCGATCATAGAAGTTATCTCGAGTTAGTTTGATCAAAGCATTTGAGCGTGCAAAAGTTGGTCGGCCACTGAGGTTTCCTTTACGCGACTTCCAAACTTTTCTGTCTTCTGGTGTAACAGCAGGATTATTCTTATCCTTTGTCAGGTTCCCAAAAATGACACCTTGCACATTGTGTTCATCAGCAACCGCTAGCAATTGTAGGGTTTCTTTTTCAGACTGATCAATTGGCATCTTGATGTACAAAGGTTTACTCAGTTGGAGTGAATCGGTGACAGTCAGTAGTTGTTCTAATCGTGCTGATGAAGTAAAAGGTTCACCCCCAAAGGTGTTTGGACAGCTAATGTTTAATTCATAGTAGCTATGGTTAACGTGAGATTTTTCAAACACTAAAAAACCTTTGACGATATCCATAATTTGTTCTTGGTCGCTGTCAAAGTGAGCGTTAGTTGAAGCAATACTAATACCCACAGGAACGGTGAATTGAACACCTGTAAGTCTGCGAGCAACTTCTTTAGCCCCCAATGTTTTGAGCCCTTTGTTTACAATCAGAGCCTTTGAGTTGGGTAAACGACCCAAACGGGGTTTAGGGTTACCCTCATATGGTTGGTAGGTAACAGTACCAATTGTGTGCCACCCAAAACCGACGGGTCCTAAAATGCGTGCCATTTCGCCGTTATAGTCGAAGCCAGCACACAGGCCCATCTTATTTGGGAACAGAATTCCATCCTTCACAACTGCAGTTGTAGCTGAGTTGTAAGAAAAAACGATTGATGTTAACCAACGTGTGATAGCAAAACTTCCGAGTAATTTTCCAAAAAAAGTAAATTGATTATGGACAGCTTCTGGGTCAACTAAAAAAAGAATTCTTTTTAGAATATTTTGATATAAAAATCCAATAGTTTTTTGACTCACAGCTTTTAGCAAGGAATGGGGACTATTCTGAGTCATTCTAAAGTATTTCCAAGAAACGAAAAAAAGTGTTGCGCTTGTTACTGCTGAAATCAGGCAATACAAACACCAACCCTTAATGAGAACGGCCATGATAAAGACTAAATACATGGAGAACAAGAGTCCGAATGAAGTGATCAAGGTGTAGAGCTGTTGTGTAGAGGTATATGCTCGCAGTTTTTTTGGCATCCATTTGGAGACATCAATTTCGAGCAGCAGTAAACTACCTAAAATAAGTAGTGTCGCATAATACAATAATCCTAATATTGAGACAGGTATTGGTCCAATATGTGAGTACTTACTCAGTAGCACTGCTCCACAATCAAAGCCTGTTCCACAGGGTGGAATGATTCCCTGCATTTCCTCGAAGGTAATGTATCCTGCATCAGTAAGTCCAATGAGTGGAAGTGCAACATGCAGAAGAAGGAGAAAGAGTTTCATGAGGTCATTCTACACGCTCTCGACGTGTTTTCAAGATTGCTTTTGGTATTTTAGAGGTGTGACAATGTAGTAAGAATTGACACTTTCTTCTTTGCCATCGGCGCGGTAGGTGCTTATTTGTGAGAGGTTGGTTGCGTGCAAAAGCTTGGCAACTTCTCCGGGGGTGAAGTAATGACAGTACCGAATCGCCAAGGGACCTCTTTGCCAGTCTAAAAAGTAATCTTCATCTTCGAGTTCGTGTGTTCGGATGTTAATTTCATGTGGATTGATTGTTTTTTTCCTAAGTCTCTCAAACTCCATAAATTGCCAAGTTGTGAAAACCAAAGTTCCGCTTTCTGTTAACAGTGATGAAGCAGCTTTTATAAGTTGAGCACGTAGTTCGAAACTCGGAATGTGATGCATAACGCCGAAAATAGCAATCAGATTAAACTTTTGATCGGTCGGTACAAGAGGTGAACCACTTAAAAAGTTAGAAACGATATCGTTTTTTAAAAAGTCTCCTGAAGGATTTGCTGTTTTGGCTGCATCGAGTAACTGCTGGTTACTATCAATACCGGTGTAGTTTGCTAAATTATGAAAATGCTCTGTGGCAAACGATCCAAATCTGCCGTTGCCACACCCAATATCTAGAACTGATGAAATTTTTTCTGCATCAATATGCTCAAGCAGCTTAATCCACCCTGGCCAGTAGTGGTTTCGACTGTTATCAAAGTCTGAAGCTACAGTTGTGTAAAATTCTGAGTTGAGTTTATTAAGTTGTGCGATGGTACTTTTTTGCATGATGTTTACACATTAATTTGCGTTGTAAGGTATACTATACCAGACAGAAATTAAAATTATGTATCAGTTCAACCCAGAAGACTATTCAGATCAATTGGTACCCCTGCTCAAAAAGCTCGAAACGTACAAAACGCTAAGCCCCAAAGAGTTGGCGCGATTGGTAAAGAAACACACCAAAACAAATGGTGATGTGTTGTCGAAGGACGAAATTATCCGTGGGTATCGACACTTTGCTGGGACACATGGACTAGCTCCATTTTCTGAAAGAGTTGTGAAGTTGGTAGCGATGAAGCCGATTCGCACTCAATCTGGTGTTTCGCCGGTTACCGTGCTTACAAAGCCGTTCCCCTGCCCTGGTCAGTGCATTTTTTGTCCCAATGATGTGAGGATGCCGAAGAGTTATTTGGCGGATGAGCCCGGCGCGCAGCGTGCCGAGCGAAATTGGTTCGATCCCTACCTTCAGACATACAACCGTCTGCAAGCTCTCCACAACATTGGGCACACAGTTTCAAAAACAGAAATCATTGTCTTGGGAGGCACATGGTCTTTTTATCCTGAAGCGTATCAGATTTGGTTCATCAAAGAATGTTTTCGGGCGCTCAATGATTTCGGAACACATGATGGTCGCGATCAGGTTTTGAGATGGTACGAAAATATGTCCACAGAGCTCAAGAAAAAAAATATCCAAAGAACTTCGGAACCAGAAACAAACAAGCGATCACTTGCTGATCACCAAATCGATGGTGAAGCCATGAAGAAAACATACAACCGTGTTATCTCTGAACAGTACACTGCTCCAGAAAAATTGGGTGGCTTTGATGGTTACCAAACTGCAACATGGGAAGAGTTGGAAGCTGCTCAAAAAGAAAATGAAACTGCTGCTGTTCGCTGTGTGGGGTTGGTTATTGAAACTCGACCTGACAATATTTCAGAAGCAGAAGTCATCAGGGTTCGGAGACTTGGATGTACCAAGACACAAATCGGAGTACAGTCTTTGCAAGACGAAGTGCTTGATAAAAACAAGCGAGGTCACAACGTAGCCGCTACTCGTAAAGCATTCAAATTACTGCGCCAAGCAGGTTTTAAAGTACATGCGCACTGGATGGCAAACTTGTATGGATCTGATGTTGAAAAGGACAAGCAGGATTTTGAAGGCTTATTTTCAGATCCTGATTTTCATCCTGATGAGCTTAAAGTGTATCCTTGCAGTTTGATTGGCAGTGCAGAACTCATGCAGTACTACAAAGCTGGCAAGTGGCACCCCTACTCTCGTGAAGAATTAGCTGAAGTGTTGGCTCATGTTTTTAAGGCGACTCCAGAATATTGTCGTCTTACTCGTGTGATTCGAGATATTCCTTCAACCGACATTGTTGAAGGCAATAAACTTACTAACTTCCGACAAATTGTTGAAAAGAAACTCAAAGATGAGGGTGTGGTTGTTACAGATATTCGTGCTCGAGAAATTAAAAATGGCACGTTTGATCCTAAAGATATTGAGTTCAAAGTGATTCAGTACGAAACTTCTGTGAGTACAGAATATTTCTTGCAATATGTGGTTCCCGAAAAAAAAGTGCGTTTTGTCCAGAAACGTCAGCAACATACAGACGATATTATTTTAGGCTTTTTACGACTTTCAATTCCCAAAGAGAAAAATTTTATTGAAGAACTCACAGATGCGGCGATTGTTCGTGAAGTCCATGTGTATGGAAGTGTGGTGGCAGTTGGTAAAGATAGCAGTAGTAAGCCTCAGCACTTGGGTTTGGGTAAAAAATTATTAGATGAAGCTACCAGAATTTCGACACAGAATGGTTTTAAAAAGTTAGCGGTTATTTCTGGAATTGGAACTCGAGAGTACTACCGTATGCGTGGATTCAAAGACGGAAACCTTTATCAAGTGAAAGATATGTAGTTGAGTGACTACTCGTCCATACCAAAACGGTCACGGGTGAAGTTAATTTTGCGTTGCATGACTTCTTTGACGTCGATATCAAGCTCAATACCAAGCAGAATTAATGAGCCAAGAACATCGGCAAATTCATCTTCAACATTTTCTTTGCTGAATTTTTCAATTTTTGTGTTTCTTTGCAGGTTCATTGATGTCAAGATTTCATCAGAAAGTTCACCAAGTTCTTCCATGATTTTCATTGTGCGTGCAAAGGTGCGTTGCTCATGATTTTTTAGGGGCCAGCGAGTGTTTAAGAAACTGCTGATTTCTGCATATTGTTTTACGAGTGAGTCTATAGTCATGCCTGTATTTTATCACTATCTGAGGAGATACTGAGAGCAATCTCTCTCTGTTTTTTTTGAAACCCAATCCCGAGACCTGGGATGTATTGTAATTGGTGTGGTTGAATCACTGAAAGGATTCGGGCAGAAACGGGTGGAAGTGGTGTATGAAGTTTTGATGAAATTGCTTGCAAACTTCGTAGAACATCACTGTTAATAGCTCTATCTAAACGTTTTTGCAGTTTTTGTTTTGGGATACACGAACTACAGTTGTAACAATGGTGGGTTTTTGTAGTGAAGTAGTGTGCGAGCTGTTGCGTTTTACAGTTTTTTGTTAGCAGTATTGATTGCATTATTTGCGCATTTCGCTCTGTGTAAGCTTTTTTTTGTGCAGAGGCATTTTTTGTAACAAAAGAAAGCCGGTTTGAAAGATCTTTTTCTGAATAAAATGTGTAACACCACGATTGTTTTTGGTCTCTCCCTGCTCTGCCGATTTCTTGTGAGTAGTCTTCAACTGAGATAGGAGTATCAAAATGAACTACAAATCGCACATCGGGTTTATCTACACCCATACCAAATGCATTGGTAGCAACTACGATGTTGCATGATCCTGCGATAAAAGCATCTTGTACACTTTTTCTTTCTTCTGGGGCTAGTCCGCCGTGGTAGAAAGAGACTGATCGGTCAGGAAAAAGTCGGGATAGCACGAGTGCGACATACTCGCATTGTTTTCGTGTTGCCGCATAAATAATACCATCTTGGTTTGAGTGAATCTTGAGAATTTCAAACACGAATAGTAGCTTGATGACCTGAGTCGGTGTGTTCATGATTTGAAGTGATAAGTTTTTTCGTACTGCGGCTTGAGTGAAGACTGCTGGGTCCTGGAGAGTAAGATGCCCAGTGATATCTTTAAGGATCCGAGTTGTTGCTGTTGCCGTTACTGCGAGTATTGGTGGACGGTTTTTGGTAAAATAAGAAATAATTTTGGTGTAGCTAGGCCTAAAGTCATTTCCCCAAATACTTATACAGTGGGCTTCGTCTATCACGAGGAGTGAAAGAGTAAGAGATTCAAGAGGGATAGTGGCTAACCTTTCAGGTGAAAGATACAAGAGTTTTAATTCATTATTTTGGGCAGCTTTGAGCCGCTGGTTTTGTTCCTCTGTTGAGAGTGAGCTATTAATGAACGTCGCTGCGATATTTCTTTTTTGTAGTGCTTGCACTTGATCTTGCATGAGAGAAATAAGCGGTGAGATGACAATTGTTAAACCTGGAAGTGAAAGAGCTGGAACTTGAAAGCAAAGTGACTTCCCTCCCCCCGTTGGTAAGATTGCAACGGTATCTCTTTTTGAGAGAATGGAATCAATTATTTCTCTCTGCCCTTCACGAAAAGAAGAGTACCCCCAATATTTTTGCAGAATAGTTTTTGGTTCCATGGAGAACAGTATAAAAAAGAAATCTGACGCGAAACTTACATGAGTTCAGTGTGGCGAAAGCAATTTGTAGTGTGATCATTGACCATCCCCACAGCCTGCATGAATGCATACATGATTGTTGGCCCAACAAAATTACAGCCACGTTTTTTGAGGTCTTTGCTGAGGGCAACAGAAACACTGGTTTGAGCTGGAATGAGACAGAGTTTTTTGAACTCATTTTTAATTGGCGCATTTTCAACAAAACTCCAAAGATAGGCATCAAAACTGCCAATTTCTTTTTGAATAGCTAAGACGGCTTGGGCATTTTTTCGTGTGGAGTAGACTTTAAGTTTGTTTTTTACAATGCCAGAGTCTATAAGTAGTGCATCTAGTTCTGTATCGGACATCTTGGCAACTTTTGAAATCTCAAAATGGTGAAAGGCTTGTTGGTAGGCTGATCGTTTTTTGAGAATTGTTTCCCATGAGAGTCCAGCCTGAGCTCCTTCCAAAATCAAAAACTCAAAGAGTTTTTGGTCATCATGAACAGGAACACCCCACTCTTCGTCATGGTAGGTAACATACTTTGGATTGTCGAGATTTACCCAACCACAGCGTTGTTTCATTATTTGAGGTATTTTTTCTTTTTTAATTTGTCAGGCAAGAGTGACTTTTTTGCGTCAGGATACATTTCGTAGCCTTTGCCGTAGCCTTGTTGTTTCATCAGGTCAGTGGGAGCGTTTCGAAGCTCGAGTGGAATAGGTAGGTTCCCGTGTCGTTCGACATCTCTGAGAGCATCGAAATAGGCATCATGGGCACTGCGGTCTTTTTTGCATTTAGCTAGGTAAGCAACCCCATGTGCCAAATTAATTTGAGCCTCGGGATAGCCAATTTTGCTGACAGCGTCAAAGACGGCGTTGGCAACCACAAGTGCGGTAGGTGCAGCAAGACCGATGTCTTCACTGGCAAAGATGACCATCCGTCGAGCAATGAATTTTGGATCCTCACCTGCGCTGACCATGCGCGCCAAGTAATACAGCGCAGCGTCTGTATTACTGGCGCGCATACTCTTTATAAAAGCACTAATGGTATCATAGTGTTCTTCTCCTTTTTTGTCGTAGTTAAGGTGTGAAGACTGCAGTGATTCTTTGAGGGTTTTGGTGGTGATTTCTTCGTAAATGGTGTGGGTTTGATCCAGTAAATTGAGGAGTTTTCGGGCGTCTCCATTGCTGAAGCGAATCAGCCAGTCTTTGGCTTCATCATCCAGTGAAAGTTTAAGGTGTTTTTCTGCGATGGTAAGTAATTTCTGTAAGTCATCTGCAGTGTGTTGTTTAAGGACAAAGACTTTACAGCGTGAGAGCAACGCAGAGTTGACTTCAAAGCTTGGATTCTCGGTAGTCGCACCGATTAGAATGAGGTCTCCACTTTCAACAAATGGTAGTAAGTAATCTTGCTGAGCTTTGTTGAAACGATGGATTTCATCCAAGAAAAGAATTGGAGCCTCATATGATTGTCCCAACTGTTTTTGACTTTCACTTTGCTGCACAATCTTGCGAATATCATCTTTCTTGGCAGACACAGCACTGAGTTCATAAATATCTCGGTTATGAGTGTGGGCAATAATGCGAGCTAAAGTGGTTTTGCCAACTCCTGGTGGTCCCCAAAAGATCATGGAAAAAATGTGACCCTTCTCAATGGCTATACGGAGCGGTTTGCCTTCATCAACGAGATGAGATTGGCCAATATATGTATCAAGTGAATCTGGACGAAGGGTAATTGCGAGATTGGGCATAACCCTAATGTAACCCAAAGATTGGGAGTGAATCAAGAGGCAACTTTTGGGTTTTATTGGTTCAAGATCTTGATGAAATGGTCTTTGATTTTTTCGGTTACTTCAATTTCAACCCCACCTACTCCAGGCTGGCCATAATAGACAAAGCTTCCAAGCGGTGCAGATAAAACAGCAGGAATGGCTAAGAGATCTTCTTCTCCATCTACCTGAATGTGACCATCTTTTTGATCGGTACAGAATTGGGATATTACTCTTGAGGCTTCCGATGAAATAGAGCCAGCAGGATTTGAAACGTTAGCAGAAACAGAAAGTGCATTAATAATATTTGAGTGATACGTTTCTCTTTCACAAATGCCGTCAAAAATACCCAGGTTATATTCCCATTCAAATGAGTTAAAGCGTTCGAGGGTTGAGTCGCCAACAACTATTTTATAGCTCGGTCTTGAATCAGGTTGGTTGACAATTTTTCCTTGCAGCTTAGAGAGTGCTTTTCGTTGTGGTTCAGAAAGAGTGATTGTATTTGCGAGTGCTGCGCTGTACACAAATCCGCCTCGAGAAATCTCTCCAGCTCTGATTCGATCTGAATGAATTGGCTGACCATCTTCTGCTGGTACCATATTCACAATATGGACTGGAAGTGATTTGAGTCCGAGTTGTTCACGCACCACGTTAATTTTATCTGCACCCGCAGCAGTTTCAGTCGTTACAAAGAGCGCATCTTGTTTGATATCTGGATCTATGGTTGGCCCATAGATGTCGTGAAGTTCAACGAGTTCAATAGAGTATCCTTGTTTTTTACAGTAATTACCCACACTTCGAAATCTAACCTTAAGCGGTTCAATACTGAAGCGATACTTTTTGTTATGAAGCAATTTTTTTGAGCTTACCCCGATGATAAGTCGCTGGCCCATGTTGGCAGCGGCATCAATGAAGGCCTTGTGGCCATCATGGAAATGGTCAAATGTGCCACCTAAAACAACGGTAATGTATTTTTTTCGATTTTTCATAGTCTGCTGAAGTTTCAACACCACATATTATACCTCGAAAAGGCATAAAAAAAACTCCCGGGGGTGGGAGTGGAAAAAGGGGGGGCCGCAGTCTATTAAGACTTTGGCCCCGATCAGATTAGATCGTTTTACCCTTTTTGTAATTCTAGCTGATGTCATTCAAGACTGCGGCATTTTCGGCCAGCTCAGCTTTCGCAGCTTCCACTTCAGCCTCAGCTTCTTTCAGCTCGGCTTTCAGTGCTGTGACGCGGGCTTCTGCTTTTTCCAAACGGCCGGTAGCGGCTTCAACAGCCGCCTGTACGGCGCTACGGATGTCTTCGATGGTCTTGTCGGTGGCGGTTGCAACCACAGATAACATCGATTTGATCTGGCGGTTGAATTTCGTCGTCAGACGATTTTCCAGTTCTGCCATTTCGTTTTCATGCGTTTCGCGTTTAATCCAGGGAAAGTTCATTTGCTTGCTCCTATAGGAAAAAATTGGTCCGTACGGGACAGGGTTAAAACAATCTGTTAAAGGTTGTGTTGCCGCTTTTCAGGGCCGAGAGCCTATTAAGGTCAGCCATAAGCGGACAACAATAGCAATTAATGTCAATAGTTAAAACTATTATGATATAATTACCCATCTTTAACAATCCCACTAGGTCAAGTCTTTACCTTGACACCCACAGGAGAGTTTGTATGGGTTACGGATACGGAATAAACGATTCAGAACCGCATGCCACAGATCACGATCAGCTTTTTCGAGCGTTCATGATGTGGGCATCACACCACCAGGCCTTTCTTGGTGAAGATGGTGTTCAAGTGACATATGCTGATCTGGGCTATGAGCTACAAAGTCCAGACGATGTATTTCAGCTCAAGTCACGTTCAAGTGCGAGTAAACTGAGTATGGCTGTCTATTTACAGTCACGCTTTGTGGCCGATACGGTATTTTTGGTTGTGCCAGCAAGTCATCATGGCACGATCCAGAGGAAGTTGGGAATTACGTTTCACTATCGCCGGGGACCGATTATCATGGTCCTTCGAAAGAAAAAAGAGCGGTAGTGAGATGAAGAAAGTGTATTGGCCCGGACTTTCAGTCCGGGCCATTATTGTTTAATCCGATAACCATCGGGAGTGTTTTCAATGAGCTCTTCTGCTAATAAATCTCCAAGCACTTTCTCAAAGTACTTCTTCTCACCTTTAATTTCTTGTTTCAACTCAACTTCAGTCAGGAGTGGGTGTTGTGTCAGGTATCGAATGATCTCTCCCCTCACCTGTCGCGGTGAGCCTTCAAATCGGGATTGTTTGGTGTGATGTTTACTATTTCGACTGGGATTTGGAAAGATTTTTTTCAGGTGGCTGCCATAGTCCATCAAGGCAGCGTACCACTCTCGTGGGTTATTGGTATAAATAGTTGCTTCAATGAGAGGTAGTAGCTCAGCATCTTCAACATTGGTCCGTTTAGGAAAAAAATGATAAATATAGATGGAGCGAATATTTGTTTCAATCACAACTTCTGGATTATTAAAGGCAAAAGTACTGATTGCAGTGGCAGTGTATGGACCAATACCAGGCAGTTTTTGCAGCTCATCAGCAGTACTCGGAAAGGTGTCTTCAAGTTCAGTATGCACTTTTTGAGCAGTTTGCCATAAAAACTTGGCACGACGGTTATATCCCAACCCCTGCCATAAGGATAAAACTTCAGCGAGAGATGCTTGGGCCAAAACTTTAGTAGAGGGAAACGTTTCAAGAAATGCCAGGTATTTAGTGATGACGCGTTCAACTTGAGTTTGTTGAAGCATGAGTTCGGAGACAAGAATCTTATAGGGATCGGTGGTGTTTCTCCACGGCAGTTCATAGCGGCCGTGTTTTGAGTACCACCACAAGATGAATTGCTGGAAGTTGGCTACATCAGTTTTTTTCACTTTTCCAAGCATAACACAGAGACGTACTGTGTTTTAGATATATCTCTTAGCTTTAATCTCACTCTTGCATAAATAGTGCATGTGTCTAAGCAATATTTTTTGTAATTCACCTTCAAAACATATGTGTGCAGAAGCGATTTATTTCGGAAAAACTATGTGATGTTGTGAGTATTTTCAGCTACGAAATGTCTGTGGAAAGTTGTGTCTTCTTGTCTGGATTTTAAAAAAACTTGTTGTAGCCAGTGAGGAAAACTGAAAGCGACGTTTAGTTAAGACCTATGTTGTGCATCCGAGTGCGTGTAGCTAATACATTTCGATTGTTCTTTTTAAAACAATTATTAGTCGAGTATATGTACACAGTTGGGATGATATGTTTTCAATAACTTCTAGCTTTTTTTAATAGTCGACGCTTTTGTTGCACGGCTTTTTACCAAGAACGGCAGTGTGTAAATAAGCTCTTTATTGCTAAAGAGCTTATTAACCTTCACACATTGGGGCGAACCAGATAAGAATACTCCAATTACGTAGATCAAGTTTTTTTTGAAATATGCTATAATTAGCTCATATTTACTAAATTATCATTTTGTGCGCAATCACATACAAAATAATTTAAGAAAGGATAGCTATGAGTTTGAAATATCTTATAGAAAGTGAACTGCCCATTATTAGTAAGGTCCCTGAGGATCAGCCCAATCTTGATAAAGCCATTCAAAATCCAGACAGTCCCGAAGTAAATGTGTTTTGGTTTGTTCACAGACTCAACTCCCTTTTTATGGCTTTGGCCAATTCTAATTTTTCTCCAGAACAGATTCAATTTGATAGTTTAGCTCGGTGTATCAGTGGTGAAGACAGTTTTGAAAATCTTAGTTTGTTTACTGATGATCCAAAGAACTATGACGGTAGTAGCCAGCCTACAGATGAATTTCTTAAAGAAAATCAACAAAATATTCAAGATGTTATCGCTGGTATCGAAGAGTTTAGTATTACAGTAACAGATTCTGGTTTATTGGCGAATCAATTGAAAAATCAATACGATGATAGATTTTTTCAGTTGCGGGTTTTTGAATAAGTACTTTTATTTCTTGTAACTTAACTTGCATACTTAAATCGTTATTGATTTTTGAGTGGACTATGACTTTGGTTGGCGTCTAGCTGCGCTCTTCTTTTGTCACAGATTTTTTTAATCAAAAAGAATACTCGCATATTTTATTTCGTTTGTGCTCAAGCTTGATTACATTTTCTATGGAGAGATTTTCCTAATATCTACTCATTGGTCTTAGGGCATTTGCGTGAGAAACAATTACTATGTTGATAGAATTGTTTTAAATATCAGATAGTATCTCAAATCACTGCAATTATTCCTACAAATACTACTGATCGTCTTGAAGAATCTCTTTGTACGCTCTCTAATTTGAATGAACTCATTATCGTCACTAGCTCTGTTTCCATCTTAAGTACCAATTGACCTGTGAATAATTTGGGTACAACTCTCTCAACTTGAGTCTGTTGGAGCATTAGCTCAGAAACTAACACTTTGTAAGGATCTGTAGTCTTTCGCCATGGAAGTTCATATCGACCATGTTTTGAGTACCACCACAGGATAAAACGCTGGAAGTTATTACTATCGGTATTTTTCACTTTTCCAAGCATAGCGCAGGATACTCTGATGAGTTGCTCGTAACACTAAAACGAGTTTATCACCACGCCTAAAATAAGCACTTACTCAAATCAACTTTATTTTTTTTGAAGATGACGCCCTCAGCCCGAAGTTTTTGTTCTTGTACTTTGGCTCCACCAAAGGCGTACCCTGGAGCCAGTCTGCCATCACTAAAAACAACTCGATGACAAGGAAACTGTGAGCTGTCAGGGTTTTGGTGTAAAATTTTACCAACTAACCGGGGAGTGGATAAAAACAGGTCTCTGGCAATTTGGCCATAGGTTGTGACTTTTCCCTTGGGAATGGTTGTTAGATACTCAAAGACGTCGGGCGCAAACTTTTTGAGTGCAGATGGTTCATTTTGCATGAGATTTGTTTGTAAGGTTCGTATGTAAATATAGTAGGTGTACAAAAATACCAAGGATTAGAAACAGCTCTGTTAGCTCCTCCCAAGATTTGAAGCGCCATGGGCCATGAATTTTTCTAAGCCATAAGTATAACAGGATGAAACTAAAGTTAAAAAAGAGATGGGCACCCGGAATTACAATTTTTTTCCAAGTCTGAATACTTTTGATCTTTGGTACGAGATCTTTTAGGAGCCACTCAACTACCCAAAGAAATGCTCCGTATACTCCAATCGCGGTGTAGCCAACATAGACAAATGGCCAAAATGTTTCTGAGTTATGAATGTTGATCTCATCTTGATGATTTTGATCAGCGATGTGATCGGGTGTTTCAATGTTGAAAATACGTTGACCCCATGAAATTTCTTCAAGAGCAACCAATGTGAGCGCAACACCAACTGCAATGCAGCCAAGTTTATAGACTAGCTGGTGGTATTTATTTGCAAAAAGTTTCTTTCTGCTTAGGTTGAACGAGATTAACCCACTGACAAAAAACAGAAGAGCTGTTGCCATTTCAACAAGGCCATCCTCAACGATAAGATCTGAGTACTCAAATGGATGCATCAAATAATAGAGCCCAAAAGTGACAATAGACAATAGCGTTCCAGTTGCAAAAAGAGTTTGCCAATTATTTTTAAGAAATGATGGTGGAAGGTGAAGTAGACCAAACAATAATCCAGGAAAACTAAGTAATAGAATTGCTTCAAAATTGATTTTATAGATTTCTAAAAAGTAGTTTAGAAAAAGTCTCCCCTCCTCTAATAGCAGTACGATTACTGTGAGCAGAATACTCGTTGGGAGCAAAATAAATAGATTTCCAAATGAGAATTCTTGGGAGAAGCGGTGTTCTCTTTTGGTAGCGAAAAAGAGTGCTGCATGCAAGCCAAATAAGGCAAGTATTACTAATTTTGCAGACAGTCCGGTGTTGTTTAGAATGCTATCGTGGTAGGTCAAAAACTCAACTAAGACTACGAGAAGAGAAGCTACATACAAAACCTTCAGAAGTGTTTTTGCTGCAACTTTGTTTAAGGGTTTCTGTTGGAACATGGTATGGATTCTAAACAGTAACTAGTATGTGGGCATTGTATATGATTTTGAGTTATTCGTCTAAAGAAATCTACTCTTATAGAATTTCAGCTGAAGTTTTTACTTAGTTTTGTTATAGTAACACCAGTTTTGCAGCAACAGAAGGAGGCACGAATGATATCACTTTCGGAAGAAACAATTGAATTACATAAGAAGCATGGAGGAAAACTTGGTGTCACTGCTAAGGTTTCACTTTCCAACTCACACGATCTTTCTTTGGCATACACACCTGGCGTTAGTGCTGTTTCAAAAGCTATTGCGCAAGATAAGAGTTTAGCTCGAAAACTAACCATAAATGGTCACACTGTGGCAATAATTTCTGATGGTTCGGCTGTGCTTGGATTAGGAAACATTGGCCCAGAAGCAGCCCTTCCGGTCATGGAGGGTAAAGCTCTGTTGATCAAAGAGTTTGCAGGTCTCGATGCATTTCCACTGGTTATAAATACTCAAAAGCCAGAAGAAATTATCCAATTTGTCCGACAGGTTGCCCCATCTTTCTCGGCAGTAAATCTTGAAGATATCGGAGCTCCAAACTGCTTTCTGATTGAAGAAGCTCTTCAAGACTTGGGCATTCCAGTTTTCCATGATGACCAGCACGGGACCGCTGTTGCGGTGACAGCAGCTTTAACAAATGCTACTAAGGTGATTGAAAAGCCATATGAACAACTTCGTGTTGGCATTGTGGGTGCGGGAGCCGCGGGCCTAGCTGTTTCTAAAATGTTGCTGGCAGCTGATTGTAAAGATGAGCACTGTAATATTATCAAAGGACTTCCTCATGTTGCAGATGTGATTGTTTTTGATAGCAGCGGCGCACTCTATGCGGGCCGTGATGGCATGAATGTCTACAAACAAGCCATTGCTGGTATCAGCAATCATGAAAGACGTAGCGGCAAACCAGAAGAGGCCCTAAAAGATTTCGATGTCGTCATAGGGCTTTCGGGCCCTGGTACGATTACTGCCGAAGCAATCGGCGTGATGGCAGATAGACCTGTGGTGTTTGCCATGGCAAATCCAGACCCAGAAATTATGCCAGATGATGCTCTCGCGGCTGGTGCCTATGTGGTGGCGACAGGACGCAGTGACTTTCCGAACCAAATTAATAACATCCTGGCTTTTCCAGCTGTTTTTAAAATTGCACATGAATTTGGTTTAAAGACAATTACAACTGAGGTTAAAATTGCATTGGTGCGTGCGCTAGCATCCTTGCTGCCGAATCCGACCAGAGAAGAAATTGTGGTCTCCCCTTTTTACCCGAATTTGGTTGAGACGTTGGTTGAAAAGGTGGGAAAAGAGTTGGGGTTAAAATAGTGATAGTATCTCTTTATAGTAAGTTCTTTGTAAGATATAAAATATAAGGTTAAAAATGTATGCCAAGTGAGCAACATGAAGTTCCCCTAATAAATAATGCAGTAGAAACAAATGAGACAATATATAAACCAAGGGTTTTGAAACTTTCCGAGATGGCACTCTCAATTTCTGATGATAAGGGAAATCACTATGTTAGTGAAGCAGGTAATTCACAATATGCACCCCAGGAAATATTTTCTGTCGAGCAGACAGCAGATGGTGAGTTGGTAGTTTTAGTCGAAGGGAAACGTGACAGAAATTCATTTCCAACTTGGGAGTTAACAAGTCAAGATGTTGTAAAATTAGGGAGTTTTTTGGGACATGTGCCTGTTTCTGATTTTTTTGCTAGTTGGGAACCTGGTTTACACGATGACCGGGAGTTAGTCTGGGAGTTCAGCCAAAAGGAAGAAGAAGTACGGAGACGTCTTTCATATGTTTCAGTTTTAGCCAGGGCAGCTGGTACCACAAACATTCCTCAAGATTTTGATAGGGCTGTATGGGCCTTAACTGCGCAGGCAGACAAAAAGCTCTATTCACCAAACGATTTACTTGAATCCTATACAGAGATTATTTTAGACAAGATTGCTTCAAATGAGGGTGCCGACCCAGCACTGGTACAACGAGTTAGAGAAAGTATCAATGCCTTAGGTCTTTTTACAAATAAGGAAGAAGAGTTTATTGTTCAGTATTTTTATTTGTACGCTTCACTACAAAAAGTTGATTTCGAAGATATTTATGCAATAGTTGAGTCGCTCAGATATTTCCCATTTGTAGAAACACTTCTGAAAAAATTTAATGATCATCCTGACTCAAGTTTTGGTGATAATTTGTTAGGAGCGTTAAGTAGGTTTTCAAATGAATTTTACGAAGAGTAATTCAGCTTTGGTGCGCATATGTCTTATGTCAGACTCAAAAAATAGGCAAACGGAAAGACAATACTAGTTGCATTTCCAGGTTGGACCCATCCAATTGAGAACGAAAGTGCATTTCTTACATTGTTAAGTGAAAAATACTTAGTTTAAATTTAAAAGTGTTCTCAATTGAAAAACTGAGTCACGAGGATTTTCTTCATCAAACAAAAAAGTTTGCCAGCCAATTTTTTTAGCACCTTCAATAAAATTATTATTGTCATCTATGAATAAAATTTCTTCAGGATTTGTTTTTGCTTTTTCTGTGGCAATTTGGTATATTTCTATCTCTGGTTTTACAAATCCTATATCACAAGAGTGAGTATGAGCATCCCAATTAATATCAGGCAGAATTTTCATTTCTAGTATTTTAGAATAAACTCCTTTGTAAATATTTGTTAGTATGCCAATTTTATATTTGGATACACAGGAAAGCATTAATTCTTGAGTTTCTTTAATAGGTTCAAAATTGCTGACCCAATATTCAGCGAAGTCTTTTAACTTTTCATCAGAAAATGTAAGTTCATTCTTATAAATTTCCCAGAGTTCTTGAGCTGAAATTTCCCCTCTACAAACCGTACCATCATATCTCTTATAAACATTTTCCAAATCTTGATATTGGATTGAATATTTTTTAGCTAATTCTTTTAATCCACCATGAAAGTGAAATGCAACTCCTCCCAAATCAAAATATACAAATTTTATTTTCATTTCAAAATAGTATAACATATAGAAAAAAGACCTATAAATAAGTCTTTAATCACAGTGCCGACAACGTTGTACCAAATTAAAACCTTCTATGAATTAAATACTCATAAAAATAAGGCCTACAACACTTATTAGTGAAGCAATAATTTTTATTTTCCAGTTATCAGTTTCTTTTAAGAAAATGAAACCTAATATAACGGTTAGGATTACAGATAGTTGTCCAACAGAAACAATTAAGGAAATTGAATTAGATAGAACAATTGCTTTATAGTACAAAATTGCTGCAATTCCCCAAATCATGCTCATGATAAAAAGTTGTTTGATGATGGCTCTATTTTTTTTGATAATTTTTATTTTTTTTATCTCGGTTGGTTTGACTAGAATAGCCAGTAATCCAGGAAGAATGAACAGTATTGCGAGAGTTGGTGAAAGCGCAAGTGTTTGGTAGATGCCTTTATCGTTTACTAAGGCTAATCCAGACAATAAAACCGAAAGAAAAGCAATTCCTTCGCCCCTTGAGAAATGAGATAGCTTTGTTTCTTTGTCGTGTACTACAGCAAATACACTGACTAAAATTAAAAGAGTTCCAAATAATTGTTGTTGGGTGAAAGTCTCCCCCAACAACAATAATGCTAAAACAATTGAGACTAGCGGAGAAAGTGTTTCAATAATTGAGTACTTCGAAGCAGTGATGCTGTTGAGTGCCTTAAATGAAGTAAATGTTGCGGAAAACCATAGAATAGCACCAATAAAAATTTTCAAGGTCATCTGTGGTGTTATTGTTGTAAAGTATCCAATATATTCATTGCCAAATCCTAATACTATTGAGAAGAAAATTACTGCTATTCCTCCTGCTATTTGGAAAAGAACGGTATACATATAGTTTAAGTTATCGTCATCAGCAGAAATTTTTTTACGAATTATCGATGCTGCAGAGTATAAAAAAACTGAAGCAAGAGTTAAATATATCGGAGTCATGCCTGAATTATATCAGACATTTTTAGGTTCTAGAGTTCAAGGTTCTGTGAAAAGAATCTCTCAAGGAGAGAGTTTTGTAGACAACGTTGTGTCAAATTAGAACCTTTCATCAACAAAAACTGTTAGATAATACTCATACATTGCTTCAATAGATCTAGGGATTGTCCTAGTTATTTGATATTCTGAAAAGTGTTGAGCATTCATTTTTATAGTTACTGATTCTGAAAGTTTACTAGCAAGACATGTTGTTATATCTTGTCCAATGCGCTCTGTATGAGAGTAAATACTGCGTGTAGATAATCTAGGGCCCACAATACGTGTTGACATCCCCTTATCAACTGGCATATTATGAGATAATTAATATATTCAATTAGAAATTATATGTATGAAGATACAAACATATGTTTGGGTGCTGTGCCTACTATATATTTTTTTGAGTTTTCCTACATTTGCATTTGCTGCTCCGGCCGATCTCGATTCAACATTTAACAGTTCTTCTGGAATCGATGGCCAAATTGTGCATACTGCAGTAGATTCAAGCGATCATATTATTATTTATGGATATTTTTCCACATACGATTCATTGAATTTTTCAGGTTTAGCCAGAATTGATAAAGATGGTCTGATTGATCCTTCCTTTGATCCAGGTACGAGCGCAAATGGAACTGTCGAAGCTCTTGCTGTTCAGTCTGATCGAAAAGTAATTATTGCTGGAGATTTTGACTCATTTGATGGTGACTCAATTATTGACATTGCTCGCTTAAATGCAGATGGTAGTTTGGATTCAAGTTTTGATCCTGGGCTGAGTTCAAATGGCATTATTTATGATGTTGTGGTATTACAGTCAGGAAAGATACTTGTCGCGGGGCAATTTTCATCATTTAATAGCATTTCTGCAAATAACATAGTTTTACTCAATCAAGATGGAAGCGTAGATACAGCTTTTGATGTTGCAACTGGGCCTAACGAAAGTGTGAAGGCACTGCTCGAACAACCAGATGGGAAAATTGTGATTGGTGGAAATTTTACTACATTTAATGCTCAGTCTAGACAATATCTTGCCCGAATCGAGTCCGATGGTTCACTCGATACAAGTTTTATTGTTGGTAGTAGCATTGAATTTCCAGTATATTCACTTGCTTTGCAGTCCACCAACAACATTATCTTTGTTGGACTTTTTTATAATGATTCTGGTGTAGAAGATATTCAAATCGGTAGATTATTAGCTGATACCGGTACGCTTGATTCTTCATTTAATCCAGGTGGGGTTGCCACAGATCCAGGATATTGGAGCAATACGGTTTCTATAGAAGCTCTCAAGGTTTTAGATACAGATCAAATTCTAATTGGAGGACAGTTTCGAGAATATAATTTGGTTACTCGAAACGGAATTGCACGATTGCAAGCCGATGGAACACTAGATACTGTTTTTGATCCCGGCACAGGTGTTGATTATGCTGTCAAATCAATTTCCTTGCTTTCAAACAACCAAATTATTATTGCTGGTAATTACTACACGTATAACGATAGTGCTTCTGTAAGCATATCTAAGCTTGAGGGAGATCCTCTAGTTGAGCAAGGTTCTGATGAGGAGATTGAGGTTTCAAGTGGTAATAATTCTAGTTCTGGGTTCACTAGCTCAATTTCGAATGTTAATACACCAAGTTGCAGTGATTCTACTCCTGTAGGAGTCCCAGATTTATTTCAAGTTGATGTTGCTTCGGATCGTGCCATACTTTATTTTTCACCTGTAAATACTCCTGCTCCCAATTATTTAGTTTCATATAGTCAGTACGATAATGCATTTCAACATAGTGTCTTTACAAATCAGGGATACTCCTCTGGAGCTCTTGTATTTACCATTGATGAATTACAGCCTAATACGACGTATTTTATGAAAGTACGGGGACAGAATGGATGTGCTCCCGGGCATTGGGGCAATCAGGTAAAAATTACTACTGCTAAAAAGGGTGTAGCTTATTATCGCCCCGTGTATGCCTTTTCGCCTATTCGATTGTTCTAGAATATTTTGGTATCACTGTTAGGTTGCTGCGTAGCTTGCATAACAAATACTTTAGTATCTCTAAGTATTCTACTATTTGTTATGTGTGTAGTTATCAACTTCAATTACCATTACTTTTTCTAAAGTATTTTTATTAGCTAAAACAAATCCAATTAATTTTTTTATTGTTGTATTAAATAATTGGTATTCTCTGATATATTTCATATAAATAGTCAACAATTTGCTAGTACGAAGGGAAAATGATGCAAAAAGAGTTTTCAATTGCTGATTGGGAAGTAGTTTATAACGAAGATAAATATAGAACTTTAGTTGCAAGTGGTGTAATGGGTCATTTTTTTTAAATGTGTAGATCAATTGGTTATAGGTTTGCAAGAAAGAGTTTAGATCATTTTGCTCAAAAATTTAATCTGGTGCTTTTAAAATAGCAACGCATGCATCATCATATTTTGAATGTTGTGATAAGGTTGACATTATGTTTTGAGCTCTCTGAATAAGAGCTTTTGCTAGCATTCTTAAATTACTTCTTTTGGAAGATCTGTCATAGCTCTTTTGATACTCTTCCGTTATCGCTACAGGTAATCCTGATGGGGATATATTATCAGGAATACCGTCAGACATTGCAAAATAAATATCGCCTGCTTGCAGTGGTATAACTAAAATATCTATATCTTTTGGAGCGTTAAGACTACCAACGGATTTGTAAATTTGATTTCTATGGGGATGTTGATGAGCTTCCTGAATTGTAATTACGCCTGCGGCAAGAAGAGCTCCAACTAAGCTATGGTCTTTGGTTAATTGTATAAGGACTGCAGTTTCAGGATTATACTTATATATTCTACTGTCACCCACATGAGCAACTACCAAAAATCTATTTTTACCATCGGGACTGGCACAGACAATTCCTGCGCTGACAGTGGTATCAAGTTCGTCATTACCAGTTTCAGTCTGAAGGGATTTTATTTGATTTCTTGCTTTGAAGATGGCGTTTTTTAATTCTACGATTGCTTGGCTAATTGTTGGAGTTTTCTCAAATTTATCTAAACCCATTAGTTGAATTAGAACGAATTGAGCTGCTCTTGCAGAGTCCTTTCCACCCGAACCGACGCCGTCCATTGCTGCAATAATTCCACTTTTACCTCCAGCAATTTGTTTTGCTAAAGCTCTATCAGCAGAATAATCTGGGTGGCGAGGATTAGCCGCAACAGTTGAAGCTACCTCAATATTAGTTGAAGCTAACTCAATATTAGTTGATGCTACCTCATTATTAGTTGATGCTACCTCATTATCAATTGAAGCTACCTCAGTTTGGGGAGGTACTAAATCTTTAGGTTGTATAAATCTGCTATCATCTTCAGACACGCCTTAATGATATTAAATCATTAATTAATTGTCTATAGCCGTAATTTCTTTTTCACAGGTAATTTTGTTTGAATTTGTAACTTTATAAGGTTTATAACTGAATTAGTTTTTGTATTCTGATGGTTGGAAAATTTAGAGAATTAAGAAAATATATGTCATCTTTAACTACGTAAGATTTACTGGGATTATTTAATAAGTACAAAAATGGCCCACTAATAGCTCTTTAATTGCAGTGTCTGGCAAACAGGACTGCTCGCTTGCTCTGCTAGCTGTGCGGTGCTCATACTGAATGAAAAAAAAGTTATTTTTCATCCGCATGGTTAACTAAAGTTTCACACCAAAGCTTCATCAACACACAAAAAACCCACCCAAAAGGTGGATATTATCTTCATGTTTAAATCATAGCAGGATAGATTCATTTCTACTACTTGTTTACTTCTCATTTAGAAATTGAAAAGTGAAAAGTAAAAACCCCTTAGATTCTAAGGGGTTTTATATGTAACATTACTTTTTGCTGTTCCTTCTTGCAAGGATGAACAATCCCGCAGGGATTATCCATCTGGCAAGACTGAACATTATTAGGGCAACCACTGCCCCACTTATCAAGAAGGAAACAATCGCGTTAGCGATGTATCCTCCGAATACGATCCATGCGCTTGTTTTGCAAGCACATAAGGAAATGAAAATGGGCAACACACTCCAATTTGCTACCGTCGAAACAGTAGCTATAGTTGCCCAAAGGATTATGGTGAGTACCACCCACGTTTTTTTCTGAAGCTTGGTGATCATCTTGCACTTACTCCTTTGATTTGAAAGTATATGTTAATGTTCATTTTCAAGACACAGATACATGTATCTGTGTAATGATAATGTTATTGTATACCACAAAAGTTAGTACGCAAGTTCTTATTGCTCTATAGTAATAAATTAAAAGTAGACATAATTTTTTTCAAATAATTACACAGAAAATTATTTTTTCGACAGTATTTTATACAAGATATTTGTGGTCTGTACCACTTTTGGCATTTGATCTTATTGTAAACTAAACATGACTAAGTATTTTTATTTCGGCTATTATTATAAATAATATGAATAAAATAAATAACTACTTCTTATGCAGATGAAAGAAAAAGCCCGTGGGATGATTTAGAGCCTGAAAAAGATGCCTTCATGAAATAGCAAGGTTGTTCATTTATCAAATGCATTCCAGAATTTTCAAGTGTCTGGAAGGGAGTTAGAATATACAAATTGCGTGAATTTAGTGCTGATCCTTAGTCAATCAGGTTCATTTGCCACCATCCTAATTTCTACTAAGTCAGACTCAGACAATAAATGTCCTACCTTAGCCATTTTCTCGATAATTGCTTCAATGTTTTTTCTATCCTCATTATTTAGATTTCCTCTAACTTTTCTGCCATATAATGCAGCAGTATTGAGCATACATCTTACTAATGAGTGAGGTGATTCTTCATCTTGGTTTTTTGGTGATAAATCAATAAAAGTAAAACCAAGTGCTTCATCATAAAAAATATTGTCTGGCTTTGATGGATCAATGCTTAAGCCATTGTTAAAAAGAATTTGAATATCAGAAACTAATTTTCGAAAATGTTCTTCTGGGACAGATGCAATTAATTTAATCTTTTTACTCCAAGTTTCATAATTATCATGACCGTTATGTATCTCTTGGCCTACTGCTCTCTCCATTATAGAAGCAGCTTTTCCATCAGGCATAAATCCAACTTTTACAATTTTGGGAGTGTTTACACCTTCAGGAACTTGATCTAAAGCCAACTTGAGCTCAGTTATCATTGGCATATTCCCTTCCCAAGTAGACCTGAATACACGGATTACTAAATCAGGATAACCTTTTATTTCGTAAACATTGCAATTACCACCTCTGCCAATCAATTGTCCTAAAGTAAGAGAGCAAAATTCTGGAATCTTTTTATCTTCGACCCCAACATTTTTGTTCTCGCACAGTGATCTATTTTCAGTTTCTATCATAGAATGATAATAGCACATAATAATTAGAAATCTGACAAAAGTCTGATTTTTAATTATGTCGGGGAGACAGGATTTCTCGCTAGCTTCGTTCACTTCAGATGCTCGTACTGCATAAGGCTAACGCAATTTGTAACTTGCATAGCGAACCAAAGACTCAGCACTTTGCTTACTCCAATAAATGAAAAATAGCAGCCTGTTCAATTTGTCATTAAAAATGGCACACGATCTGGTGACTTGGAGTCATTTTTAAATGGCAACAACAGCAAGCCTAGCGAAAAAAAACTAAAAATATTCTAAAAAAAATTCTGTATTGCAATTTTAGTATAACAAAAACTATAAATGAAACCATTTTGATGTAATTCAAAATGTAGTGTGTCGACAACCTTGTACCAAATTAGAACCTATTTCAAATTATGCAGTATCAATCATAACTGCCATTTTCATTTTTAAAAATTCGCTAAAGATAACATTGACACCTGTCTCATATTTATACCACTCACCCGGACTTAGTTCTTTTGATTTAGGATCTGAATTAACACAAATTATATCTACTTCATTAGTATATTTTTTAAGATGAACCCATGCCCTTCTTTGAGCAAACCAGGAAACCATTGTCGCGATATTTTTATATTCTATATTTAATGTATCTAATAAATTCAGTCCTGAACGAACATTATCTGCAATAGTAATTGATTCTGATTCAATAATAATTTTTTCTTTGGGCACACCCAATTTAATAGCTTCTTCTCTAAAAACTTTTGCTTCAGATTCAGATTTTTCTTGTGAATCGTATCTTGATCCTCCAGTGATTAGTATTTTGTTTACGTTGTTTTTTTTGTAAATAGTATTAACTGCTTTTTGTATTCTTCCTATGTCTTTACTGCCAAATACAAAGAGAATATCTATATCTTTTGGAATAGAATGTTCTTCGCTTAAGTAGTTTTCAATATCCACTAAAATAGAAATTAATTTTGTATCTTTATTTTTTATGGCGGAAATTGTTTTTAGTGCCACTTGCTCTCTTAATTCATTCCCTTGTGCAATTAAATCTTGCCAATGTTTTTGATTTTCAAAAAAGTCAATATTAATATTGATTGCCTTCATCCAAGAGATAAATAGATCGAATCTAGGAAAATGGTCATAGGTAGAAATAGTTCGCTTTGCTTCAATCTCTAGAGCCTCTTCAAGAACATGACTATTTGGTAGATGGCTAAAGTGCTTTCTAGATTGCATTAATCTGATTATAGCAGCAATGGAGAAGTTGAATATTTACTAAACTTGAATTAACTAGTATGTGTCGGAGTTGTGGAACGGTTTAATGACTCAGTTCTAGATCAAGAGTCTGATACTATTTGATTAAAATTAGGGTTAACAACCTGCATACTCAACCATAAATGTTTCTTCATCAGAATCCAAATCTCGTAAAGCTTGTTCAATCTTTTTTTGAGCTGCAAGTAATTGTGGTTTTTTACTAAAGTTTGGTTGATTCGCTATTTTTGCCCACTCCAAACGTAGTTGCCTGCGTTTGTTAGTGATTGCTTGTGTAATGTATTGATATTGTAGATGACGGTCTAGTTCTTGCCATTCTTTATATTGGCTTAAATAATCAATTTGGTATTTTCCAAGTTCAATTGATTCTTTAAATGAAATAATTCTATTGTTAGTCATGGAGTAGATTATATCAGAGAAAAGTTAATGAAATTGTTTGCTTTTACACTAATAATTGATATAGAACTGTCGGGGAAACAGGACTCTTCCCTCGCTCCGCTCAGTCCAGGGTGCTCAGATCTTTTTATGGAATAGTTATTTTATTTCGCACAGCGAACCAAAGCTTCATTCTATGGTTCACCCAATAAACCAAAAAAACAGACTAAAAAGTCTGTTTCTCTGTTTTGTCGGAATTATGGAACGGTTTAATAACTCAGTTCCAGATCAAGAAACCTATAGAACTGGGATTATTTGATATACTTAGATATCTTAAACAAGAAAAACAGTACGAAAACGGAACTTAAGTATAATTTTTGAGAATAGAAACGACTACTCTACTCAGCATACTAGCCAATTACCACAACTCATCACCAAAGAATAGTGGGCTACTTAAAAATTCATTTTTGTATTTTTGAGCTTTATCTGACACAAACTGCATAGCTACTCTTGATTTTGTTACTTTAGGATTAGACGCATCTCCTTCTAATACAGGAATATCATTAAAAATCCATCCACATTTTTGGTAAAAGGAACTATTTTCATCTTCACAGCTATAGAGAACAATATCTCTATCTACTTGTTGATCAATGTATTTCATTCCTTCTTGAACTATTTGAGTGCCAAATCCTCGCTTTCTGAATGATGGATAGGTTAAGACACCTGTTAAACCATACAACGTAAACTCAGTACCTAAGTGTTTCATTACTCTTGAAACAACCTGAACATGTGAGATAAGCAGATTTCCATGAGTTAAGAGTATTGAAATTGGATTATCTTCTGGTGTTGTGATCCAGTCGCGGTAGAGGTTCTCGTTCTCGAATCCTTCTGACCAAACAATCCGCTGAAAGGAAAGTATTTGGTAGAGCCATTTCTCAGGAAGATCGTTTTGTTTGTATATGAGTAGATCGGTCATGTTTCAATTATATCAGTAGAGGAATTATTATGGAGTTAGTAACAGTGCCCAGGCAATCATACTTAAAATCCATACAAGCATTAAAAGGATATACTTATCTTGTTTGATAAAAGTTTTTCTTTTCCAATTTCGTATGTGTATATATGGAATGAGAAGTTGGAAAAAAATGGCATTTATCCATCCCCAATGGTATATATAGATAAGCCATTCCGGTAAGGTTAATGTATCCTCAACAATGTTTCCAATAGTATCCAGTGGAGTTGTAATTCCAAGCACATCTTGTGTTATATCTTTTATGAAATGAAAAAGTAGCACTACTGAAAGTAGAGAAACAAACATTTTCCAGAGTGGGAAGATTTTTTGCATATACCTCTTGAGTATAGCAGAGAGACAAGAAGTGTGTTTACTTTAGAAATAATTGTTGGTACATGTCGGGGAAACAGGACTGCTCGCTTGCTTTGCAAGCTGCGCGATGCTCGTACTTGATGAGGTTGACACGATTTATAACTCGCATGGCGAACCATAGGTCTAGCCCATTGCTTGCCCCAATAAACCAAAAAAACAGACTAAAGAGTCTGTTTTTCTGCTTTGTCGGGGAAACAGGACTTCTCGGGCTGCGCCCTGCGAGGCCTTCGGCAGCGAACCAAAGCTTGACTCCAAAGCTTCATCAACACACAAAAAAACCCACCTAAAGGTGGGTTTTTTTATGTGTCGGGGAAACAGGACTCGAACCTGCGACCTCACGGTCCCAAACCGCGCACTCTAGCCATCTGAGCTATTCCCCGATATTTTTAAGAACAATCTTGAATTATACCCCATCTTTATGATTATTTCGATATGAATTCCGGTTATAATTTTTGTTTCTCTTCTTTTTTCTCAGCTAAGTTTTTAAGTGGTCTGATAGGCAGAAGAGCGATTTTGAGCCAAAGAGCTTCAGATTTTTCCTGTGCAGATCTATTTCTTCTCCACTTATTTAGTTCTTCTTGAGTGATTTTTTCAGGTTGTTTCTCTGTCATGTTGTGCCGCGGGTGGGAATCGAACCCACACGATATTGCTACCACGAGATTTTAAGTCTCGCGCGTCTACCAATTCCGCCACCGCGGCCCGTTCTATCTATTTGAACAATGAAATTATATCACTAGAATAGTCTTACTTGAACTACGAGGAAATGGGGTTAAAATACAACAATGATCAAAGAGTCGCTTAGACTGCATCCTTCGGAAGCGGATACTCGTTTTAATCCTAGCCAAGCAGAAGTACATCCATATACAGTTGGTGAGGTGTCAGGCAGCATTCAGATTAATAACAAAGGTAGCATCTTAGATGGAATGGAACTGCCAATCTATAATGAAAGGCCTTGGTTTAGTCCTAATGAACCCTCGGCACTTCTATCGGCAATGCAAGATCCGGTACGCCGGCTAGTATTACTTGTTGAAGATGTCACAAATCAATCATTTACTCAAGGTAACCAAACATATCGGGGCGAAGGTCGAAAAGCACTTATTCATCGTATTCTTGTGAGTGTTACAGATTCAGAGGAGTATGCCAGATTAATTGATGGTATAGCCAGCCGTAGTAGTGGTATTTCTCAGGCAGTTATTAGTGCCACCATTCAGTTGTTAAGTAATACAAATTATTTAGAAGCTGTCATAGGTTCTGTAGTTGATGGATCGACTAACTCAACAAGTCATCGTCGGAGTAGAAATTTTGAAGCGGCAATGCGCGCGGCCAGCTGGCAGGTACAACAGGAACGGGATCCAGGATTTAATAACCAGACACTCGAGGGGCACTACTCCGTTCAAACCGTCCTCGATTCTAAAATGATGGCAGATCTGGCAATGGATTTTTGGAAGAAACAACAGGAAAATCTATTGGCACAAGCTGAGAGTACCCCATTTGGTGCATCTGCCGAACAAGAACTCACCCTTTTTGAAGCTACTGGAAATAAAGCTTGGGAAATGAGCGATGAATCATTACATGGTAGCGAAACAACTCAGCGCTTTGAATTAGATTTCAGAGCTGCGGTGGTTGGGGTAACTATTTTAAATAAAATTGCATTAATTCGAGAAGCCACTGATTTTCTTAATTCAAGCGGTTGGGATCACACAACAACGCCAAATCAGGTGCGGCAAAATGTATCCAGAACTCAGGCTCAATTTCAACAAGAACTGAGTGGCTCTGACCCAAATAGGGCTTTTCTTCGTCTACAAGAGGTATTTAGACTTGATCCGAGTGATCCAGCGGTACTCACATTCCTATTTACAGAATTTGGATTGGCATCAACCCAGATTTCTGAACTTACTCAAACACAAGAGGGTCGAAAAGATTTGGAGAAAATTATCAAACGAGCACGAGCAATAGTTACTCATGGTTTTACTAGAGATGAAAATCACCACTTTTCGGAGATTTCATTTGATAGTAAACCCAGACATTTTATTATTCTGGTGCATGGCTCACCATACAAAATTGAGTATTACAATTCGCAAGGTTTTGTTTCTCAAGAGGAGATTTTACGAATAGTTCGAGAGCTTGAGTATAGACATTCAACTCAAAGTACTGATCCCCAGGCTCTACAGCAGAGACAGACAGTCGCCGGTATTTGGACATCATTAAGTTATAATCCAAAAAAAAATATCATTTTATCAGATCCAGTATCTCTTGGAGCATTTATTAGAAAGTATCTCAAATCAGAATATAAGAATTCTTCTGATGTCGTGAGTCAAATAGCCTATTCTATTCGAGCATTAGCCACGGCAGATTTCTCTGTATCCATTGGTGCAAATGAAGTTCCTGCTTTTGGAAAAGATGATTTGGGTGGGGAGATGACTCCACTCGTATTTGGTGGTCACCACATTGATGTTTCCGAAATTTCCGGTAGTTTACAAATTAATTCTCAGTTTGACCATGGAATCCTGGACGGTCGCGAAGCTCAGGAAACAAACGCTGAATTAGTATTTAGATTACATCAAATCATGCTCGCTCCAGAAAGTGTGTTATCTAGCGCAACCAACGCATCTGGCGCATCTTTTGTTGAGAGGTTGTGTCTTGGTGAAAAAAATGGTGAGATGTTCTTTTCTGACTTAAAAATTCCTGGAAACACTAATGAGCATTGCGATACCTTACCCGATTTACCTGCGGCACTTGTGAATTCGCCCAAATCATTGACCGAAGAGCTTGGTAGAAGTCTTACTGAAACAGTAAGAAACGAACTTGAAGATCGATTGCAGGCCTTAGAGAAAATGACGCTTAAAGAGCTTTTTGAAGAGACTGGCAGTCTGATCGATGAGTGTATTGATACCGCTGTTGCCGTACAGACCAAAAACATTGCTCCGAGAGCGTGGGAGGAGCATTTACTTCAGAATCCGGATATCACTAAAAAAAGTCCAAAAGCGATTCAGGCTATTAAAAATGTGTTTTATGATGATTTAGAAGCACATTTGTATCAGGCCGTGTGCGCATTTCTGAGTGGTGATCATGAGTTGATGGCCGAAATCTCAAATCATCTGAATTTAGTGGGGTATGATTTTTCAGTTCCCGTTGGGTTGTATGGAGGGACTGATCTTTCTCAATTATCTGCTGTAGAATATTCTTTGCTTACTTCCGAACTGAATTCGTTAGCAACTAAGACTAGTAAATATGACCTCCTCTCACAGTATGAACAAATATCTACGTTTGTTCAAAAACTGAAACAAAGATTAGTTGTTATCGAAAAACAAAGACAAGAAGCCACTAATATCGTTGGATACCTAGATGCGATGTCATATCTTTCTCCAATCTATGACGAGACCTACGCACGACTCAGTTCAAATGAAGAAAACGATTTAGAACAATTAATTTTGGATACCGAATGTGCACTCAAGCAAATTTCTACAGTGCTGATTCACTGTATGTATGACGTCGATTTTCTTGGTAGATTTTCAGTAAATCCATTTCCTATTCCAGAATCTAACCCACTATTGACCGAAATTTACAATCTACAATTACATAAAATCAGTTCGGTCACGGCGATACATTGGGCCCAAATTATGTCTGACATGGTACGGATCAGACTTGGTGATTCGAGGCCAGCCTTATATCAATTGCCCACTTCTCTAAATATCGCAGAAATCGGTGGTAAAGGGAGAATTGATTTTCATACCGTTTCTGGGTATGAAGAGAGTATGCGAGTTATGGATACATTTGCAGAAGTATGGGCAGATACCGATAAAAATCGTGTGCAGGGAAAAGAGCAGGTTCTCACAACCTATGCTGCCCTTATCAAAGATTATGTTTCAAAATTCAACACTCAGTTTCAGATAGGTTTGGATAATGCTCGCAGACAGGCGAGTGATGCTTCAGTTCTAACTGCGAGTACCAATAAATTTACTCAACAGTTACTAGAAGTCTCTCTAAGACTCACGGGACATGGGAGCGTACTTGGACAACTGCGAACAGGAGGAATGGTGTCTGTGGTGGACGCAACATTGGGTTCTATCGAAACAGCAGACATCACACCTTCTACTGAACCAGAAAAGATTGCAAACATGCGACTCAGAGCAGTTTTGGAGGGAATGCATGGTCAAACCTCATTTCATACCGCTGGCACCAAAGATACCCGGACTGTTATGGGTGTTACTCGAGTGCATGATCCAGTAGATCCTCGATATACAATTAAAGTTAGAAGGGCGATTAAAAAACAACATTTGGATCAAATTGCTCTTGAATTACTTGGGTTGGAACGAAATTTGTCTAGAGAAGTGGTTGAAACTATTAAGCCTGGATATTATTTTAATTCATTAACAGACTTACAGCGTCGGGAGGCAGTTCGTATCGCTAAAAAAGAGTTAGCTGTTCAGAATAAATCGATGTATGACTGGTACCTCTTCATTAATGTTATGACAAAAATGGATGCTAATCGAGTGGCGACAAGGTATGACGAATGGGTAGCCTCTAACACTTCTCTCTCTTTTATTAAGTTTGTAATGAAAAAAGAGTTACCAACCTACAATCTCAGTGAAGAAGCAATGGATTATTATAAAAATGGTCCTAGATTGAATGTCTAGTTGAGGGTATAATTTCGGTTATTATCGATGCGGGTATAGTACAACGGCTAGTATGACTGCCTTCCAAGCAGTAGATGGCGGTTCGATTCCGCTTACCCGCTCCATTCGATAGTCAAAGTGAGTCTTATCCTATTTCTGTTTACACCTTTAATTTTTCCTGAATACAATCCAATATTTCACGTCTCAAGCGGTGAGTCTGCAGTTATAACCTGTAAACAGAGTTGGGCCTAGCATGCCTTGATATTTATTTATCAAGATCCAATTTGAAAGTTGTGGGAAAACAATCAATAGTCAAATCTTCTAACGAACCTGATACTTTTGCACCAATTACTTACTCTATTGTTTCAGCTGTGCGACTTTTTTGAAGCGAGACAAGTTTTTATGTTAGTGCCTACATTCATGTGGAAATTTTCGTGTTCATAATCAGGTAATATTCTTGTGCAATTATTTTGAATCCCATTTTTGTATATAAGCCTAGAGCTGGTTGATCGTGCCATGATTCCACCTGCAATTGGCTCAGAGCAACTTTAGGCTCTGAGAGAAAGAATTCCAAAATTTTTGAACCGATACCCATGCCCCGATATTTCTTTGAGACAATTATTTCAAAAATTGAAATGTTGTCATTTCTTTTTCCTGCTTGAAGATAAGCAATGGGAATTCCTGATCTACGAATAACAACTGTTATGCTATTTGAGTCGTCAAGATCTGCCTGAACACTCTTTAGATAATTTTGATTTGCTAGGTTTTTGGCTGGAGTGTAATAGTTGGGATAGTTTTGTGAATGATAGGCTGCTTGTTCTAGCAGTAGCGGCATAATTTCGGTGGCAGTTGGTTTGGCGACAGAAATGAGAAATTCAGAGGAGAGTGCGTGGGTAGTTTGAGCAGAATGAGGAACCCGTATCATTCGAGTGAGTGCTGGTTTCCAACCAGTGAGACGCAGTTTTTGTTGTAATACATCCCACTCAATGGGAACCGCTACAGAAATATGTTTTGCTTGATTTTTTAGGGCAACCGTGTGTAAGTAGTTAATGCCAGCAGTAATTTGAGAAAGCATTATCGACTCAATGTCTAGAGCTTTAAAATCAACTTGCAACCAAGGTGAATAGATTAAACAAGGATCAGAAAAGAGTTGAGTGGTGATATTCTGTTTAAACCCCGAAATGTTCTGAGCATGGTTATTCATATAGTTGACTGGAGATTAATCGAGTAAGTAACTCTTCAAAGGTGATGCCGTATAACTGAGTAATTGTCCCAATGGCAGCGGTATTTTTGGGTCCTAGAGTTGGATTTGTATTGCAGTCGATTATATAGTGTCTCCCCGAAGCATCGAGGCGAATATCAAACTTGGCATAATCTTCCATTTTGAGTACTTGAAAGGCAGTTTTGATTGTTTGTTTAACTCTTTCGGGAAGTGTATATTTCTGATATGTAATAGTTTCGACTTCATCATTCCAGTTATCATCAAAGGTGACTATCTGATATTTAGATTCTTGTGGTTTATCAAAAATTTTTTCTGCTGCATACACTTTAGTATGTAGTCCTTCAAAAACAATCACGGTGATTTCTCTTCCAACAACAAATTCTTCCAGCAAAATTGGTTGTCGATATGTATTCATCAAATAATTAATTCTAGCATCTGTAGATTTTTTATCTATGCACACGGAATTATCATCAATTTCGATTGAGCCGTGAATTTCATTGAGTTTGACTATCAAAGGAAAATCTAAAACTGGATCAATTGTTTCATTAACATTTTTGATTAATTGATATTTGGGAGTGGTGATACCATATTGTTCTAAAAGTGTTTTAGTGAAATACTTGTTTGAATTTATTGCTTGCCCGAGCATGCCAGTGCCCGTATATGGAATGTTTAGGATTTCGAGTGTGCCGGGTATACTGGCACTGAGATACTCTTGGCCATACACTGAATCAACCAAATTGATAACAACATCAGGCTGAGCGATTTTGAGTGTTTCCGATAACATTTTGTTTCCAGGAATCAATGTTACTCGTATCCCCATTTTCTCAAGATAGGAAGCAATCAATTTTGATCTGTTCTCTACTTCAATTTCGGAAATATATTGTTGCTCGGTAGGAAAATATTCTCGTAAGACCTCAGAATATAACAGCGCAATATGTTTAGGAAGGTTTTTCATATACTGATGCAGAATCATCTACATCACTGCTATAGTATGCAATAAAATTCTATAAGCACAAGTAGAATAATTGCTTTTTTCTAATGCCGAAGTAATCGACCTGATCAATGCAAGCAATTCTAGGTAAAAAATGTTATTTGAGGAGTTGCGTGATAGCTTCTTCTGGAAGTTCAATGTATCTTTCTTCATCGAGATCTCCCAGATCAAATGGACCTAGTTTTGTGCGAATAAGTTCGATTGTTTCGTAGCCGACTCTTTCGGTCATTCGGCGAATCTGACGGTTTCTACCCTCTTTGATGGTAATTTCAAGGAGTGTGTTTGGGCCATCGTGTGATAATACGGAAACCTCGGCAGGTTTGGTGAAACCGTCTTTCAATTTGACCCCGCGACGAAGGTGATTCAGTGCTTTGCCAGTAGGTCTACCCTCAATAAGAACTTCATAGGTTTTGGGAATCTCAAATTTTGGGTGTGTGAGTTTGTAGGCTAACTCTCCATTATTAGTCAATAACATCAAACCTTCACTTTCTTGGTCCAAGCGGCCAACTGGATACACGCGCTCAGTTAGTTTTGGGATGATATCTAGGACCGTTTTTCGGTGGCTTTCATCTGAGGTGGTTGAAATATATCCAACGGGTTTATTTATTAAAAAATAGCGGTGCATTTGTGGTGCCGCAATTAGAGTATCTTTGACTTTTACTACATCTTTTGTTGGATCAATACGCAACCCAATGGTGGCTTTTTTACCATTTACCAAAACAATACCGCTTTCAATGAGAGTTTCCGACTTTCGTCTTGACGCTACGCCGGCGCGTGCCAGAAAGAGTTGTAGCTTGATAGTTTTTTGATTGCTCGTCATAATACCCTGGTATGAAAACATTGATTATTTCTGACTTACATCTTAACACTTGTTTCGATGAAAGCTTGTACGATTATATCGTGAATTTGCTTGATAGAGTGGACCAAGTTATCATCAATGGTGATTTTTGGGATTACTACCTCTGTAGTTTTGAGGAATTTATCAATTCTGAGTGGAGTGGCATTTTTCCACTTTTAAAAGAAAAAAATGCATTGTATATTTATGGAAATCATGATCGCTCTATGTTTAGTGATGATAGAGTCACTTTGTTTAGTGATCAGCAGCTTGATGAGTATACACTCCATTCTGGAAGAAAAAAGATTGTTATCGAGCATGGTCACAGAGTCGCTCCAGAGATGGATGATCAGCACCCAACACTTACCCGGCTATTTAATAGATTTTATCCTCGATTTTATTTTTATATGTTGAAAGACTTGCCGATAACCCGTTTTATTAATCGAAAAATCATGTCGCCACAGAGAGAGCGAATTGATGAGTCGATGCAAAAGTACGTTGCGGAGAGTAAAACGAGAGAAGTAGATGCATTTGTTTTTGGGCATTCACATGTTTTTGATAATATTCACACACCGGGATACTTCAACTCTGGATCATTTTGGGGCGGAATTGCTGAGTATCTCATTGTTGAAGATGGGATTATTTCCCCCATTATTGAACATTACTGGTAAAATACCTGCATGAAACAATGGTTACATCTTGCAAAGAATCCCCAAAAACTTGCTACCTACAAAATTCGAGAAAAAGTTATTGATACAATTCGCTCGCACTTTAAGAGTGAAGGCTTTTTAGAAGTTGAGACTCCCCTGCTCTGTGAAAATCCAGGAACAGAACCATATCTAGAAGTTTTTAAGACTACTCTCAAGGCACAAAACCACCAAGATAGATCCGGTTACTTAGTTACTAGTCCTGAATTATTTATGAAAAAGTTACTGGCAGCAGGAGTGGGTAGCTGTTTTCAGATTTGTAAAAGCTTTCGAAATGATGAAGGTGTGAGTAGCCGGCACAATCATGAGTTCACCATCTTGGAGTGGTATCGTGTTGATGCTGATTACACCAAGGTAATGCAAGATTGTGAGGAGTTGCTTCTGGCAATTTTACGAGTGGTAACGGGTGATGAGTCTGCAACAGTGCTTGAGTATCAGGGGAAAAAGTACGATTTATCTCTTGGTTGGGAGCGAGTCACAGTGGCAGAAGCCTTTGAAAAGTATGCAGGAGTAACCACCGAGGATATGTTGTCTGAAGATGCGTTGCTACGAATAGGTAAGGAAAAAGGATACTCACTATCTAATGTGACAGATTGGGAAGAAGTATATAATCAAATTTTTTTAAATGAGATTGAGCCACATTTAGGTGTATCAAAACCAACTATTATCTACGATTACCCTGCATCACAGGCAGCACTCTCAAAACGCAAAAAAGAAGATCCTCGTTTTGCTGAACGATTTGAGTTTTACTTGGCTGGTTTAGAGCTTGGTAATGCTTTTTCTGAACTCACCGATCATGATGAACAACGCGCCCGTATGATTGAAGATTTAGAGCTCCGCAAACAATTTGGTAAGTATGAGTACAATGTAGATGAAGACTTTTTTGCTGCGCTCAAAATGGGTTTGCCACGAACAGGAGGTATTGCAGTGGGTGTTGATCGCTTGGTAATGCTTTTTGCCAATGTAGCAAGCGTTCGAGAGACACTATTTTTCCCAATTAATGATATCTTTGATTTTTCCGCTGATCATAGTGAAAAAGTCGAGTAGCAGTGCTATACTACCAGTCTAAATCACTTCACAAAGAAATTGGAGATATGAAATGAGTACACTCAAAGCTGGAAATATTCGAAAAGGTATGTACTTGATCCATAAGGAACAACCATACTACGTGACTCATACAGATTTCATGAGTCCAGGAAAAGGCTCTGCATTTATGCGTGTTCGCTACCGCAATGTGATTACTGGTAACACCGAGGAGTTTACGTATAAATCAAATGAATCTGTCGAGGAGGCAGATGTAGTAAGCAAGCAGATGCAGTTTTTGTATGTTGATGGCTCCGACTACGTATTCATGGATAATGGTACCTATGAGCAAGTTGAGATAGCTGCAGATTTGATTGAAGAAAAAGCAGGTTTACTTACTCCTGACATTCAGGTATATGTGCTTTTTTATAATGGTAAGGCTATTGGTGTGTCATTTCCTCCAAAAGTTCGTCTTAAAGTGACCTATGCTGAAGAAGCTACTGCTGGTAATACACAAGGTCAGGCACGAAAAATGGTGACACTCGAAACTGGTATGGAAATCTCCGCTCCTATCTTTGTAAAAGAGGGTGACACATTGGTAATTGATACTGATACTATCAGTTACGTTTCTCGAGCTAATTAAGGTTAAAATACAACCAGTGTTCTGATCACGAAAACCAAATAAATGGCAATTAATCCAAAGCCAACTTTTTTGGCGACATTTCTTCCTTTGTACATAAAGAGCATTAGGCTAAAGAAGATGGTAATGATTAATAGTGAGTAGAGTTCCCAGTTCGAGATTGGGCCTTGTTCACCTAGCCATAGTACGATTGCCGGAAAGAGTGCTAGGTTAAAAATATTACTTCCCACCAACGTACCGATAACTACTTTGTTTTCATTTTTCCTTGATGCTAAAATTGAGAGTAGTAGTTCGGGCAATGATGTGGAGACAGCCGTGAGTGTAAGTCCAAGCACTGATGTAGCATAGCCCAAGATGTGGGCTAAGTTGTTTACAGCATTTACAGTAACGAGTCCGCCAACAGCAAGGCCAGATATAGTTGTGGTAAGCATGACTGCGTAAAAGAAATTTGGGTATCTTCTTTTTTTTGTATATAGTTTTTGAAGCTGATCGAGCAATCGTTTATCCTCATGCAATCTCCCCTCTTTTGCGGATAGGTATTGGTACAGCAGAGCTGCTGAAATGGTGATAACAAAGATAATGACTTGATTAGTTTTGCTGACACTCGAGAGCAACAAAATGACAAAAAGAACAGTTATTGCTAACAGTAACACTGCATTTTTTTGTGATTTATTAGTACCTATTCGAATGTTATTAAAAAGAACTGCAATACCAAATATTAACGTAATGTTGGCAATGCTGCTACCTATTAGATTGGCCATAGCAAGATCGGCATCATGCTGATACAAAGATACTCCGGTAACAGTAAGTTCTGGCAGATTTGTGCCTAGTGCAACAATGACGAGCGAGATAAATAATGGAGAAAAACGCCACTTTGCAGCGAGTTCTTGAATGACATTGAGGAAGGCCTGCGAAGCGATTAGCATCACGGCAAGACCAACAAAAAAAGCAAGCAAAGTGGACAGGAGCATAAATACAGTATACAATTTTCTTGAAGGCGTTGTCTATATCTTGTAGGTGAGTCCACCATTTAAGTAAAGGTTCTCTCTTGATTTTTTTTAAAAAAAACCTATAATATAAGAAGTTTTTTAAAATCCAAATAGGTTTGAGGAGAAAAATTGAGATGGAAAATTTCCAAATCATTTTTTGGTTTTTTGTTACCCCCATCTTATTAATGGGGGAAGCGCTAAAAAAAGCATGGGGATGGTGGAATTGGACCATGCTTTTTCAAATTCTTTTATTGGGAATAGCACTAGGATATTCCCTAATAGTTTTGATTGAGAGTTTCGTCATTGAGTTACTTGTATTATTACTTATACAAGTAGTAGGTATGTTTTTGATGAAATCTTTAATGACCCAAGGATATTTAGATAGAAGAATGCTTGTAATGCTTTTTTTATCAGGTATCTTTTTGGGAGGAGTTGTACTAATTATTTTGGTGTAGCTCTTAATTTTTTTGCCCGGCCTATGCGCCGGGCATTTTTTATCTTGGAAAATGTTAGTCAAGATCTGCCAACGCCTCTTGTGGCATCATGATTTTTTTTGGAGTGACGAAAAGAAGGAAGATGCTTATACAAAATAAAAGTAATCCTAAAATAGAAAATGAAACAGGGATACCTACGATGGAAGCCAAGAATGTGCCAAGAATTGGTCCGATTACATAGGCTAAACTACTTGAGGATCCCTGCAGTCCAATCATTTCGGAATCATCATTTTTGAGTCGGCTCACATAGTCTTCGAAGGTGGCTTTAATTTCTGGGACTGCTATGCCGAGCAACACTGAAATAATCATTGTAATTATCAGTAACATTGGCACAGATGGCGTGATGGCGTACAATGCTAGGAATGCCCCCGCAAGAATGCTGGAAATGAGAGCGGTTTTTTTCTTTCCGAAAGGAAAAGGTAGTGATCCTAAGAAGAGACTTACCACTGCTGCGGGCACGATGTAGGCAGAAAGTAAAAAGGCTCCCAGCGAGTGTTGGTGGCTCAAATCTTCCATTAAGAGTGCTCCAATTGTCCAAAAACTGGCATCTATGGTATAGACGGCTATTTGTAGGACTAAAAGAGGCCATACTCTTTGTGCTAATACTTTCCAGATTCTAAATTCTGCCGCCCATGATTTTGTGGGTTTTTCTCTATAAATGTGATGTGCTTGTGTGTTTACAAACGCAACTTTAAAGAATATTGTCAAAAAAACTGCAATACCGAGAAATGCAAATACCGCATAAAATCCTGGCTCAAACATATCTTTAATCAAAAATGCTGCGATAGGGGGAGCTATGCCGTATGCAGCGGATTGAAAAGCCTGAAGAATCCCCCATGCTCGAGTATGTTCTTGTACGTGGACGTACTTGTGCACAAATTGAAATGACGAAAACATGTTGAGTTCAAAGTACAGTCCCCAAATCGCCATTGCAAAAATGAGGGTCATGACGTGTTGTGGGAAAAACAAAAGTGTTCCAGGAAACAAAATTGCAGATAGCACTGTGACTTTTAGATAGAAGAAGTGTTGTTTTTGGGAAAAAATCTTAGGAAAAACCATATCGCATATGATCCCAACCACCGATGAAAAGGAAAAAATAATTCCCATTAGAGTTAGATCATTAACTTGAGACTCAATAAAGACAGGGCTAATGTAGGACATGATTGCATCTGCAAACGAGATCAAAAAAAAGATCACTACAAATGAGATAAAAACAGAGAGCTTGGGTTGTAAGCCCACTTTTTGATGCATAGAGTAAGTATGCGCTATTTTTGAGTAAAAAGGAAGAATATGCAAATCAGCCCGCCCTTGGGGAGCAGGCCTATGATCAAATGATGAGTAAAAGGTACGGCCGTAAAAAAAGTAAATCTTAAGCACGAACTTTTTCCCTATAGTGAATTGTACTGGGTTTAGAATGGTGAGTGGTATTGATGTGTCACCATTCAGCACCCATAGCAGTGTGACTGGGATGCTATTGCAAGACGGGTCCACGGTTGTATTCAGCCAGTTGGAATCGGGGGATGGTTTCTTTACTATAGATGGGTGGGTGCAGGCCGTGTGCACCTACTAGACTAGGTATTTTGTGAGATCTTCAGCAAGTAAAATCGAGTTGCCAGTTCCAAATGTATGAGTTTTTGAGATCAGTACAATATCGTCTCCTAGAACTTCTTGTAGAGCATGAGCTCCGTCTACTGTCGTACAATGACCAGGAATGACAAAGCTTGGATTATACTCTTTGATGTTTTGCGCATGTTGTTTCATTTCTGTCTGTGAGTAATCAGTGAAGTGCATCCCGCCAATAATTCCCCGAAGTTTTCGATTGCCGGTTACTGCCATAGCTTTTTCAATAAAAGCCTCTACTGTAGGATGTGAGCAACCTACAATAAGAGTAATACCAGCTTCTTTTTGGTCTATAACGATAGCTTGTTCCATCATCCAGTCACCAATACAACCAGTAGAGAAAATATTCGAATACAGTTCAAATCCATTTTCGTCAACTATTTCTGTTGATTGGTATTGGTTGAGCTTGATTGCATCATCTGAACTAATGGCTAAGTCGTATCCGCCATCAGGGTTTGGTTGTAAATAGCGATATTTTTCAGGATGATTTTTGATATGAGTTTCACCGAGCTGTGGAGTTAGAAAAAGACACTGTTCCTTCAGTTGATGTAGCATTGGTAAAAGTGCTCCAATATGATCAATGTGTCTGTGAGAGATGACAATATCATCAATTTTTTCAAGAGAGATGCCTATTTGTTTCAGATTATGTAAGACAGCTCCCTCAATCTCACCTACATCAGACAGGAGCTTGTAACTATTCGTTTCGATTAGAATAGATTGTCCGTGTTGGGCCAAGCAATTGTGTCGATAAGTTGTATTCTCAGCGAGGAGGGTGATCTTGAATTCTTGAATAGAGTTATTCTACTATGAGCTGTGGATGTGGACAATACGTGGACAATGTTGCAAAAACACGACAAAGGGTGGAATGTGGGAGGTTATTAGTACGGGAGAGTGTTAGAGTCTTGGTCTCTTTTTATTTAAGTGGATTATCTAAAATATATTCAAAATGAATAAGCCAAAAAGAAGCATAATAATAATTACAAAATAAGTGCCAAATGACGTTCCAACATGTTCCTCGTGCACAAGCTCTCCATAAACAAAACAATCATTGACCCACCCCTGAAGACAAAACCGTTCGAATTGATTGGGACAATCAGCTTACGCAATTGATTGCCTCTAGAATCAAGTGATATAATAACAACATGCTCTCAAAGTTTGGCTTGGGAAATCTCAGGAATAGAAAAAAGCTGTTTCTGTTTGTACTAATTACACTAGTAGTAGCAGTTTCGTGTCTAATTATTAAAATGACTTATCATAACTATTGCCTAAGGGGTATTAGTTGTGACGGTTATTTGGTTAGAAATAAGTGCGTTGGTATATATGGTCGCGCAATGTGTGTCTATGATCCCTGAGTGCGTCCGCAGGAGAAGATCACTGCAACTCTTGCAATTGAATTATGTAATAGTTCATAATTTTGCATCGGATCACCTTTCATCCTGAATAGATATGAATTCTTCATCATGTGTGGGTGGTTGAAACATTTTTAAGTAATCATTAAATTCTTTTTCTGTTATGGAGAAGGAATCTATCGGTATGTTTTCACTTCTTTTTATTGTCCGTGTTTTCATAATATCAACAGGAGTATCTATAAAATAAAGCTTAGCCACTACTCCCATATCTTTTAGGGTCTGGTGGATTTCGTCTCTTTGTTTTCTGTACCAAAAGCCATCATCAATAATTACGTTAGTGCCAGATTTTAAGCACCTTAGAGCTGTTTCAGTTGTTAGCTCAGTCATTTTTGAGTCATACTCTACAAACTTGTCTTTCGGGGGGGTATTTCCAAATATCTTAACCATCCATTCGTCCTTCGTAAATCGTATCGCTCCCGTTTCTTTTTCTAGTTTCCGAGCAAAGGTAGTTTTTCCAGAACCAATAAATCCACAGAGAAGATGTGCTACTGGCTTGTTTGTTTCATTCATAGGGATAATTTTATCATGAATTGGGTTCAAACGTCTGCTCGTGGGTAAAGAATTTTCTTGAGAAAATTCAATAGGGTGGCATACCGGATTCGAACCGGCGACCTTCGGTACCACAAACCGACGCTCTAACCAACTGAGCTAATGCCACCAAATGTGTTATTAAGAACGATACGTATTATAGCCTGAAATTATGTTTTAGCCAAGTAACTAACAATCTTGATTATCTGATACAATTCCCTCATGGAAAATAGACTTTGGTTGCTAGTAGCGATGGTACTCGGTATAGGTTATGTGGTAACATTTGCTGGTTTCTTTGGATTTGTAGCTACTCCTTTATTGTTTTTAGCTTTTTTTATACTTTTTTTCGTAGGCAGTTGGACTTTCCTCCCCATCTTCTACCGAGGTCTCACGTTACAGGGTTGGGAAAAAGGTATATTTTATCTGTTGTGTATAGTGTGGTTGTTGCATAGTATTCAACTGTTTGTACCGGAAACGGGTTTCGACGCTATTTGGTATCACCTTCCGGTGATTGAGCGGATCATTGCAGATGGGAAGATTACGTATATTCCAGAGCTCTACCAAACTATGAATCCGTTGTTTGCAGATGTGATATTTATGGTGGGCTACCAGATTTTAGGTGTAGTTGGGGCAAAAATTGTTGCATATTTGTTTGCTGTGTTGTTGGTAATGTTTAGCTATGTATTGGCAAGAAAGTATTTGAACAGACGCAGAGCGCTCATTGTGATACTCGGTGTTTCTTTACTGCAAGTAGTCGCTTGGCAGTCGAGTAGTGTCTATGTTGATGTTGCTAAAGCGATGTTTGAGATAGCTGGACTTGCAGCTGTAGTTACTTCTATTAAGAAAAAAGATTACCGATTTCTTTTTTTTGCCTCAGTTCTGTTCTCTGCCAGCTTGGCAACAAAAATGTTTTCGTTGTTACTTGTGCCTCTTTTTATCTATGCGTTTGTAGAGGGTATGTTGGCGCAGCGACAAAATAATCTCTGGATTGTACCATTGATAGCCGGGCTTTTTTCATTGTCGCTCCCCTACTATCTGGGTGCATGGTGGTATACAGGTAATCCAATTTTTAGTTTGGTAGTACCATTGGCAATCTTGGGTGAGATTGGAGGAAATGGTTCCCCAATTGGATTTTTGTTTGATAGAGTTCTAACTCTCTATCGTGCACCCTTACAACTTTTTATGACACGCGACTATGTAATACATTTATCTCTACTACTAGCTGTGCCAATTGTGTGGAAAATCCGAAAAATTCTTAGTACTGCAGAAACTAGAATTTTACTTGTATTTTCAGTGTATCAGTTTGGTATATGGTGGTTTTTGCCACCTTTTTCTACAAGATATGCTCTGTCAGGGTTCATCACGCTTTGGATTGTAGGGGTATTTGTGGTTGAAAGATATGTTTTAACATCTTCAAAAAGAAGAAAAATGTGGTTTGTGGTCTTGGGTTTGCAGATTTTCTTACTATTTTTACCAAGAGTATATGTGGCACATCGAAGTTTGAAGTATACGTTTTCAGAGCAAACGACAGCACAGTATCTGCAGCAATTCTATGATGGGAATATTGATCCAGTGTTAGATGACTGGTATTTTTGCGGAAAAAAGCACACAGAAGGTGTGTTGTTTGAGTAGTTACCCAGCAGGACGCTACCACTCGCTAGTATTAATAACTACTTTAAAAAACTCACGTGTATTATCTGGTTTGTAACAAGTGTTACTCGCCATGTGGTACAACCTTGGAGCTTCGATCTTCAAAGCTAAGCACACAAAAAAACTTGGTATAAACCAAGTTTTTCTCTCGTGTGCGCCCAGCAGGACTCGAACCTGCGACCTACTGCTTAGAAGGCAGTTGCTCTATCCGGCTGAGCTATAGGCGCATCTGTAATTCAGGATTTTATTATACCACTTGATGTAAAGCTTGTGCTTGGGAAAGGGCTGTGGGTACAAATGCGCCGCAGGCACTGCCTGCGGCGCATATATTGTTTCCTTTTTTTGTTACTTTGATTGCGCAGCTTTTTTTGCAGCAGCAGTTGCTTTTGTAGCAGCTGTCCTAGTCTTTTTGACAGTCTTTTTAGCTTTAGCAACTTTTGCCTTCACTGTATTTTTGGCTTTGACTGCAGTCTTCTTTGCTTCTTTTGAAGCAGTTTCTACAGCATCCTTAGCTTTCTCACGGTTTTCTTCTTTCGAAAGAAACAAGGCAGCGGCTCCAGCGGCAGCTCCAAGAGCAAAGGCTAACAGTCCGTGTGATTTCTTACCCATAGGTTCCTTTCTTCTGTTTGTCTCTGTCATCTATTATACGGCACAATGCAAGTTTTTAGCAAAACTTATTCAATATGGATGATCGACAAGGTATTAGTAAGCCCTGGTTGTTTCCAGAAAGTACCATGTACGAGCAATACTGTTTCTCCTGTTTTTGCAATGTTTAAATCTCTGATGCGCTCTAAAAGTTTTTCTGAACTTTCAAGCTTATCTTCATATTCAAGTTTAATGATGTGTGCATCAACTCCGTAGAGTAAAGCCATCTTGCTGTAGGTAGATTCATTACTCGTCAAAGCATGAACTGGTACGTGAGGACGGAATCGTGAAAGATTTCGTGCAGTTTGTCCAGTTTCAGTCAAACAGACAATTTTATCAATGTGAATATTGTTGCTTTGAAGTAATGAAACTTCTAGAAGTGATACGGCTGAATGAGTTATGTATGCAGATGCATCGGAGTCTTTTGTTGCAATTGGCACCGGGTAGGCGTGATCTTCGTTAAATGCTGCGATGCGAGCTTGTGTTGCCACAGCTTTGACTGGATATTCACCAATAGTTGTTTCTTCAGAGAGCATTACTGCATCTGTGCCATCATAGATAGCATTAGCAACGTCAGAAACTTCTGCACGTGTTGGACGCGGATTGCTGACCATAGACTTAAGCATTTGTGTAGCAGTGATAACCGGCTTACCCAGTTCACGACACTTGTGAATGATTGTTTTCTGCCAGAAAGCTAATTCTTCGAATGGAACCTCAACAGCTAAGTCTCCACGAGCCACCATGATAGCATCTGAGGCTTCGACGAGTTCATCAATGTTGTCGATAGCGGATTGGTTTTCAATTTTTCCAACTATGTGGCACTCTGCAAGACCTCTTTTATCGAGCTCACTACGAAGAATAGCGATATCTTGAGCGTTACGGACAAAAGAAAGAGCCACAAAATCAACATTACCTTTTTTAATTCCGTCTAGTTGAGTAAAGTCAGCTGGAATGAGTGATGGAAGTTCTATTGTTACGCCAGGAGTATTAAGGGTTTTTCTGTTTGAAACCGTGAAAGCGCCAAGCGCAGTTGCATGAAGCTCAGTCCCTTCTACAGATGAAACTACAAATTCTCCGAGTCCATCATCAATGAGGATACGATCTCCTGTTGAGAGAGTTTCGATAACAATTTGAGGGATAAATGCAGATTTTTTACCACTGCCTTTCTCATCAGAAGTGAAGATCATATCCTCTCCTTCTTTGATTTCAAATGGATTTCCATCTGGAATGGTGATCCGAATTTCTGGACCTTGGAGGTCTAAGAGAACTGCAACTGGTTGATGAAGTTTTTCGGCAACTTTTTTAACACGTTCAATTCTTTCTTGGTGCCAATCGGGGGTACCATGCTTCGTGTTAAATCGAGCAACATTCATACCTGCGCGGATGAGTTGTTCAATAACTTCTTCTGTTTCGGTTGCTGGACCAATGGTGGCCACAATTTTGGTAGATTTTTTCATACGTTTTCCTATTATCTGCTTTTCAATTAACTACTTCAAGTACATAATGAATTATTAGTGTGCTTGCCTCTTGTTTCTGACGAGTTACTACGTTACAGTGGTACTCGATCATTGCTCTTTTTTGATATTTTTAGTCAAGAAACCAAGGAATTTATTGTAACACAGATACATATAAAAGAAAGGAACTATGTCTGACGATGTTCAACAATTAGATGCTGCTGAAGAGACTACAGCACTTCCAGAAGCTGAGGAAGATTTACAACTTGAAAGTGGAGACGACTTAGCAGCGGCTGCGCTGGCTGATGCGAACGATCTTACTATTGATGATGAAACAGCAGCCTCGAATCAGTTGGCAGATACGCTTTCGTCACTTCAAAATGTGATTGAGAGAAATGCGGATCTACTTACTCAAATTGGGAGCGATTTAAAACTTAAACGCGAGAGTCTTAAAAATATTTTTGATAACGATACACAGTTATCGGAGGTAACTGAGCAACAAAAAGAAGTTACCCAGCAAGTTAAAGAACGAAAATCTAAACTACAAACTTCACCCGAAGTTACTCAACTCAAAAACCAAATTGGTGAATTAAATGAACAAAAGAAGGAAATTGAGGAAGCTTTAAGTAATCACCTATTGAATTACTATCAAATGACAAACTCTACAAGTTTCGATACAAGTGACGGTGATCAGTGGGAGTTTAATATTAAAGCAAAAGTTAAGGGACGAAAAAAGTAGTTTGCTTTCAATGCAATCAAATTTGAAACAGAAAGCGCCAGGCAATTGCCTGGCGCTTTCCTTTGTTTAAATCAAAAAAATGAAAAATTAGTTCTTTCCTAATCTTTCTCCAATTCTCTGGAGAACTTGAGGAGCGATATTTTTCATGCGCTTAAGAGCTCGAGAGCGCTTACGAAGTCTGCGCATTTCAGTCTTCTTGATTGTTCGTTTGAGTGATGGCTTTTGAAAATAACGGCGATCACGTGCTTTAGAAACGATATCTGCTGCAGAAGTTGCTTTTTTGAACTTCTTGATCACATCAAATGTGCTGTCGTTTCCTTGTGCTTTAACAATAATTGGCATGTACTCTCACCTCCTCTCCAAATAATTGCAACTTTGTACTTGTGCTTGGTGAAAAGCAGACTGATATTATAACCTGGGTGTTGAAAAAAGTCACGGTCTAACTATTTATGAGTTTGGCAGCCTCATCTTCGATAGTTTTGATACTTTGTTTTGTGTCCCAGCCGCCTGTAACATGTACATGAATATGGTGAACTTGTTGGACACGTTTGCCGACGTTTAAGAAGATTTTGTAGTTTTCTGCAATACCAGCAGCAGCAGCCACTTTTCGTACGGTCTGGAGTAAGTTTGCATGGAATGTTACGTCTTCAAGAGAGACTTCTTCTAGGGTGGAATATGGTTTTTTAGGAATAACCAAAATATGTACAGGAGCCTTTGGATTGATATCGTCTATGGCAATAAACTCATCATCTTCATACCGAATAGTTGCTGGAATTTCTCTGGCAATGATTTTTGTAAAAATTGAGGTCGCCATACTTTCTTTCTAGTCTGTAAAGGTTTCTTTAATCAGCTCGATTATTTTCTCGAGGGTGAGTGGAGATGCCTTTTGACCTCGATTTTTGACTGAACCGTTAAGGAGCATTTTCCCACTTGCGTGAATGAACCAATCTCCTACAGAATCGAGTGAGATAATTTTTTCTGATAGCACAGTCAAATCAATAGCAGCATCTGGACGAGCTTTAATTCGAATGTTTCCAAGTTTAGGATCTTTTTTGACTACCAGCATGTACCCCTGTTTTTGGGCAGCTTTGATAGTGTCATCATTTCTTGTTTCAAGTCCAAGACATTTACCTGCTGGCAACTCAAAGCGAATGCCTTTTTGATTGATGATTTCATTTGCCTTTACCTGTTGGGTTAAAGTGGCGTAGGCAAAATCCAAGCATTGCATACCAAAATGCATTTGAGATTCATCGTCATGCTGATTGATGAACTCATGCCCTCGAATTAATTCGTGGATCATGAAACTATACTTGTATGATCCAGCATCATTCCAATATATTTCACCAAAGTGATCAATCTCAGTAATAAATTTTACAATTATGTCGAGAGCCTGGTCGTCTTCTAAGTCTGGGTGCACCTCGAGTAAGTGAGCATGAACGAGTGAGGTTGCACAGATATCCGTGCTAGCACGCTCTTTTTGATGATGATCGAACTCTCCCAGTCCAGTATCGACGTGAGTGACATCACGGAGATCAACTCCAAGTTCTTCTACCTGATATTCTTCAATTCGACTTCCGGGGTTAACAAAGGCAATCTTTGCATCACCATATTTTTGGGTGTGAAATTTTTTGAAAAGCCACACAGAGCCAATGGCATCAAGATCGGGTGCGTGATGAGTGACGAGGAGTTTTCTTTTCTGCATGACTAGTATAGTCTACCAGAGATTACCAAAAATGGGCACAGAAAGTCTGATTTAACTGGTTATTTCTTTTGTTTGTGTGAGAACTTTGTGAAAAAAACCCACCACATTTGCCTTAGTTAGACTAGGAAAAATGTAGTGGGCGCATCCTCACCGGGATTAATTAGTACTATACCTTTTGTTCTAGAAATATGTAGAAGGAAAAAGTCTTTATTTATGGGCGTATAACTACTATTCCAGGCAGAAAAAATAATTTTATAGAGGGTATCTTTTTACACACTTACTGTGCAATAATTCCCGCAATTTTTGCTTTCATTTAAAGTTCAGCAATTCTCCGAAAGAAATAGCGGATAAACCTCCATAGTAATTTGAATGGCAAGGTGATCAAAGTCCACAGGAGCGGTACTCTATCATCTTCTCCCCTCACCCAGGTTGAGACAACAAGATATTTTTGTTCTTTAGGTAAGTAGGAAGCAACGGCAAAATGTCGTCTACCGTTTATTGTCTTGATGTATTGGTCGGCGTTTTTTTTCTCATTTTTCACTGTGTCAGGATAGGTGATTGTTTCCCAAACTGAGTGTCGAGTGATGCTGCGGAGCGCCATGCGCTCCGCAGCATGTTTTGTAAAGATAATATTTTTGTAGGTATCTTGATGAGCCATATGTTTCTAGTATGCCTGGGCAAACAGCCAACGATGGTTTGCACTCTTACCACAGTGTACACACTTACCCTGCTCTTCTTCAACTGCACCATGAGCAGATGTAAATGGTAGACATCGAGTAGTTGCTTTGGTTTCCTCTTTTATTTTGGCTTCGCATACCTCATCTTCACACCAAAATGCTTTAATGAAGCCTCGGTTTGCAGACATGATTTGCTTAAACTCATTGAAGGTATTCGCTTCAAACGTTAGGGCATCTTGGCGTTCTTTTGCGGCTCTAAAGAGATTTGTTTGAATAGTCTCAAGCAGTTCAGGGATACTCTTTTCAAGGTTTGAGATCTCAAGTGATTGTTTTTCATGCGTGTAGCGAACGACTGCGGTTACAGTGTTCTCTGCTAGTTCTCGTGCACCAACAATTAATGAAACAGGAATACCTTCAAGCTCTGCATCATTGAGTTTCCACCCCAGTGAGGTTGTGTCATCAATGTTCATTTCAACACGAACACCAGACTTTTTAAGTGTATCAACGATTGTTTTCACTACTTCTATGGCTTGAGCATCTTTGCTAGCGTTCATTACAAGAACTTGCGTAGGCGCAACTCTTGGAGGTAGGACCAAGCCTTCATCATCACCGTGGGTCATGATGAGAGCTCCCAAGATTCTGGTTGAGAGACCCCAACTATTTTGCCACACATACTGAGTAGAATCATTTTCATCTTGGAAAGAAATATTGAAAGCATGTATTTTAGAAAAATTTTGTCCTAGATGATGGCTGGTACCAGATTGAAGCGCTTTACCGTCTGGCATTAATGCTTCGATAGTTATGGTTACATCTGCTCCAGCAAATTTTTCTGACTCACTCTTTCGACCCTTAATAACAGGAATTGCTAAGTAATCTTCAGCAATTGAACGATAGGTCTCAAGCGCCTCGTACATGGTATCGAGAGCTTCTTCTTGGGTAGCGTGGGCACTGTGTGCTTCTTGCCACAAGAATTCTGTGGTACGCAAGAAGAAGCTAGTACGTTTTTCCCATCTAACCACGTTATTCCATTGGTTAATTTTGATTGGTAAATCTCGATGTGATTGTATCCACTTACTGTACATGTGGTACATGATTGTTTCTGAAGTCGGACGCACGACAAGTTTCTCGACAAGCTCTTCTCCTCCAGCGTGAGTGACCACAGCTAACTCAGGTGCGAAACCCTCAACGTGATCGGCTTCTTTCTCGAGGAAAGACATCGGAATAAAGATAGGAAAGTACGCATTGCGAACTTTCATCTTATCGAGCATTGGTTGATAGTTCTTTTGAATATTCTCCCAAAGACCATAGCCATTTGGACGAATCACCATACACCCTTTGACCGGTGAGTAATCTGCCAGCTTAGCTTGCTGGATGACTTGGGTATACCATTTGCTCATGCTTTCAGATTTTGGTGTTAGATCTCGTTTAGCCATGATTCCTTTCTGTTTCTGGGACTGTACCTAAAAAAATAACCCCAGTAAACACATATTTCGTGTTTACAAGGGCTCTCTTGTGAGGGCGGTACCACCTTGTATTTTTCTGGGTATTACTACTCAGAACTTTGTGACTGTCCAAGAGGAGCAGTCTAGCATATGGTGTCGGGTGCCAGCCGGATATGTTAGCAGTCTTCTCTAAAGAATCCCTGGTTCCACATCGGTTCTCGCAGTGAAGCGACTGTGTGTTAGGAGCACACAGTATGCGCACCTTGCGCACTAAACCATTAATGTCATTATACAAAACATTTGGACATCAAACCAGTAGCAATCTTAATAAGACTGTTACATCCAAGCATTTAAGACTTCGGCAAAGAGAGGTGAAGCATCAACAACAGTAACCTTTTCGGGTAAGGATTCATGAGAAATGCTATTGGTGATTACTATGCTGTCTATGCTGTCAGTTTGAATACTATCAAGTGCGTTATCAGTGAAAACGCCATGGGTAACTAAAATATGGACTTCGCTGGCTCCTTTTTCTTTAAGGAGCCTACTTACTTCAACAACTGTATTGCCAGATAAAATTGAATCGTCAAAAACAACGACTTTTTTACCTTCTACACTTCCACCTTGCATAGAGTTGACACTCACCTCACCTGTTGCCAAGTTTCGATGCTTGTCAATATTTACCAGATTAACCCCAAGTGTATCAGCAAACTTACGTGCGCGTTTGAGGCCACCAAAATCAGGACTGGCTACTACTAGTGATTCAGTTCCAAAGTTGGTTTTGACGTAGTCTGCAAATAGCTCGTTGGCAGAAAGATTTTGCGTTGGAATTGAGAAAAAACCAGGTACGCTGCTGTTATGCAAATCAAGTAAAGCAACTCGTTTTACATAGCTATTGGAAACAAGATCTGCCACAACTTTGGCAGCAATTGGTTCTCCAGTTCTAAAAACTTTGTCTTGAAGGGAGTAGCCCATCCATGGAATGACTGCATTGACATGACGAACTCCGAGTCGTTCAAGTGCATCAGTAATCAGCAAAAACTCCATGATGTTTTCATCCGTTGGATGAGAAAAAGACTGAACAAAAACAACGTTCTCACCTGCGAGCTGGTCTTTAATCCAAACTCGTTTTTCCCCATTGGAAAATGTTGAGATATCAACGGCAACTGACTCTATCCCCAAGTGTTTTTGAAGCGATTGGGCAAATGCGGAGTGTGATGAGCCAGTAATGATTTTCATACTGACTATTGTACCTCATTACCCTTCTTTTAGCCATGATGCTCGGGAGCATCGATCAATCCACATTTTTTGTATTTCAATCCACTCCCGCAAGGACATGGATCATTACGCTTAATCTTAGCTTTTTTAACTCCAGGAGTCGCTTTTTTAGTAGCTTTGGCTGAACCCAGTGCAGATGCTAGGTCTCCAAGTGAGCCTTGAGTCGTTTGAGGGGCTTTCCTTTGTACAGTGGCTTCGACATTTGAGACAGCAGCAGCCAAGTTTGAGCTCGATTCTGCCTTTTGTTCAACAGCTTGCTTTTGAGGTGCATTTTCTACTTTTTGTTGGACACCTCTGAGTTGTACTCGGAAAAGTTTGTTAGCAATGGTGCTTTGAATAGAGTTGATTAAGTCTTCAAACATAGCAAATCCTTCTTTCTTATATTCCGATAAGACCGTCTTTTTGTCACCACGGAGCCAAATACCTTCACGGAGCGAATCCATGGCATCTAAGTGATCCATCCACTTTTCATCGATGGTTGAAAGAGTCACGAGTCTTTCAAGTGTAGATAAATGTTCTTCTCCAAGGGCTTTCTCACGGGACTCATATGCATCAAGAGCAATCTTAATGAGAGTTTCTTCAAGATCATCAGCAGTAGTGAGAGTTTTGACCAACTGTTGCTGTGAAGCATGATCAAATGGAATGAGTTTGGAGAATTCATTTACTAGTTCGTGGTATTCTTCGTTTTCGCCTTCTGTTGGAGCATGGAGCGCCGCAATACCGCGAACTTCGTCCTCGATGTAACCGAGAATTTGATCGTGAAGACTTTCTTGGTCTTCTCCAACATTTTTAGTACTTGCCTGTGTAAGCAATCGACGGCGGCGTTCATAAATAATTTCACGCTGTTTGTTCATGACGTCATCAAACTCTACTAAGCGTTTGCGTTGGTCAAAGAAGAAGCCCTCAACTTTTACCTGTGCTGACTCAATCGATTTACTAACCATGCCATGCTCGATAGGCTGGTTTTCATCAATTTTGAGCATGTCCATGACTTTAGCAATTTGTTCGCCACCGAAAATGCGCATGATTTCATCTTCGAGTGCCACAAAGAATTGTGACGCACCTGGATCACCTTGACGACCAGAACGACCACGAAGCTGGTTATCAATACGGCGTGATTCATGACGCTCGGTGCCCAACACGAAAAGTCCACCAAGTTTCTTAACTTCATCATGTTCTTGTTTCCAAGTATCTAGGTCTTTCGCATAGGCTGAAAGTTTATAGTTGAGTGGATTGACTGAAGGCGGCACTTGAACGCCAAACTCCTCCAGGAGTTCTTTGCGTTCTTTTATAGTGGGTTGAGATGTGGCACGAGTTTTTTTGCGATATTCCTTGAGCTCTGGAGCTGCTCCCCCCAGTACGATATCGACTCCACGACCGGCAATGTTTGTTGCCACAGTGATGGCACCCTTTTTACCAGCATCAGAAATTATGAATGCTTCTTTCTCATGGTTTTTTGCATTCAAAATTTGGTGAGGAATATTTTTACGCTTCAAGAAGCTTGAAATAATTTGGTTATGTTCAATCGATTTGGTACCAATCAAAATTGGTTGACCAGTTGCATGAATTCGAGCGACTTCCGAACTGATCGCAGAGTACTTGGCTGCAGTGGTTTTATAGACAATGTCGGGCTTATCTTCACGAATAACTGGTTTATTTGTTGGTACAACCAGCACTTCGATCCCGTAGATTTGCATGAATTCTTCTGCTTCAGTTTGAGCCGTACCAGTCATACCGCTTAGCTTTTTGTAGAGACGGAAGTAGTTCTGGATTGAAATAGTGGCTAGAGTGCGAGATTCGTTCTGAATGGTGGCACCCTCTTTTGCTTCGATAGCCTGATGTAAACCATCAGAGTAGCGACGTCCATACATCAATCGACCAGTGTGTTCATCAACAATGATAACCTCACCTTCACGGACAATGTAGTCCTTATCGCGCTTGAAAATTGTTTTTGCCTTAAGTGCAGATTCAATGTGGTGGATAGTATCAAAACTTTCCTCATAAAGGTTTGAAACACCAAGTTTTTTCTCAATTCGTTTAACACCAAGATCTGTTAAGGTAACTGAGCGAGCTTTTTCGTCAATTGTGTAGTCCACATCTCTGGCAAGGATGGTGACCATTTTAGCGTAATCGTAGTACTGTTTTGTTGGTGTGGCGTCTGGGGCAGAAATAATCAATGGGGTACGAGCTTCATCGATCAAAATTGAGTCTGCTTCGTCAACAATGGTGTAGTGATGCGCGTTATCAAAACGTTGAACCATTTGTTCTTCTTGTTGCACCATGTTGTCGCGAAGGTAATCAAAACCGAACTCATTATTTGTTCCGTAGGTGATGTCCGCTGCGTAGGCTTCTCGGCGGCTGATATTCTGGAAGTGCTCAAGACGTTCATCACCGCGTTCTTCACTATCAATTTCAGGGTTATAGAGGCGTGAGTGGTCGTGCACAATTACAGCAATTGAAAGGCCGAGGAAGTGGTAGACTGGTCCCATCCAACCTGTGCCGAGCTCTGCTAGGTAGTCATTGACGGTAATTAAATGAGCACCCTTGCCAAGTAACGCATTAAGATACAAAGGAGCGGTAACGGTGAGTGTTTTACCTTCACCTGTACGCTGCTCGGTGATCATACCTTTGTGTAGCGCAATTCCTGCAATCAATTGGACGTCATAGTGACGCATACCCAGTACACGACGACTGGCTTCACGTACGGTTGCAAATGCTTCTGGTAAAAGCTCATCCAGCACTTCTGCTTCAGTTTTGCCGTTTTGTATGCTTTCTGCGATGCGTTTTTTGAACTCCTGCGTTTTTTTAGCAAGTTGGTTGTCGGTGAGTTTTTGAAAATCTGGTTCAATTGTATTAATTTTATCAACAATTCCTTGAAAAGAATCAAGATTCTTTTTATTATCGTCAAAGAGGTTGGAAATGAATTTAAACATACGATTCTTTCTGATTGTGCGGGTGTGTTCGAAGGGTAATTATACCCCACTCCGCTGTGCATTTATAGCAGAAACTCGAGTTAAAATGAAGGCCCGGTTGCGTTGACTGTGCGCCAGGCAGTATGCCTGGCGCACATCCTCACCGAGTTCATTTTTTAGTTATGCGATCTGTTCCCACAAAGTCCCGCAGGACTTCTGGTACCACAATACTGCCATCAGCTTGCTGATAGTTTTCAATTACCGCAGCTAGTAAACGTGGAGTTGCTGCCATAGTGTTATTTAAGGTGTACACGTGTTTTGTTGTACCATCTTTTGCCTGATACTTAATGCCTAGCCGGCGTGACTGAAAGTCATTAAAGTAACTGGCTGAGTGGGTTTCGCGATACTTATTTTGGCCTGGGAACCAAGTTTCAATGTCATACTTTTTGCGTTGTCCTGCCCCCATATCTCCTGTACACATTAACAGAACCTGGTATGAAAGACCGAGGTCTTTTAGAAGTTGTTCGGCAAATGCAGTCATTTTTTCGTGCCACTTCTGAGTTTCTTCTTCGTCAGCCACTGTGTAGACCACTTGCTCAACTTTATTGAACTGGTGGACACGAATGATACCCTGGGTATCTTTTCCATGTGTTCCGACTTCGCGGCGGAAACATGGTGAGATACCTACCATCTTGACTGGCAAGTCGGCTTCTGTTAGGGTTTCCCCCATTCGATATGCTGTGAGTGCAACTTCGGCAGTTCCTGCTAAAATTTGGCCATCTTGAGTTTTGTAATGGTCCTCTACTCCCCAAGGGAAGTAACCGGTTCCTTCCATGGCATCGTGGTTAACTAAAATTGGAGCGGTGAATGGCGTAAAGCCCTCTTTAGTCAGCAACTTCATGGCATAGGCAAGAATCGCTTGTTCTAGTAAGACGGCTTCATTCTTGAGAAAATAGCTTCTAAATCCACCAATGCGGACAGCTCGAACAGTATCGACAAGATCTAACGCTTCCATGAGCTCATGGTGTTGTTTTGGTTCAAAATCGAAGGTGGGCACGTCACCAACAGTGCGAACAACAACATTACCTTCTTCATCTTCACCAACTGGAACTTCTTCTGCAGGAACATTGGGAATGCTGTACATAAGTGTAGTGAAGTCTTCTTCGGCTATCTTGAGTTCAGGTTCAATTGCTTGTAGCTGTGTTTTGATATCTTTTCCTTTTGCAATTAACTCAACTGAGGGCTTACCTTGCTGCGCAACCTCCTGTTTGACTGCATCTGCATTTTGATTAGCTCGCTGACGGAGACCATCTACTTCAACCTGAAGTTTACGGCGTCTTTCATCCACAGCCAATAGTTCAGCCACAACTGAAACATCGAGCTGTTTATTCTTGCAAGCTGTTTCGACTGTTTTTTGGTTATCTCTGATGAATTGAATATCCAACATAGCACCCTTTCTGCACATCTTGTGCAAAGATATTTATACTGTGCTTTGTAGTTGAGGTACAAAAAAACTCTTACCCACGGCCACAAAGCTATGAAGTAAGAGGGTTCAAGTTTGTGACAAGAACGGTGCCACCTCTTTATACTCATTCCAGCTGTGACGGGCATACCCGGCATGGTTTTTGACCCCATGCAGCATTGGCAGGTGCTAGCTACCTCAAGTGCTTTTTTTTAATAGGAGTAGTATAGCAGAAATTAGTTTTTTGTGAAGTTAGTAGGCAGATCCTTTTTTGTGAGTTTTAGGATGGTCACCATACGCCCCTGAATTAAATAGATCTTCACTTGCTTTTTGTGAAAGTTCATCTTGTATCTGACTTGGTGTAGGAGTTCTTGGAAGAGCTCATTTTTTTCCTACAGCTAAAGCAGCTTCTTGTTCTGCTATTTCAGCTGGGGCAAGGTATCTTTTACCTCGTTGCCATTTTTCCCAGTCTGATATAGCATTGAAAATTGGATCGAGTTCTGCTCTCACTCTTTCATCAATTTCCATATGGTACGTGTATTCTGTTGCGCCAAGTAACGCATCTTGCATTGCTACACGGAGCTGTTGAGCTGCAGCCAATTCTCTTGCTTCATGAGTTTGTTCAACTTGAAGGCGTTTACCAATAAGGCGATGGTCACTCTCTCTATGACGTGGTGACTTTTCCCGATGAATCTGTTTTCTTGGGGTGAGGTGTACGTCTGTTGCTGGAAAATATTCTCTTGGTCTTTGCACTTCATTCAAGAATAGCACCTTTTTATGGTGCTATTCTAGAGTAATTTCAAATGTAATTTTATTTTGAAAAGACTTCAATCAAAAAGGCAAAATGTTCATCAGCAGTCTTGCCAATTAACTCCAACCCTTCAGCAATGTCTTCTCTACTTACATTGGCTGCAAAGGCTTTAGCCTTGAGTTTCTTCTTGATAGATTTTGGTTTCATACCTTCAAGACCAGTTGGTCGCATCAGTGCGATAGCATTGATAAAACCAGAGATTTCGTCACAGGCAAATAAATATCGATCTAAGGTTGTGATTGGTTCGCGTCCTGTTCTACTTGGTGCGTGCGCAGCAATGGCATCAAGAAGCGGTTGTGGATACTCTTTCAAAATTTCATTGATGGCTCTGTTTGGATGCTCATCGGGATACATCTCCCAGTCTAGGTCATGCAGGAGGCCGGTTTGGTACCAGAGTTCTACATCTTCACCAAGTTCCTGTGCATACGCTTCCATAGCTTGAGCTACCATGCGGCAATGTTTTCGTAGGGCTTCATCTTTGATATATTTTTCTACCAAAGTTTCGGCTTGCTCACGTGGAGGGATTTCAACTGATTCAGTTTTAGAAGTTTTTGAGGTTCCTGCATTAATTGAAGTGAGCGGGCGTAAAGTTGGGAAGGCGATAACTTCTTTAATGCTCCAAGTGTTAGTAAGGAACATAACCAGACGATCTATTCCCATACCAATTCCACCAAGTGGTGGCATACCATGTTCCATAGCTTCGAGAAAGTCTTCATCAAGTGGGTGAGCTTGGGTGTCTCCATGACGCATATTAGTTTGCTCATTTTCCCAAATCTTGCGTTGGTCAACGGCGTCAACGATCTCACTCCAACCGTCGGCAAGTTCTTTTCCGCCGATGTAGGCTTCAAAGCGCTCTGCAAACTCAGGGTTGCTACGGTGTTGTTTTGAAAGTGGAGAAATATCGCGTGGGTAGTCAACAATCCAGATTGGAGCAATTAAGTGTGGGGTGACTAACTCATCAAAAAGTTCAAACAATGCTTTTCCTCGAGTGTACTCACTTTTGAGTTCAATTTTGTGCTCTGCCATTAAAGCTTTCACCTCAGCATCACTCAAAGATTCAAAGTCGATGTTGGCGTGCTGTTTGAGGGCTTCATCCATGCGTACTCGAGGCCATTTACCCCCAATGTCGATGGTTTTTTCACCAACGATGATTTCATAGTTCCCATAAAGCTTATGTGCCAGGTGTTTAACTAATGCTTCAGCAACATTCATTATTCGAGTGTAGTCAGCATAAGATTCGTACCATTCAATCATGGTGAATTCAGGTTGGTGGGTTTGGTCAATTCCCTCATTTCGAAAGTTACGTGCAATCTCAAAGACTCTATCGTATCCACCCACAATCAGCCGTTTTAGATAAAGCTCTGGGGCGATACGAAGGTAAAAATCACTATCAAGCGCATCCATGTGGGTAGTAAATGGTGTTGCATTGGTTCCACCATAAAGTGGTTGGAGAATTGGAGTTTCAACCTCCACAAAGTCATGGCTATCCTGCAGGAAACGTCGAATTTCTTTTTCAATCAGCCAACGAGCGTCCAAGACACGTTTGGTTTCTGGATTAATGAGCATATCTAGATACCGTTTTCTGAAACGAACCTCTTTACTGTCTGCAGCATTAAAGGCAGTTGGAATTGGGCGAAGAGCTTTTGAGAGTAAGGTGATTTCTTTAGCAAGAATAGTAATTTCACCAGTCCTTGTGGTGATAACAGTGCCTGTCACCCCGAGGTAATCTCCGCGGTCAGTGAGGTTTTTGAGCCAGTCAAAGCTATTTTCAGTAATTTCTCCTTGTCTGACCATGACTTGAATGTTGGTGGTTGAGTCTTGGAGATCTGCAAAGATTACTTTTCCATGCGCCCGAACAGACATAATCCGTCCTGCAGTGGTCACTTCTTGGTCCATCATTTCACGAACTTCAGCAATAGTGTTTTGTTTATCGAAAAAATGAGGGTGAACGTTAATGCCCAGCCCTTCGAGCTGAGCACGTTTTTCTTTTTTGGCTTGAATTGTTTCGTCCATTCGTGACATACCGGCAGTCCTTCTTGAGTTTCGTACTTGGTCTTTTTGGTTATTTTCTGCGTTTTGATTATACATGATTTATTTTTTATCCTCTTGGCCAATTTCAATTTGTGTTGATGTATGTGTGATTTGTGTGGTATTTGGCATTGGTTTTTCTTTTTTTTGGGTCTAATCTACTAAATGGCATTAAAAAACCCCGCTGTGTGCGGGGTTTTGATTTTATGTTAAGGTATTATTTTATTTCTACAATTCTGTATTCAATCTCACCCGCTGGAGCATTAAACACAGCCTTATCACCCTTCTTCTTACCAACAAGGGCTTCTCCTAACGGTGATCCGACGGATATTTTACCTTCTGTTGGGTTTGCTTCAAACTCACCAACTACATAGAGTGTTTTTTTGTCTTTTGAGCCTTTTTTGCTGACGACAACTGTTGAACCAACTCCAATAGTGCTTTTGCTTCGAGTGTTTTTGACGACGACTGAGCGGGCAATGATGCCTTCAATCTCTTCTATTCTGGTTTCAATAAACTCTTGCTCTTCTTTTGCGCTGTGGTATTCGGCGTTTTCAGAGAGATCGCCGTACTCACGAGCTTTTGCTACACGTTTAATAACGGCGACGAGTTTTTGTTCTTTGAGTTCTGACAACTCTTGTGTGAGTTCATCGAGACCCTCTTTGGTAAGTTCAATTTGGTTTGGTTTGTCATTCTTAGTCATTGACATAATGTTCCTAGTATACCTGGTCTTTTTGATGTCGCAAGCGGAAAACGTTTCTTCTTGATAATGTCGAGGAGTTATACTCCTGAGGTACCTCGTTTTTGAGCGACTTTGATTTCGAGCATGGCTCGTTTGAGAGAAGCTTCAGCTAAAATCAGCTCTCTGCGATCCTCTGAAATCTTCATAGTTTCTTTGGCTGCAGCAATAGCTTCTTCTGCCTGTTTGACACTGATGTCACGAGCGAGAGTAGCGGTATCAACCATGACAATAACTTCATTGTTAGGATTAACTGTTAAAAAGCCTTCCGAGACAACAATGGAGTGCTCTTTATCGCCTTCCAAATATCTTAGCTCGCCAGTTTGTAACTGGGTAAACAGTGGAATGTGACGAGCCAAGACAGTTATTTCACCTTGTGTTGTCACAGCAGAAACTGACTCGACTTCAGTTTCGAGTAGTTTCTTTTCTTGTGAGACAACAGTCAGTTTGAGTTTTTGCATGTGTTAGATCTTTTTGGCTTTTTCGACGGCTTGGTCAATAGTTCCAACCATATAGAATGCTTGTTCTGGGAGGTTGTCGTGTTTTCCTTCGAGAATTTCTTTAAATCCTCGGACTGTTTCGGTTACAGGAACATATTCTCCAGGAATGTTAGTGAATTGTTCACCAACAAAGAATGGTTGTGAGAGAAACCTCTGAATACGACGTGCACGAGCAACGATCTTCTTATCTTCTTCACTAAGTTCATCAATACCGAGAATTGCAATAATGTCCTGTAGTTCTTTGTATCTTTGCAGCACTTTTTGGACTCCACGAGCAACATCGAAATGCTTCTGACCAACAACTGCTGGCTCGAGCACTTTCGAGTAAGAGTTGAGAGGGTCAACTGCAGGGAACAGTGCTTGTTCTGCTAAGCGACGATCCAGTGAAATGGTTGAGTCGATGTGTGCAAAGGTTGTCGCAGGTGCTGGGTCAGTATAGTCATCAGCTGGCACGTAAATGGCTTGAATTGAGGTAATCGAACCACTTTTGGTTGAAGTGATACGCTCTTGCAAGGCAGCCATTTCTGTAGCCAAGTTTGGCTGGTATCCAACAGCTGAAGGAATACGGCCAAGGAGTGCAGATACTTCTGCACCAGCCTGAGTGAAACGGAAGATATTGTCGATAAACAAGAGCACATCTTCATTTTCTTCGTCTCTAAAGTGTTCGGCCATGGTAAGTGCAGTCAAAGCGACACGAAGACGGTTTCCTGGTGGTTCATTCATTTGGCCGAAGCACATGACAGTACTCGCAAGCACCCCAGACTCTTTCATTTCGTAGTACAGGTCGTTACCTTCACGGGTACGCTCTCCTACACCAGCAAATACAGAGTGGCCTTTGTGGACTTCTGCAATGTTACGAATAAGTTCTTGGATAATAACTGTCTTACCCACACCTGCACCACCGAATGCACCGACTTTACCACCTTTTGCGAAGGGTGAGATAAGGTCAATAACTTTAATACCAGTTTCGAGCATAGCAGGTTTTGTTTCGAGATCAGTCAAAAGAGGGGCTGGTCTGTGAATTGGAGCTGTCTGAAATCCTTTTGCTAGAGGTTCTCCTTCGTCAATGACGTCTCCAGTTACATTAAAGACACGACCAAGTGTAATTTTGCCAACAGGAACTGAAATTGGAGCACCAGTGTCAATAATTTCAAGCCCACGGCTTAAACCGTCGGTAGATGCTAAACAAATACAGCGGACTTCAGTGTCAGAAATCTGTTGTTCTACTTCAAAGTAAATGTCATCTTTGCCTTCTTGAGTCAGAACGAGTGCGTTATAGATTTCTGGTAGTTTGTTAGAAAAGGCAATATCCACAACTGGTCCAACGATTTGAGTAATTGTTCCGGTGTTTGTCATATCTTTTTTCATACGATTCCTTTTTTCTCTTTAGTGAGTTGCTTCCTTTTGATCTTGTGCTAATAGTGCAGTAACTACGTCAAGTAGTTCTGAGGTAATACTTGCCTGACGAGACTTGTTATAGACAAGTCGAAGATCAGACATAAGTTCTCCAGCATTTTCACTTGCATTTTTCATACTCACCATGCGAGCAGAGTGCTCACTAGCCCTGGCTTCAAGAAATGCTTGATAGACACTGTTTTCGAGGTAATATGGCAGAAGGTTATTAAGAATTGCATCAGCATTTGGTTCAAAAATGTATTCTGCCTCGTTGAGTTTATCAACAAGTGCTGCTTCACTCGTTTCAATTTTGGGTAGAGGTAATACTTGTTGTACGTGAACCTTTTGAACCAGTGTACTCACGAAATCCATGTAGATAAGTGAGACAGATCTGAATTCTTTGTCAAGAAATCCTTCCTTGATTAATGTGCTGATAGAAATTGTGTCAGATGGTGATACTTGGTCAGGTAAGTCTGTAAACTGGGCATAGAGTTCGATTCCTGCAAGCCGTGCAAACGCCACCGCTTTTTTCCCAACGGCAACAACTTTTCCCTCTTTATGGTGTTTGAGCCAAGCAATCGTTTCTTTAAACAAAGATGGATTTAAACTTCCACAGAGACCTTTGTCAGTTGAAATGATAACTGCTACATCAAAGCCTTCTTCATGTTGAGTTAAGAGAGGATGCACTGTGATGCTTGATGCTTCTGCGAGTGATTGCAGAGAACTGTTGAGAGCTTCAGTGTATGGACGGGTGGCCAAAGCTGATGCTTGGGCGCGACGCATTTTACTTGCCGAAACCATCTCCATAGCTTTTGTAATTTTGGAGATGTTGCCTGCAGTCTTGATTCGCTGGACGATTTGTCTTGTGTTCGGCATGCTCGCGACTTTTTATTCCTCTTGGGCTACTGGCACTAAATTGGGGTGACTTTCGTTGAAAGAAGTAATGGCAGCTTTTAAGTCATCTTCTGTTTTTTCAACAATCTTGAGTTCTGAAGTAATACTTTCAAAAATATGTGGGTAGGAAGTATGCATATATTCAAGATATTCTGCTTCCCACTTTTGGATATCATCGATAGCTACTTTGTCGAGATAACCCTTAACAGCTGCGAAGATGACGACAACTTGCTCTTCCATCTTGAGCGGGGTATCCCAGCCTTGTTTAAGAATAGCGTTAACATGTTCTCCTCTATCGAGAACAGACTTGGTTTTCTCGTCAAGGTCGGAGCTAAATTGTGCAAATGCTTGGAGTTCACGGAACTGAGCCAGATCGAGTTTCATGGTACCCGCAACCTGCTTCATAGCTTTTCTCTGAGCTGAAGATCCAACACGAGAGACTGAGAGACCCACATTAATAGCAGGTTTCATACCTGCGTTAAAGAGGTCAGACTCAAGATAAATTTGCCCATCGGTGATCGAAATCACATTGGTAGGAATGTATGCTGATACGTCATTTGCTTGTGTTTCGATTATTGGAAGAGCGGTGACAGATCCGCCACCATTCTTTTCATTGAGGCGACATGCGCGCTCTAAGAGACGTGAGTGAAGGTAGAAAACATCACCTGGATATGCTTCACGACCAGAAGGTCGGCGAAGCAAGAGTGAGATTTCACGGTAGGCTTGAGCGTGTTTGGTTAAGTCGTCAAAGATGATAAGCACGTCTTTGCCTTTTTCTAAGAAATACTCTGCAATAGCTTGGCCGGTATAAGGAGCTAAGAACTGTTCTGCAGCACTTGATGAAGCGGTGGCAGAGACGATTGTTGTGTAACTCATTGCACCTCTGTCTTCGAGAATTTGAATTGTTTGAGCAAGTGAAGATCGTTTTTGACCAATACATACATAGACACATTGGACGTTCTGATCGGCTTGATTCAGAATAGTTCCCAATGCCACTGCAGTTTTACCGGTTGAACGGTCTCCAATAATAAGTTCACGTTGTCCGCGACCAATTGGAATCATTGCGTCAACAGCTTTAATCCCAGTTTGTAGTGGAACAGACACAGATTGGCGAGGCATGATGCCAGGAGCACGCTTTTCGAGGAGCATGTACTTGTCTACAGGCAGATCACCTTTGCCATCAACTTCTCTACCCAACGCATCAACGACACGTCCTAAAATTGCATCTGAAACTCCAACTGAGAGAATACGACCCGTTCTTCGAACTGTTTGTCCTGCTGAGAGATGTGAGGCATCACCAAGAACCACGATACCGGTACGTTTCTTTTCAAGGTTAAGTGCTAATCCATATTGATTTTCACCTAAGTCAATGAGTTCTCCCGATTGGACATCGTCAAGTCCAGTGACTGAGACAACTCCATCTCCAAATGAGAGCACGGTTCCGACTGCTTCGGACTCAGTGTTCACCTCAAGATTAGAGATAAGTTGTGTAATCGAGGTGGTAAATTCTTGTTGTGTATTCTTTTTCATGTATCGAGCTTTCACTTCTTATAACTGACTCATAAGTTGTGACTTGAGCTTAGCAAGTTTGCCAGCAACAGTGCCGTCATACTCGACTGAATTAATTGTGAGCTTAATGCCCCCAATAAGCTTTGGGTCAACAATTTTTTCGATAGTTACAGATGAAACGTTGCGTTTCTCTTTGACAGCTTTTTCGATTGCTTTTTCTTGAGATGAACTCAATGTAATCGCAGTCGCAACTGTTATGGTAAGGTCTGTACTTTTCATAATTTATAGTGCTTTAATGATGTTTTTTAGTTCGGTGTCAATGAGTTTACTGGCTTTCTTTTCATCGAGAGCATCACCAATAACTTTTTCTGCAACTGTGATAACTGCAGCAGCCATGTCTTTTTCGGCTTTCTTTAAAAGCATTGCTTTTTCGTTTTCCCATTGAGCTCTCATTTCGTCGTGTTCTGCTTTAGCTTTAGCTTTTGCATCAGCAATAATTACTTCTTTGCGCTCTGTAGCTTCTGCCTGAGCCTCCTTAATAACTTTGTTTCGCTCTTTTTTAAGTTCTGCTTCTACAGATTTTTGTTTCTGTTCGATGTCAGCGTAGGCTTTTTGAGCTTTTGCTGCGGCCTTCTCCCCTTCTGCGATGCGCTTTGATCGTTCATCAAAGATTTTAATCACCGGCTTGTAGAGAAGGAAGCTGAGAGCACCGACCACTACAGAAAAGTTGATAATCTGAAAAAGAATCTGTGTAAGTTGAATGTCCATGATACTTCCTTTGTGTTATTTCTGTTTGTGATCCTTATTAAACAAATTTCAAGATAAGTGCTACCACCAAAGCGTAAATTGCGATAGCTTCGGCGAAAGCAATACCAAGAATCATGTTTGTCTGGATTTTTCCTGCAGCTTCTGGGTTTCTTCCAATAGCTTCAAGACCTTTAGATACGAGCATACCGATAGCAAGACCTGGTCCAATACTTCCGACACCCATAACAAATGCAACTGCGAATTCTGTTGACATAATTTTTCTCCTATTATTTTTTTACGGTGTTTTACCTTTATTCTTTATACTTTTACTTTTTACTACTTTTTAGTGTTCATCATGGCTCTGTGTAGCCATATTAAAGAATACTAGTGACAACATTGCGAATACGAGAGCTTGGATGAATCCAACAAAGAGCTCAAGGCCATAGAATGGCATTGGAGCAATAATTGGTACGAGTGATGAAATCACAACCAAGAGTACTTCTCCAGCAAAGATGTTTCCAAACAGACGGAATGCAAATGAGATAACTTTTGCGAATTCTGAAATGGTCTCGAGGAATCCAACAAATGTCATAATTGGATTTGAGAAGTTAATGTATTTTTTAAAGTAACTAAGTCCCAATGCTTGCACACCAAATACTTGGGTCAAGAAGACAGATACTAATGCCAAAGCAATGGTGGTGTTAAGATCTGCAGTACCTGGTCTGAAGATTGGGACAGCTTTAACGTGGTGTTCTTCGGCTCCTTGTTCAAGTTCTTCATGAACTTCACCTGCCATCACATCCATGTGAGTATCATCTGATTCTTCAAGATGCATTTCACCTTCATCAACGACTAATTCAAGAACTTCTTCATGAGTAGAGACTGGTTCTTCACCTTCGACAGCATATACTTGTCCTACTACAGAAGAATGCATTTCACCTTCTGTTGCTTTTTCAGCAGATGCTGCTTCGTGAACTTCAGTGCTGTTTTCAATCATTCTGATGGTTCCAACACCAGGAAGCAACCCAAGCCAGTTATTAAAAAGAATCCATAAAAGGAAAGTTCCAATAAAGGGCAAGAAAAGACGGGTCTTTTTCAAGTCGCCCGTTACGCTGTGAACTAAGTTGTGGAGAGATTCTACGATCCATTCTGCAAAGTTTTGAAGCCCTCGTGGACTGTTGGTGTCCTTGAGTTGCAGTCGGACTATAATCGCAAATGCGATGATGAGTCCACTGACGACTAAACTGGTAAGCATGGAATTGGTGATAGCAATACCACCGACGTTGAGAAGTGTCTCAGCTGAAATGGAGATATGAAGTCCTGCGGCCATGATAATTCTTTTCTATGTTTACTACTTGGTCACAAAAAAAGAACAACAAACACATCTACACTGTGTGTTATGCAGCTATATGTAATGTGTGTGTCGGTCAGACAATTTGAATTATATCGTGCTTTTTGACAACCACAAGGGACAAAAGCTACTCAGCAAGAACAACCACGAAGTCATAGGCTTCAGCTGCGTCTTCTTGTGATTTGTTTTCTGTGTCAAGCTCAAAGTTTAGATCAGTAGCCTCTTCGATGAAGGTAAGGAGTCCTGGAATTTCTTCATCTACAAGGATAAAGTTTCCCTCCTCATACTCACCTTTGGCATTTGCAGCATCGACATCCTCGAATTCTGCTTCAATAAGATCTGATTTTATTGTACCGGCATATCCAGCTTTTGTGGTTGCGTTTACAACCAAGACCGAGTAGTTGCCTGTTGGGTCAAACTCTACAACTTCCGGTTTTGGACTTGGAGATGGCTCGGGGGAAGCTTCTACTGTTTCGACAGCTGGAGTGACTGTTTCACCTTGTTGGGTAACTTTGAGAAGTCCCAAACCGACTCCAACTCCAATGGCTACAGTTGCGAAGAAAACTGCTACGGTAATAAAGATCATCTTCATCATAGATCCTACCCCAGATTGGTTTTTGAGAATTTTGTTAGGAGTTGTTTTCTTTTTTGGTTCTTCACTGTCTTCTTCTATTTCCAGTGAACCTTCTTTTGAAAACTGTCGTAGGTCAATGACATCATTATCTTCGTCTGATGTTTCTTCCACAGTTGTGAGTTCTTCATCCTTGATTGCTGACATATGGTTTTCCTTTTCCTCCTGATTTGTTGATGATACTGGAGATGCAGTTGTTGGTGCTAGATCGACGGTTGTTTCTTCTGCTTCTGAGGTCTCTTGTTCTGAGACTTCTTGTTTTTCTTCGTCCACTTCTTTTTTTTCAGGTTTCTCTGTGTCTTTTTCTAGTGTTTCGTCTACAGATGTGATTGGTTCTATGCTAGGTTCCTCTTCAGTATCCTCCTGAGTTTTTGACGTTGCGTCTTCTACTTTATCCAAATCAAGTGCTTTTACCTGAGATGTTGCAACTGCAGGAACAGTTGGGGTAGGCAGCTCGTCGACAGTACGAGTAGCTTCTGTTTTTTCTTTTCCTGTTGCGGTACTGTTATCTAGAGCATCCTCTTCCTCATCACTCTCTTCTGATTCGCTGATTGAGAGGGCTGCGATTGTTTCTTCATCATTTGCAAGCGGTTTAGAAACTTCGAATGAAGGTGCGAGATAATCAGGGATCGAGAGTGTTTTCATGCCTGCCTCAATGAGTTGTTTGACGTATGATGGGATTTTGGTGTCCTCTTCTTTAAATGATGCAACTTGTTGGATTGGGACTGTAGCTTTAAGTTCTTCCTTGAGGTTTTCTTCTACGACTTCATTTGAGAGTAAATAGATTGTTTGAATACTCGGTTCTCCACCCTTAAGAGTTTTGATCGTTTCAGAAATATTCGAAGTTTCATCGAGTTCTGCAACGGTTGTTTGGTCAATGCCAATATAATGGAGTGAGGTATAGAGTTTACTTCCTGCTTGGACAATACTAATTGATGGCTCAAGAGAAATAAGAGATTTAATACTCCAGCTCAAAGCAGTAACTCCTTCAAAAGAAATACCATGTTTTTTAGCACTCACACGAACAGGAGCAAGAACAGATTTTTCTAGAGCACTAATTTGGACACGAGACTCTCCTTTGAATTGAGCAAGTACAAAAGTGTTTACGTAGTGAGAATCAGTAGTAATGCCAAGTGAGGGTAAAAGCTCTTCCTTAAGATGGGAAATTACTTTTTTTTCATCTGTTTCTTTGACAGATACGATAGTGTCAGTAAACAAGTAGTCAGGGAGAATGAGCGAGGTAAATGAGGTATCTTTTATTTTGCCAAACAGTTTATCGATGTTTTCCACTTCAAAGGTATTGTCACCCATGAACTCTCCGTTAATTTGACGAAAGTTTTGAATCGCAAACGTAAATTCTTTTTTTGTAGGCAGAAGCTCTGCAAAGTAGGTGACGTCCGGAAGTATATATAAAAGAGTGTTATTCTGCATGATATAAGTAATCCTATACTACTAGTATCTATAATTCACCCATTATTTTCAAGTGGAGTTCTGATGTGGTCCTGATGTAGATGTATATACAAGATAGAGTGATTTGAGTATATTCCACGTAGTCTAGTACTTTTCGAACGAGACTTTTTGAGATAAAATACTCCAGTTCTTTGTAAAAATTTTTATCAAGAAAGTGGGTCCGTAGCTCAGTCGGTTAGAGCGACAGCCTTTTAAGCTGTGCGTCCCGGGTTCGAGTCCCGGCGGACCCACAAATAAGAAAATAGCCAATAGGGCTATTTTTTTATATCTAGATATGTTGGTAAGATAGTAGGACCCATGGTTCGCCAAATGAGTTCTAATGATTTTTCTAGTAGTTATGAGTATCTCGCAGCGCAAAGCTCGAGGTGTCCTGACGGACCATCATTTGGTTGAGCTTTAGACAGTAAGCAGCGCAAAAGCTTCAAATGGTTGGATTTTTGAAATTATTTGAAGTGCAAACTCTCGTGCTTTATCAGGGAGGATATCTAGAGAAACATGTTCAAGATCGTGTCTGAGAACAGCGAAGATCTCTGAGCTGTACCTATTTTCTGAGTCAGTTGCATCGAGCAAGGCCGCAATAATAAGCGTACGAAGGGCGTAGTTTTCGGCACTCTCTTTTGAGGCTGAGTTGTATTTGAACCAGCAGTCGTGTTTTACCTGTGCTAACAGGCATTTGGTGGTTTTTTCTCCATCAGAAAGGGCTTTACAAACGGTGAACAGTTGTGTTTCAGCTTCTTCAGATAAAATCTGATTCCGTAGAGTAATTTCACCGAGCAAAGTATAGGCAGTACGAATAAGTGCATACACTTGTTTTCGGTTCTCAACGGGATCTGGTCTCTTTATTTCTTTTGTCATGGCATCGCATTTTACTCCTCGAGGCATGTTCTCGCAATGAGAGGTGTCTATGTTAAAATGCGAAGGCTATGCCAGAACTTCCCGAAGTAGAAACAGTTGTTCGTCGTTTACGATCAGTCTTGCCTGGAAAAGAGGTTTCCGCTATTAAGGTGTATAAGCAAAAATCATTTATGGGTGACATTTATGAACTGATTGGCACAAGAATTACTCAAGTAAACCGTAAAGCCAAGCTTATTCACATTGAGTTGAAATCTGGAAAAAATGTATTGGTTCATCTTAAAATGACTGGGCAACTCATCTATGTGGATGAAAGTGTGCGATTGGGAGGTGGGCATCCAACAGCCGATTGGCTTCAAGCATTGCCAAGTACACACACCCGTGTGAGCATTACATTTTCAGACGGAAGTAATCTCTATTTTAATGACCAACGTATCTTTGGATGGATTCGACTTCTTTCTCCTTCGGAACTTGAAAACGAATTTGCTCGTTATGCTCCCGATGTTATTGAAGAAAGTATCTCTGACGAGTATTTTTGGGATAGAGTTCAACGGACATCTCGGGCAATAAAAGTGGTGATTCTCGACTCAAAAATAATGAGTGGCTTGGGAAACATTTATGCGTGTGATGCCTTGAACATTGCCCAAATTAGTCCCTATCGAAAAGCTAACACGTTATCTAAATCAGAAGCTGATCGATTGCTCGATGCTTCAAAAGCAGTACTGCAAAAAGGCATTGAGCTTGGTGGTGCTACAATCGAACATTTTAGACACATAGACGGTTTTTCTGGTAACTATCAGAAAGAAGTTGCAGTCTATGGCCGTGAAGGCGAACCATGTTTAAATTGTGGTGGCACAATTATTAAAGAGAAAATTGCAGGTCGAGGCACCTACTTCTGTCCAAACTGTCAAATCTAGCTAAATTTTTGACAGAGCAAGGTCGACGATGGCATCCGCAGTGAGACCATATTTTTTGAGTAGTGCATCACTTGGACCTGACTCACCAAACTGATCAAGCATACCAATTCGATGTAGTGGAGGATGTTGTGGCAGTTCGGCTAGCACTTCTGCAACCGCAGAACCTAAGCCCCCGGTGATTTGATGTTCTTCGATTGTGACGATAAGTTGTACATGTCCAGCTAGCTCTAGAATACTGAACCGATCTATTGGTTTAATGGTATGCATGTTAAGAACTTCGGTGCTAACGTTGTGGGTTTCGAGCTGATCTGCCGCTTTAATAGCTTCTGCAACCATGGTGCCACAGGCAATGATGGCGACGGTATTTCCTTCTCGTAAAATGGTAGCTTTTCCAAGTTTAAACTCAGTATTTTCATCAGAAACTGGTTGTGTGAGATACTTGCCAATTCGTAAGTATGCAGGTCCATGGTAATCCAGAATGGCTTGGGTGGCTTTTTTTGCCTCATGATAGTCTGCAGGAACCACTACGATCATATTGGGAAGAGTTCTCATCATAGCAATATCCTCGAGTGCCTGATGTGTGGCTCCATCTGGTCCGGTAGAAATTCCTGCATGGCCTCCAATGATTTTTACGTTTGTTTTTGAGTAGCAGACTGAAGAACGAATTGGCCCCATCGTGTTTTGTGGATTAAAAACTGCATAACTGCATGTCACCGGTGTTTTGCCAGTAAGTGCAAGACCTGCTGCGATACCAACCATATTTTCTTCAGCGACTCCGATTTCGAAGAAGCGATTGGGGAACTGCTCGGCAAATCCATCGAGCCTCATTGACTCTCGCAGGTCTGCAGTTAAGGCTACAATGTGAGGGTCTTTTCGGGCTGCCTCAACGAGTGCTTCACCAAATCCATCTCTCGTAGTGCGTTTTTCTTTTGTCATGATTGTACCCCTAGTTCCTCAAGAGCGCGTTGAAGTTCTTCTTCTGACGGTGGTTTTCCATGCCACTCAAAATCACTTTCAATGAAGCTTACGCCTTTCCCAGGAGTTGTCTCGCATATGATTGCAGTTGGCTGCTCATGTTGTTCTGCTCGATCCATCGCAGAGTGAAGCGCCGAGAATGAGTGGCCATCTATAGTTATGGTTTCCCATCCAAACGATCTGATCATTTCTGATAATCTGTTAAGTGGTAGGACGTTGTTTGAGTTACCTCCAATTTGAATGTGGTTACGATCAATGAATGCTGTTAGGTTTGAGAGTGAGTGGTCACCTGCGTACATGTAAGCCTCCCATGTTTGACCTTCTTGCTGCTCTCCGTCGCTCATGATGCAGTAGACGCGATTATCTTTTTGATCAAGCTGGAGTCCAAGAGCCATTCCCACTGCTTGTGAGAGTCCTTGTCCCAATGCACCAGACGTTATTTCTATTCCAGGTAATGAATGTAAATGAGGGTGTCCTTGGAGTCTAGTGTTGATGTCACGAAAGGTATCGAGTTCTTTTTTGTCAAAAAACCCTTTTTCTGCTAGTGTGGCATAGAGAACAGGACAGGTGTGTCCAGCGGAGAGCAAAATGTAGTCTCGATCAGGCCAACTTGGATTTGAGGGATCAATTTTCGCACGATCGAAGTAAAGAGAGGTAAAGATTTCGACCATGCCCAAAGCTCCAGCAGTATGACCACTGCCAGCTGCTGTGAGCATAGAAACAATAGAGACCCGTATCTTACGAGCAATCTCTGTTAATTCGGCTTGAGAAAGAAATTGGCTAGCTGCGTTCATAGTTTGTATTGTATAGTGTACTGTTTCATGCCAGCTGCTGTCAAAGCTCAATGGTACAATAGGGTATGATTTCTCCAAATTCATATTCAGTTGTCATGTCAAAAAAAGCAGGTATGCTCTTGGTGGATAAACCATCTGGAATTTCAAGTCATACGGTGGTGAACTGGGCACGCAAAGCCTTTGGAGTGAAAAAAATTGGGCATACGGGTACACTAGATCCGTTGGCCTCAGGTTTGCTTGTGTTGTTAGTTAGCCGAGAGTACACAAAACTGCAAGATACTTACTTGAAGCAAGACAAGGAGTATTTTGTGGTTGCTGAACTTGGAGTGGTTTCGGATACCTTTGATCGGATGGGTAGGGTTGAGCAGACAGCTACTTACGATGAACTTGCTCTAGTAACTCAATCACAAATTGATTCAGCTTTACATGCATTTGTTGGTGAGAGCCTACAAACAGTTCCAGCTTTTTCTGCAGTGAAGATCGCGGGAGAAAAGTTGTACGATTTGGCTCGAAAAGGAAACATTGACACCTTCGATTTGCCTACACGATCAATTACTCTTACAAATATAGTTCTCCACTCTGTGATGCGAGATGGCCAACAGAAAAAAGTTTTTGTAACTTTTTCGGTTGGGTGTAGTTCGGGAACGTATGTGCGTTCACTCGTGCAGGATTTTGGTGTTACATTGGGTTGTGGAGCGCTGGTGAGTGAACTCAGAAGGGAACGAATAGGTACGTTCTGTATTCAAGATGAACAAACTATTTGTCCAGTTGTTCCAAAACGATTTCATATTACAAAAAAGAGCCTGTAATTCGATGATTTTTTAGATATCTACCTCTTGATATTGATTGTCGAAAAGTATTACACTGAGGTATGGCTACTGTCGTGGTCTGTTTTGTCATGGAAAGCTATGAAGAATAACTCAGTATTTATGATCGGTTGGGAATATCCGCCACACAATAGTGGGGGTTTGGGTGTTGCTTGCCAAGGTTTGACACAGGCATTGGCTTCTGATACTACAATTCAATTTGCTCTCCCCTATCATTACGAATCTACAGTTGACCATATGAGCATGATGTCATGTGTTGATCCTCGATGGGAGAAAAAATTGGGTACCAAAGTACTCTACCCTCCCTTTGCAAGTTACAGCTCAGAGGGGATTATTCGGAGCTTTTTGTCAGTTTCCGACTCCCTTTCTTCAGAAAAACTCAGAATGTTGCCAAATTCAGAACTAGAACAGCGGGTTCAGGAATATTCCCAGGTGATTGCTTCACGATCGAATAAAATCATGCAGAATAGCGATTTAGTACATGCTCACGACTGGATGTCTTTTCCTGCAGCTAGGAAAGTTAAAGAAAAAACAGGAAAACCGTTCATTGCTCATGTGCACAGCACAGAGTACGATCGAGCTGGTCTAAACCAAGGAAATCAGTACATTTCTTCTGTAGAATATGAAGGGATGATGGCAGCTGACCGAGTTATTGCAGTCAGTTACTATACCAAGAGTCTACTTGTGAATACCTATGGTATCGATGCTCACAAAATCGATGTGGTACACAATGGAGCTCTACAACCCGAAGTAGCCCCTGACCCTGGTAGACATCACTTTGCTCAGAAACGTCCAGTGATTGTCTTTATGGGTCGACTTACTCTGCACAAAGGTGTTCAGTACTTCATTCAACTCGCAAAACAGGTTGTGGTTCGGGTCCCGAATGCACTCTTTGTGGTGGCGGGATCTGGCGATATGTATCATGAATTACTGCTTACTTCTGCCGAACAAGCGCTTTCTGCTTCAGTGGTGTTCAGTGGATTCGTGCGAAGTACTCAGCGGGACAAGTTACTCGATCGTGCGGATGTGTTTGTGATGCCATCTATTTCAGAGCCATTTGGTTTAGTTGCAGTTGAGGCAGCTCAGCGTCATACTCCAGTGATCATCTCAAAAAATGCTGGTGTGAGTGAAGTCATGAAAGGTGCGATTGCACTTGATTTTTGGGACGTTGATAAAATGGCAGAGTCAATACAAAAATTAATTGAGGACCCAGAATACTCCCAAAAGGTGGTTCAGAATCAATTCACCGATATCCAGCAGATTACTTGGGATAATGCTGCAACTAAAGTGAAGCAATCCTACATCAAGGCTTTGCTTGGAAGATAGCAGTTATGCCGAAGCTTTGTTTTTATTTTCAGCTCCATCAGCCCTATCGTTTAGCAGATGTTTCTGTATTGGATGTGGGTACTGACGCTTTTTCTTACTTTGATTTACAGCAACAGGATGATAATAAAAAAATATTCATGAAGGTTGCAGAAAAGTCATATAGACCGATGCTGAGTTTACTCTTGCAACTCACGAAGCAGTATTGGGATTTTTATTTTACTTTTTCAATCTCTGGGGTATTTTTAGAACAAGCGTTAGCATATGCACCGGATGTGGTGGATCTTTTGCAGAAGCTTTCAAAGACAGGGCAAGTTGAGTTTTTAGCCGAGACGTACTATCACTCACTCGCCAGCCTGTATTCTCCGAAAGAATTTGCGTATCAGGTTCAAGAACACGAGCGTCTCTTGTACAAACATCTGAATATACGACCAAGTGCTTTTCGGAATACCGAACTCATTTTTAGTAATGAAATTGCTCAGTTAGTTGAAGATATGGGCTATGTTGGGATGTTGACTGAGGGAGTGGATCGTTATCTTTGGGGGAGAAAACGAACGGTTCCGTATGCCGCAAAAACAAAGGATCGTCTGCCCGTATTATTAAAGCACGCTCAACTATCTGATGATGTCGCATTCCGGTTTTCGGAAAAGTCTTGGTCTGCATGGCCACTTACTGTCGAGCAGTACCTAGAATGGATTCAGGTTTACTCTGAGGATGAAATTGTTAACCTGTTTATGGACTTTGAAACTTTTGGTGAACATCAGTGGGAGGATACAGGTATCTTTACTTTCTTTGCAGATTTTGTTACTGCTTTTCGAAGTAAAAAATGGAATTCTTTTATAACACCCACCCAGGTCTTCACACCTGTTTGTGATCGAAAAATCAAAAAAAAGTGCTTAGATAAAGCCAAATTGGATACCTATGATGTGCCCGATCCAATTTCTTGGGCAGATGTTGATCGAGATATTACTGCTTGGAGAGACAATGCATATCAACTGGATACATTGCGCATTATGTATGAATTAGAAGAAGAGGTATTGTCTTCTCATAATACCCAGCTTATTAGCGATTGGCGACGGTTACAAACGAGTGACCATTTTTATTATATGTGTACTAAATGGGCTGCAGATGGTGACGTGCATGCCTATTTCAGCCCTTACGAAAATCCTCACGAGGCGTATCGACGGTTTACCATTGCTCTAGCAGATCTAACCGAGCGGTTGCAGTAGCTACTCGTTCTTGTGGTAGTCCTACTGGTAATGAGTTATTTTGATATCTTGTTTATTCTTTCTCTGGACTGATATGATAGACGTATGCCCAGAGCTCTTACACTTGGAAATGGCCAGATGCTTGTGTGTCTCGACGAAAATGGTTTCGTGAGAGATTTCTACTATCCCTATGTAGGATTAGAGAATCATGTTGCCGGACATAAACATCGGATTGGTGTTAGAGTGAACGGCGTGTTTTCTTGGCTTGATGATAAATCCTGGGACATCTCCATTGGCTACAAGCCAGAGACGATGGTTGGTTACTTGGTTTGCAAAAATACTCAACTCAATGTGACTGTGGTGATGGAAGATTCTGTATACAATGAGAAAGATGTTTTTTTGCGTCAGGTAGATATTTATAACCATTCGGGAGAGTTTGCAGAGATACAGCTTTTTTTCCATCAGGTTTTTCATATCTCAGAATCTAAAAAGCGTAACACTGCTTTTTATGATCCAACCCACAACGCTGTTGTTCACTATAAGGGTCGTCGTGTGTTTATTGTAAATGGTCAAACAGAATCTGGTTCGAGAATTGATGATTACACTGTTGGTGCTTACCAGTTCGAGGGCAAGGAAGGATCGTATCGTGATGCAGAGGATGGAGACCTTACCAAAAATGCAGTTGAACATGGTTCTGTAGACTCAGTTATTCGTTTTTCTACATCCTGTCAAGCTAAGTGCAAATCACGAATTTACTATTGGATTGTTGCAGGTAAGTCACTCGAAGATGCATATGAAATAAATTCGAGCGTGGTGTTAAAGACACCAAAAGCAATGTTGCACTCAACCGAGAGTTTTTGGAATGCCTGGTTAAATACCAGAGAATTCGAGACAGATGATTTACCTCCTGATCAGAAAAAATTATTTGATACATCACTTTTTATTCTACGCAGCCACACTGACAATAGAGGTAGTATTATTGCTAGTGGCGATAGCGAGATGATTGAGTATGGCAAGGATGACTACAGTTACATGTGGCCTCGCGACGCGGCATTTATTGCTACAACACTCGATAAATCGGGCTTTGATGAAGTTACCAAAAACTTCTTTTTATTTTGCAAAGATGTTTTACACCCAGATGGCTATCTGCACCATCGCTACCGCAGTGATGAAAGTTTAGGTTCAACTTGGCACTCTACTACTTCACAGGGCGAATGGCTGAAAGATAAAATTTTGCAGTTGCCAATTCAAGAGGATGAAACTGCAGGTGTTTTATACGCTCTTTGGAACCACTATGAGCAATCTAAAGATCTAGAATTTATAGAATTACTGTATAAACCAATGATCGAAAAAATGGCTCGATTTCTCATGAGTTTTCGTGATAAAGACACTGGTTTGCCACTAGCGTCATATGATTTGTGGGAAGAAAAAATTGGAGTTTCTACCTATACCTGTGCGGCGACATATGGAGGATTAATGGCTGCTGCAAAGTTTTCTGAACTTTTAGATAAGCGAAATCATATGCGTGAATACAAAAAAGCCGCCAATGAAATTAAAGAGGCAATGATAGAACACTTGTATTCACCTTCATTGCAGGCATTTGTGCGTATTGGTTACTACAGCAAAGATGGCTTCGTTAGGGATGAAATTGTTGATTCTAGTTCTCTCTTTGGGCTGTGGTACTTTGGTGTGTTCGATCAGTCGGAAGATCTTTTTCAAAAATCGTATCAGGCTACAAAAGAACGACTGTGGAATCAAACAGATGTGGGTGGTTTTATTCGGTATGAAAGAGATAACTATTTCAGATCAACAAATATACCAAACCCCTGGTTTATTACTACTCTGTGGGAAGCTCAGATGAGGTTAGCAAAAAAAGAAGTGACGCAGGAGGATTTGGTTTTTGCTGAGCAAACATTTGCTTGGGTGGTAGGTCATGTGTACAGTTCGGGTGTGTTAGCTGAACAGTTAAACCCGTATACCGGTGAGTCACTTTCCTCTACTCCACTAGTTTGGAGTCATGCAGTCTATGTTGAAACAGTTCTTCTCTATGTAACTAAAAAGAAGGAAGTCGCGTTGCAGCAGCAGAACATATCTGAGCCAACGCATACACTTTAGTAAGGATAGCTATGAGTGAATACTATTTAGCTGTTGATGGTGGAGGCACAAAAACTGATGTCATGTGTGTTGATGAGACCGGTGCGGTTATCGGTACTGGTTCATCTGGACCAACGAGCCTGACAGTCAGCGCAATTGGTGCAGCCAGTTTTAATTTGATTGAGGCTGTTCGTGTTGCAATTGAAAGTAAACCGGAGATACGTCAGTTCAAAAAAGTAGTATTTGGATTGGCAGGTGTAGATACGGTTGAAGAACGTGATCGAGCTGAGGAAATATTTCGAAGAGCTTTATCCCATTATCAGTTTGAGGAGTTTATTTTACTCAATGACAGTGAGATTGCTTTGGTTAATGGATCTGATAGTCCTAACGCTCTTATTTTAGTGAGTGGTACAGGCAGTATTTGTTATGGGAAAAACAGTCAAGGTCAAACAGCGCGCGTATCAGGAATGGATTACTTGCTTGCCGACCAGGGCTCAGGTTATAGTATTGGTCGAAAAGTACTGCATGCAGCTGTAAAAAGTTTTGATGGTAGAGGTCAAAAAACAAGTTTGGAGGGTTTGGTTTGCGAGCATTTTATGGTGCCAAAAGTTTCTTATTTGAAACAGGAAGTGTATAACCCTGATCTGACTAAGAGTGAAGTTGCCCGCTTATCTAGATTATGTACAAAAGCCGCTATTGCTGGGGACGAGGTTGCACAAAAAATCTTAGATGAAGAAATCCAAGAAATGGTACTCTCGGTAGCTACAGTGTTGAATCGCTTGCATAGTCGTGAAGAAGAATTTGATATTGTTTTTGCGGGTGCAATTCTTGAGCTTGAAACTATTGCCAGTAGAGTTCGAGAGCAGTTGTCGGCACAGTTTAGTCATCTCAACTTTGTGCGTCAAGAAAAAGACCCTGTATGCGGCGCAGTTAAGTTAGCTCTCCAGAAATGAAACCTAAGGTATAATATCCTTATGCAGCCTCACACAGGTGCCATTATTACGTTGCTTGCCCAACTGCGTTATGATCTTGGAAAAAGTTATTACAAAGTTGACAGTGAGTGGAATGGTAAACAATACCAGATAACTTTACATGATGTCTACCGACACCAACTCTTGTTTCGTGTGGGAAACATTTATCCTTGTTACACAAAAGTGCATTTAGAAATTGGTGGAGATTTTTCTATTGAGAGTGCTATGGTTGGCAATAGTGAGTTGCAGTTTTTATATATGCGCAGAGAGTGCTTCTTTAAAATCGAACATTCTCACACAAATGTCGTGGAAGAAAAGTACAAATTTGAGTTTGACCATGATGTGGTTTGGATTCGACGTGGTGAGTACAACAAAGAAAATGGGTGGCGAGCTAATTTTGAGGGAAAGTATGAGGCTTCATATCGCCGAAGTGAATTTAAGGATATCATTCAAGCAAGCGGCCGACGGATTGAAGAAATATACCGGTATATGATTCCCGATTAATTATTCATTTTTGACTTCAAGATCTTGGAACCAGCCTCTGCGATACAAAATACCGATGATGGCATAGACGCCGATGTCTGTCCAGGTGTCATCAATTGATTCGTTTTCTGGTTCGCCTGCCTTCATAAGGAGATTTTTGAGGCGCTCCCCTTTTTCACTGATGCGAAAGGCGATGCCAAGTTCCTTAATAGAAAGCACGTTGCCTTTACCATAATCTTTATGTTTCTTTAGAAAAGTTTGTAAAAACTCTTCTGCAACGATTTCAATTGCTTCATTAAGGTTTTGAGGTTTGGAGCTCATGACGTCTTTCTGAGATATACGTAGTTACTAACGAATACTAATGATAGTTTTTTATATACTATCTGGCTTGGTGTATTCAAGGGTGAATATAGCTTCGGGTGATACTGGAATTTTGCAGGAGTTGTGCTATTTTAGTTGTGTATGCGAAATAACTAGAAGGAGCATATGTTACTCGAGAGAGCAGGGATTCTCTCCCAACCTCAAGTAGAAACTAGAGAACGCGGAATCAAGGTGGTTACAGTCCCACCTTTGCTTGATTATGTAGAATCAGCGGTTTGGCAGGATCAAGATGGGGTTAGGTTAAGTCAAATGCTCCAAGCATCACACGCATTGGATTCTGCTTTTTTAGCCTGGGAAATGAATAGAAAAGGAGTTACTCCAATTGGGCACCACAATACTGGGTTTGAAGGTTACTTAATTGCACGAGTAGGTTCTTTTGAGGAAGCCCATGAGTATTTTTTAACAATGGGTCAGTCGATTCTTGATTCTATAGCTCGTGCTCATAAAAACTCGTATAAAACACGAGATTTGTTAGAAAAAGCAATTCACGGTGAGAAGGTTCCTGCTGCGATTATTGAGGAGTGGATGGCAATTTTCGGTGCTCAACTTGCACGGGAACGAGCACATCTGTTGGCAAATCCTAAAGCTTTGCAGTATCGAGATGAGGTGAGGAGAAGAGCAATTGTGATGCCAAAAATTAGGTACGTGGTAGGTTCAGATGGTCAGCTAGTTCAAGAATACTTTGTTGAAGCGGAGAAAATCTCTTCGGTGCCCACTTTTCATATGGATGACAATTTTGAGTTACCTTTCACAATAGTAAAAAACATTGGTATGTTTGGTCATCCACTGCTTCGAAGTGCTACACGGTGTAAATATAGCTAAGATTGTATGGTATATTGCGTGTTCTCGAGAAACACCAAAAAACCATGAATAAGACAGATCCCTTCTATTAATGTGCAATCAAAAAGCTAGCAATGGCACAGCTACAAAGGGTACAGAAGAGATTCGACTTTCCACAGAAGTTGAGGTAGTGCTCTTCTATGAACTACTGCTTCTTTAATCCAGAATATTCACTAGAGTATCCTTCAGAGTTCACTTATCTTTTTGTTTTGGGAGATTTGTGTCTTAGTAACTGCTCTGCTCTGCTACAATAGATTTGTGCATAAGCCAAAGAAAACAATTCCGTTTACTCCAGAAAAGTATGCTGCAATGCAACAAAAAGTTGCTGAACTCCAAAAACTTCGTGAGGAAGTGATGGAACGTCTGATAATAGCTCGAGAAATGGGAGACTTATCAGAAAATGGTGCCTACAAATATGCCAAGTTTGAGCTTGGTACTATTGGGCGTCAACTCAAGCAACTCAACCATTTGTTAGAAGTAGGATTTCCTCAAGAGCGGTTAGAAACTGCTGCAGAAGTTGTTGATTTTGGTAGTGTGGTGACGATAAAAAAGAATGATGGCTCAGGAATACAAAAAACATTTACGGTGGTAAGTAAGCACGAGTCTAATCCAGTTGAAGGATTATTGGCATACACAAGTCCGATGGGAAAAGCAGTACTAAAGAAAAAAACCGGTGCAGTTGTCTCAATTCAAACTCCCAGAGGTATTTCAGAGTACACCATTATTTCTATAGAGTAGTTAGTAATTTCTAAATAAAACAGGCAACAAAATGCTAGCATGAAGTTGTAATTTTCGGTTATGTAATTTAAGTTCCTCAGGGTCAGAAAAAAATTGACTGGTTTCTGCTTCTTCTTGTGCGACTACAATAATTGGTAGTTCAGGAAGATCAACGCCCCGTTGTAGACAGGCTTGTGTGAGTAATTTTTTAATTGAGGTAATTGTAGCTCCGGAACTATAGACGTCATCAACAATCGCGATTTTCTTACCTTCAGCGAATGCCAAGATAATTTTATCAATCATTGCTTCACTGACACCAAAGAATTTTGATGGTTGGTCTTCAGCAAGGGTAATTGGTCGACACTCTTGAGTTACTACTTTTTCTCCATTTGCCATCCCCTGCACTTCATTTTCCGTGAAAAGGTGTTTGTCATCACCTCGGTTTTCTGATCCTCCCAGGAGGATCATTGGGGGTTGAATGGTGGCTTTTACTGTTGCTTCAGTTATCATGGTCTCTGATTTAGATGAGGGTGCGGCTATTACAAAATCAATCTCATGGTATTTCAGTTGCTCAGCTAGCAGTGATGATCCATGGTCAGCAATCTCAGGAATACTTGGGTTGAGCATGGCAATAAAAGCTGGATTTTCTTCACTTCCAACATTGAGAAGTGGCAGCATGATGGCTTTTCCATCGAGTTCAATTTTGAGCGAGTAGCTCCCATTTTCTTGAAGTCGGACGTCTTTATATGAATAACTTCTGATTGGTGCAGGTGGAGTTACATCTCCATATGCATCTTTTCGTCTGCTTCTGCCTTCAGCAACTGCAGCTTGCATTCTTCCTTGGAGAAGTAAGGCTTCTGAGTAGGTGATTTTTTGGTCACCGTGGGTGATGATAAGTTCATGCATTTAGTTCTATTATATCATTATCAAATTCATTTAAAAAACAATTTCTTCAAATGGTTGATTATTTAAAATATTTTGCCTGCTTACTCGAATAGAAATTTCTAAAGCCTGGGTATATACTTTCAACATGAACAAAAAATTTTTCCTCTCTCTAGTGGTACTTCTGTTTGCCATTGTTTTGGTTGGTGGTTGGATGAATTCAATACAAAAAGTCAGCCCTGAAGCGACCAAAAGGATTGAGTCAGCCTCAAAAAAGGGCGATAATCAATCATTCATGCTCTCTGATTTTCCCAGTGAGATTGAGCTGGCAGGAATGGATGAGATTGAGTCGATGAAGTTTTTTGTGAATGATGATGTTTCATCCGGGTATCTTTTTGGAGGTCCAGTTAATTACTATAACGTGGTGTATAGCACTTCTTTGCCCCGAGCAGCAGTATTCGCAGCTTATCGAGATTCAATGAATGTTGACGAAGAAGAAAGCTCTGATTCAAAGATTCTTGGTACCATCGGTGAGTATTTGGTTTCGGTAAGTCAGTATGAAGAAGATTCTGACACAGTATATGTCCAGGCAGTACTTCCCCTAGAGTCATTTGAAAAAGAAAATCCTTATTTTACAGATTATCCTGAATTGATTGAAGTAGATCCAACATGGATCGAAAAAGAAAGTAGTTATGGTTTGCTCAACCAAAAAGGTGGTGAGGTTGAATACTGGCAGTACTTTATTTTGAATGAGGATGAGTTGCCTGCTGAAATGAGTGAACAACAACTTACTGATTTTTACCAGGAATACTCTGAAATGCTTCAAGAAAAGACCGATTTTGTTGCTGATGATGAAACTCAAAAACTCACATGGACTGATGGGGAGTACTCCGTAACTATGACTTTCTCTAACGATCACGGTAGAGTGTACGTGATGATTCGAAAGTCAATGTAGTTTCTCAGATTTAGTGGCAGTTGCAAATTCTTGGTACGTTGAAAAGCCGTATTTGGGAGCGATGGAGCACAGCGTTTCATCAGCTTATACAGTGTGCATCCTTACTTTTTCACTTGGTCCAGCAATGCCTAATTCCATATTACTGGGCAGGTCAGGTAGGGCCGGAATAAGCACAAGCGAAAGCTCGCTACTATCGGCGAATCCCGGAATATTGTTGCTATTGTAGGCAATGTTGCCGGCATTAAGTTCTACAATGCGAGCAACAATCATATCATAGCTGAACGGATATGATGTTTCTTAGGTGATCCACTCGGCAATTGCCAGTATATTTTCACCTCTGCGAAGATAATACTCTCGCGATCCATAAAACCGCAAGTTTTCCAGGGTGAAAGCATTGACTTCCGCGCCTTCTTCGGTATTGGTTTCGTTGGAAACGGCCGTTTCGCTTGTAACAGTGGGCTCTTCTGCCCCACCACAAGCAACGAGCGTTAAAACAAGAAAAATAATCAGGATCCAAATGTGCTTCATGGGGTTTCTCCTAAGGGAAATAAGTTTGAGATCGTCTGTTAAGGTAGAGGTGCTACAGTTTCGCCAGAGGCAGACAGTAACACCACATCCCATCAGTATACCTCAAATGACACCGAAAGTAAATAGTTATAGGACTTTTTTGAAAGTGCTGATTGCGTTACCTCTACTTCCTGTTACAATAACAAGTACATTTTTGAACATGCATTTTTCTCTGTGTATCTGATTATTTCAAGTATCGTAAAGTAATAGTGTTGTTTCAAAGTGAATAGTAGGCTCAGGAAGCTGAGCACATACGTTTGCACGTATACGCAAACAAGATTAGGAGGCGCATGGAAGATGCACCACAAGCAGACCCAAAGAAAGTTTTCGTTGGGAATTTATCTTTTGAAACAACAAAAGAGACATTAGAAAATATTTTCTCAGAATATGGAGAAATTACCGACCTTCTGTTGGTAACCGACAGAATGACCGGAAGATCACGGGGTATTGCCTTTGTGACTTTCGCAACCGAAGAACAAGCCAAAGCAGCTATCGAAGCTATGCACGGAGTTGAACTCGATGGACGTGAACTTATCGTTAACGTTTCTCGACCAAAAGCTCCTCGTCGTGATGGTTTCCGCGGTGGCTACAATCGTGGTGGAGATCGCCGCGGTGGTGATCGTCGAGGTGGCTACAATCGTGGCCCACGTAACGAGTAATTCAATTGTTACTACGAAAATAAAAAAGCATCCCTTCGGGGATGCTTTTTTATGAAATACTCACCAAAAGAATAGTTTGGTGCTATACTCGATGTATTATGAAAAAACTCTTCACATTCCTCGGTTTGACAGTAGTTGTTATTCTTCTGGGTACACTTATTGGACTGGCGTACATTGGTATGATACCTGGTGTTTCTTCTTTCTTTGTAAAGCAAGTTGATTTAGGTATAGTGCCAGACCCTCAACAGGTGGTTGAAATCAATGAAACTATTGGTCACGAGGTAATTACCTCCTCTACTCCAGCTCAATCAGAGCCAGTCTATGAGGGAGAGATCGAGATTGATGGTAGTTATAGTGGTCAGCAGGTTACCTCTGTACTTGACAGCTGGTCAAAGAATTACGCGATTACTCCATTTTACAATGTTCAAGTCAAGCTTCATGAAGACGGTTCTGCAGAAGCGTCTGGTATGCTCAAGATTGCCGAAGCCGTTGCACTTGCGAAAAACTTAGGTTACAGCGATGAACAAATTGAAATCGCTTCAAAGTACGCAACTTTTGTAAATGGCGACTTGCCAGTGTATGTTGCCGGAGCTGTATCTGTCGTTAACAACCAAGTTTCGGTTGATACATCAACCATCAAAATGGGCAACGTTACGTTACCCAAATATATTGAAAGCCAAGTCGTTGTTGCTGTAGAAGATGCAGTTGAGCGAAAAATTCGCCAAGTTCCAACAGTACAGATTCAAAACATGGATTTGAGTGGCGGTCAGCTGAATATTGCTGGAACTGTTCCTCAGCTTGAGCGCGCTGAGTAAGAATATCATCATCACAGCAAAGACTTGACTCATCGATACCTTCCTGTGTGAGTTGATGAAGTTTTTTACATTCTTGACAGCCAGATCAGAGAGCTCGGACTTTCATTGATATATAACGAGCTTCTTTTGAGGTTTTTCAAGTTCGGTCTGTATAGTGACTCCTAAAAACGGCGTCTTCTGACCCTGTGGTCGGAAGTTAAAGCATGGAAGGTTAAAATCGGGGTAAAATTTGCAAGGGATGAGACCATCAGAATCAACTTAAGAAGCTATTGCAAAATTGAAGGTAAGACCCCTATAGTATAGTAAAAGAAAAAACCATGTTTGAAGAATCAGAGCTATCTAAAAGACAAATAGTTGTCGAACATCGCAGTAAATCTGTCCCATTGTCATTATTATTATTTGATGACGATATAGAAGAATATCAAAAAGAATTGCAGTTATTTCTAGATCAAGGACCACTTACATTTAATTATGTTACTAGCAGACTATCAAGGTTACTGGGTGAAATACCAGAGGAAATATCTCCACAAATTGAACAACATATTAAATCATTGGTTAAAAATTTTTTTAAAGCATTCATAATCACACATGCACAATTTTTAGATAGTGAGTGGGAAAATCTTCGTTGGGCAGATATTATTTCACTCAACCTTAGTGCTTTAGAGCAAACAATACAATTAGTCAATGGCAATGTTAATGAACCACTTGTACCAAGTTATGATATTGGGGGAATTGATGCTTTTGCTCTAGAGTTTGCAAATAAGCCAAACATTCTTTCACTTATACAAATATATACAGAGCAACTACTGGCTGATGCTTTTGTGTATGATAAGTCATACAAAACAGGAAAAACTTCTCACGACTCCATGGTTTTTTACTCAACAATGGCTGAAACTCTCTATGATACTGCCTCTGAAACAACAGGCGACACAGAAAAACAACTCCAGTTAATAACCAGTACTATTTCTTGGCTTGTAGCCACCGGATTATTGCCAAATACCTTTAGATACATGGATGCAGGCTGCGGAAATGGTGAGAGGATATTAAAACCCACCTTAATCCAATTAGCTGGAGCACATATTCAACCTAAAAAAACTTATGCTGCTGATCTACATCCACCACAACAAAACGAACATTGGGAGCCTATTTGGCTTGATTTCAGCAATCCAAACTTTGCTAATAAAATACTTCGAAATAATCTCGAAAATAAAAAACTCGATCTTATTACATTAATTTGGTCCCCAATTAATGACTTACATATCCGCGAACAATTATTTGCAATACGAAACTTTGTGGAATTACTAGAAGATAGAGGCTTCCTTATACTTGAGATACCTGTTGGGTATGAAGAAGAGGTTAAACTTCACTTTAGAGATCAATATCCCAGCAAAACACCACAACCATTTGGAACAATTCAGGTTGCCTTTACCGGTAAAGATAAGAAACAAGTAACTAAAGATTTTATGATTAACCCTCTCAAAGACTATATTTTCTTTCAGCAACTAACTGGACTTAAACTACTCAACAGAGAGCAAGATTACCCAACAGATATTTCTACTTTTTATACTACACAAGGTGGGAAAAAAAGAGCTTTCTTAGTATTTCAAAAGGTGGAAAAGCAAAGAATATCATTGGCTGAAATGGTTAGAAAATAAAGTATTTTCTGTTTGTTCGCCGCTTATATTGCCCTCAATATATTGCTTTAAGTGAGTAAGACTTTTCTCTACAAGAGCATTTGCTCTTTCTTTCTGTATTGCTGCAGCATCTGCTGGGGCTAACCTGTCAGACTTAGTAATAGCCTTTCTGTTAAATTTTAATACTGAATCAAATAAATCCCAATTTTGTTAACTTTTCCCTAACTCTCCATGTAGTTAGCATCACTTGATCCTTTCCGATTCCTGATACATCAGCAAAATAAAGATCTAGAGCAAAAAGCAACTCTTCTTGGGAAGAAAACAATTCTAAAATGCTTTCTCTTGTTTTTTTCACATCTTCTTGTGAAGCTCTCAGATCATCAAAATTTGCTAATATTTTTACGCCTATTTCTTCATCATTATAAATAGAAGAGAGTATAAGTTGTTTTTCATATAGTGATAATCCTCCAATTCGAGATAAATATTGAGAAGCTACGGCAAGATTATCTTCAGTCTGTGACATCCCAAGACCTTTTCCGTCATCATGCAAAAGTGCAGCCAACTTTAATAACTTTTTCATTCTTTCGTTTGCTTGAGTAAAGATTTGTCCTGTATTGTCCATTACCCGTTGAGTGTGTTCAGCTAAAGTGTCATCTCCATGTCCTGATTTTCTTTGGGAAAGTTCTGCTAATATAGTGTTTTCTTGCAAAAACTCTTCTACAGACAAAACAGTATGTTTTTCATTCAAAAGAGTAGTGAATTCTTCAATAGAAAATGTTGGTTGACCATTTTTATCAAAAATATGCATGAACTTTTCTGTGTCAACCATTATTTTTTTGAGCTGTTCTATTTGATCATCACTATTCACAATAAAACCAGCTATTTCATCTGTAGCCATACCAATCAATGTAAGCTTATTAATATCATCACTATCGAAACCTTTTACTGTTCGATGAGTAGAACGTTGTTTGGTCTCTTGTTTAGGAGAAAAGATAATAATAACTCCGTTTTCACCCGACTGCCTCATATATTCACCCAAACTTGCATTTCTTTGAGCAAATTTTATCGTTTCAGACGGAAGTGAATCCATGACTGGAATTGAGTTTAAAAATCCTGGAAGAAAATTTGGTGTGGGAGGGATATATGGAATACACTCTTGTGCATATGCACCATTGCGAATAATACTTTCTATAGCAGAAAATGAATTTCCTCTAACAAAAAATTCACCCTTTTCTGCTCGTGCGAATTTTCTTACCGCATCAGACATTCCAGTGTGTTTCAGACTAGTAAAGTAAACATCACCCAACAACCTATCAAGTTCTTCTGAATCTCTTTTTGTACCAGAATCAAATATTTCATCTCTATCTATGAGTTTCTGAATGTCTTCTTCCAAATTTTGCTCATCAAGTCTTGAGCGCATTTTTCCTAACCAACTAGTATTAGCTTGTCTAAGTCTAGAGTTAAGCTTTTCTAGATTCTCTGGATTGATAATTATCAACTTTGTATAGTGACCATAGGGGGATCTTTCTTTAGCTAATTCCTCAGCAATCAATGGATTAGAAAACATATCATCGATAATTTGAGCATAATACTCACTTCTTTCAAGAAAATCTTCTTGATTTGCAAAACTAAAAATAATATTGTCATATAGGGAAACAGAAACATCACTGTGTTTTGATAAAACATCAACATATGGTTCCCAATTATGATTAAATGAAATGAGCTGTTGGCCTTCATTCAATAATCCTGGTAAATTCTTCAAAATATGTCTGTTCATGTTGTGGTCATCTTGTTTACCAACAAGATAGTCTACTGCGAGTTTAGGATCTAAAAAAATAAAATGTTCAAAATAGAGGGCATCAAATTCTGTCACAGAGAATTTTTTTGTTTTACAAATCTCATCTTTTATCGCATCAAGAACAGGCTCTCTAGCACAAAGCATAGCCGGAACAGTTGACTCTGGTCCAAAATAAGTAAACGTTTGAACGATACTTTTGATAGTGTCTTCTCCCTCTACAGGATCTAAACATCTAGTTAAAGTAGACAAAAAAGTTCCTTTCGAACGAACTATTTTTTCCCACCTTCTAGAATTTAAAAACTCAGAAAGAGGAAGTTGCTTTACTTTAGCAGAATCATTTTTATCAAAATCACTATTTGTTGTAAGTTTTTGCTGCATTTCTAAGAGGAAATCTGCATCAGGAACAGCTAAAAAACTATTGGGGAGTTCATCAATAATGTCTTGAGGTGCCTTTTGCGGTGGATGCTCATTGCCTGGCTTCGTTGGAGTTATTTCTTGAACTTGTTGATGAGTAATTTCACTTTGATAAGGCTGCCTGTTTCCCAAATCTTGAAAAGAGACTTCATAATCTATCCCAACGGGATCTTGCAATCAAAAGTGAAGTTGAGCCTGAAGTTTGGATGCTATTGATGCAGTTAGAATGTAGGCAATATTAAGCTAACATGGAAGAAGACGTTAATGTAATTATTAGTTGAACCAGGTGAAGCAGGTAAACTTATTGAATTATAGAAATGCTCATTGAAGAATGGTATGTGAATCGCCACATCAGACAACAAAGATTGGCAAGTGTTGTTGAGATTGTGAAAGACAAGAAAGAAAAGCAAATGGAGCAAAAAAAAGAAAAACCAGAAGAAGTGGTTGTTGAAGAATATTCAACTAACATTTCTATTATCCCATCCCTTCTTGTATTGATAGTGGGTTCATTAGTTTTAAATGTACCTGGATGGGTTATGCATCTGGGGTGATTCTCATTGTTCAATCAGGTCTGAATATTTTTTGCTTTTAAGCAAGAGTTGTTCTGAAGAGGAAGTTGAGAGACAAGCAAGTATAATTTGTTCGATTATTTATTAAAATGAAGTTAGACAAACATAGTGAATCCAGTTCGGAAGCTAAAAGAAGCCTTTGAGCAGGTTGCTAAATGAAAAAAGATGACTAACGCAGACTGGTTTATAGTCTATAATGGTCTTTGATGAAAAGTCGTGCTGTTCTCTATTTAAGGTATTCAGACAAAAAACAAGATGGTGGTACTAGTATTCCTGTGCAAAGAAAAGCTGTCTGAGATGTCAAAGGTAATTCATGGAAAGAAGTTGACGAACTCAAATACGAAGCCGTCAGTGCAGACCACAACAAAGAAGGCAAAACCAATAGAGAGTTGCCACCCTCAATTATTGTAGAAAGAACAAAAGGTAAGTTTGATGTTTTAGTTGTGTATAACATCAGTCTTCCTGCTCGGTCTGTTGAACATCAGCAACTTCGTAATTCTCTGTTAGAGAAACAACAATTTTAAGAAGTGCTATTGAAAAGATTGATGAAATTCCCTGGAAGATTCATTGAAGTTGTTTTACCTTGGTCAAGCAGAATTTATTAACTCAGTTAAGAAAATAGCTAGTCGCGATGCAATGTATGAAAGAGTTGATGAGGACTTTGGCCATGGCAAGGACCACTAGGATATTACAGCACAAGAAAAAGGATGAAAAGTTAAAACCACATGCTATCTATAAGCCAATTAGAATCAACAATAAGACAAGTTTTTGAGGAATACTCAATCTAACAGTTGAACAAACACAACTTGCAAAGAGGTTCTCAAAAAGAAAAATTGGTTAATCGCTAATGGAAAAGCCATTAAGTTTTCGAAGCAAACAGTTGAGGGAATGTTGAAGAATATTTACTACACTGGTTATTTGTTAAACAAAACAAAGTGGCGAAATAGTTAAGGGAAAACATAAGGCAATTTATTAGCCTTGGAGTTGTGGAAGAAGTGCCAAAGCATTAAGACTGGTAAGTCAAAAAACAGAGGTAAGCCACGAAGAGTTCATAATAACCCAGACTTCCTTTGTTGAAGTTTGTTACTAGAACACTGTGGTGTTCCACTACGTGCATGCTAAGCAAAACAGCAGTATCCCTTTGTACACTTAGTAGAACTAAAGGCTGTGAACTGGAGTAAACACTTCAAAAAACAAATTGGCAAGCAAAGTATCTCGAGTTCAAAGTTTAATAAACGAGTTTGCAGAATATTTAAGGATGTTAAACCTGATGAGAGACTTGTGAAAAATTATGGATGTCTTTGTGGATGAATATGAGGCTATGAGCGATGAAATTCAGGGTGATTACCTAAGACAGCTTGAACGGGTCAAAGAACTTGAACAAGATAAGAAATTTGTGATGAAACAGGGCAAAAAGGGAAACATCACAGAAGAAGACTTCAAGGAAGAGATGGCTGAAATTAACCAAAACCTTCTTTTAGCAAAGAATGACCTTAATGAATTATATAAAGAAGAACTCAGTATTGATTCAATGTTAGCTGAGGCTAAAGATTTTTTGCGAACTGTTGAAAATACTTGGTATAACGCAAATCCTTACTACAAGGTTCAATTACAAAGCTTTATTTTCCCTGAAGGCGTAATATATGGAAAAAATGGGTTTGCGAACTCAAAAATAAACCCATTGTTCAGTATAATTTCAGACACTATGCCTGAACAGTCAATGAATGTGACCCCACGGGGAATCGAACCCCGCTCTACAGGATGAAAACCTGTTATCCTAGCCGATAGACGATGGGGCCACTTAGTGTTGCCAGCGCGGATGCGGTGGAAAAGTTAAGTGAGCCAAGTTATGTTTTTAAAATGCTCAATGTTTGTACCTACGAGGGATATGATATCAAAGCGGAGATCGAAGTGGTAGCCATGGTTTTGGCAATACGTTAGTGCCACTCGGCAGAGCGAGCGCATTTTTTTGTAGCCAACGCTGTGGGTGGGATGCCCAAAGGCGGATGTGCGGCGGCGTTTAACTTCGACAAAGACCAATTCATGTTGCTTGGTATCAAGAGCTATGATATCGACTTCGTAGTTGTTAAGGCGCGTATTTCTCTCGAGAATTGTGTAACCACGTTCAGTGAGAAATAGACAAGCTAATTCTTCTCCTCTGTTTCCGTAGGAGATGCGGGCGTTTTTACGCTGCTTTGGTGTTAGTTGCCTTTTCTTTAATACGGGTAGCTGCTTTTCCGATTCTTTCACGGAGGAAGTATAACTTACTTCTTCTGACAGAACCCTTACGTTTAACTTCGATTTGTTTGATTGAAGGTAAGCTTACTGGGTAGATCTTTTCTACACCAATGCCGTTAGCACCTATTTTGCGGATGGTGAATGATTTACCTGCACCGCGGTTTTTGATTGCAATAACGATACCTTCAAAGATTTGAACTCTTTTCTTGTCTCCTTCGGTAATTTCTTGATGGACGCGAAGAGTGTCTCCGGTTGCGACCTCAGTGTCATTGTATGTAAAGTATTGTGCCATGATTCTTGTTCCAAAGTACTTTGTTACGTTTCTTGTATCTTTCCAAGGGTCTTATTCTACTCCAACTCGGGAGATTTTGCAATCTCGAGTTTGCGGGTTTTCTGTGATGTGGTTAGATAGTTAGATCTACTTCCAGAGCGTAGTTTGTGCACTCAGTGTAAAAGGTTGAGTGGTTTTGTAGATATGCGGCTTTGTACTTCTCAAATGTCTTTGCAAAGTCACTATCTTCTGATCTCTCAATTTTAAAAGTGGCCAGCAGATCTTTTAGGATACAAACAAAGGTCTTCCACATGAGTTCGGGAGTATCAGGGTGGAGTTCTCCATCAGGCGTGTGCATGAGTGTATACATTGAAAAATATGTTTTAGCTAATCGGCTGGTTAGCTTTTCAGCCTTTTCTATATCTGTTAGTTCTTCATCTTTAGTAATGTAATCAAGATCTAAAATATAGTGAATCTTGTCGGCTAGTTTGACTGTGCGAATGAACGGATCTTTTTCTGCCCTGAGTTGTAGCCAATACACAAATCGTGCGTGTTTGTATTCGTTTGAAACCGTTTCATTTTCAATAATTGGCTCCATCAGTTCTAGAGCAGCATCTCCGGCTTTAATATCGGGAAAAACTGTATTCAGCATTTCTTTGGCTCTTTTCAGATTTTGGATGAGTGAAAGGTTCCAGTCTGGAGTGATACAGCCAGCAGTGGGATCGGTATTGCCCTCTAAATATAATCGAAGTGTATCTTCCTCAATAAAGTCATGAACGAGTGCCAGAATGTGGGCAGTTTGTTGTTTCTCAGGGGGTAACTGAGAAAATCGGTCGATAATCATGGCTGCAACCATTGGGTGGGTTGTATATGGTTTTCCATCCTTTCGCGTTACCATATAGCTGCCCAAAAGATTTACCAGCGCTGCTTTGCTCACCAGAGAGTTCTCATACGGTGAAAGAGGCATCCCCAGATCTGATAAAAAAGTTGTAGATTGAATGCGGGCTGTGAGTGTCGACTCCATTTCAGGGAGTGAAAGATCGCTGAGAGTAAGTTTGGTCACTGCCTGTGTATTGGTGGTAGTCCAATTGACACATTCGTCCATAAGGCTTTGAATGCATTGTTGTAACCAGTCTGCAGCTTCTTCTGCTTTAGGAGTGACAGGAATGTTTTCAATTTGAGTGGAAGCTTCAACAAGAATACCCATACATACAGTATACCTCATGATGAGTGAGTTGGTATTTGTTAGATAAACCGCTATTTTTTTTGTTCGTTAAGCACAGCCTTAATGTACTCTATAAACATTGGATGTGGGTTGAGTGGCTTTGATTTATATTCCGGATGTGCCTGGGTGGCGATAAAGAAGGGATGATCTTTTTGTGGGAGTTCAATCATTTCAACAAAGAAGTCATCTGGAGAGGTGCCAGAGATTACAAAACCGGCGGCCTCGAGCTGTTCACGATAATCATTATTAAACTCAAAACGATGTCGATGACGTTCGGAGATCAAATTCTTTGCTTCATCTTTAAAGGCATGGTGTTTTTTGTAAATTTTATAAGCTAGTGTTCCTGGTTTGAGGACACAGTCGTAGGCGCCAAGACGCATGCTAGCACCCTCACCTTTAATTGTTTGGTATTGTTTATTGAAGGGAATATCATGCACAATTGGATGAGGTGTGTTTGGGTCGACTTCTTTGGTGTGTGCGCCTTCTAATCCAACAACGTGACGGGCAAATTCGATACTTGCTAGTTGCATACCGTAACAGAGTCCTAAGTATGGCACCTTATGTTCACGGGCATACTGAATGGCGGAAATTTTTCCTTCAACACCACGTTCTCCCCAACCGATAGGAACAATAATACCATCTGCTGCTTTAAGGTCGTCTTGGGCAGTAGAATTTTTCTTCTCAAGATCTTCTGCTTTAATAAATTTGATTTCAAGCTCGGTATCACTGTGTACGGCAGCAAATTCAAGTGATTCGAGCAACGAAACATAGGAATCCTTGAGTTCAAAATTTCCGGTTGAGAGATACTTGGCAATGATGGCGATAGTAACTTTGTGTTTCTTTTCGCTGTTGAGTTTTTTGACAAAGTCTTCCCATTCCTGAAGATTGCTTTTTCCTTCTGGGAGGTGTAGTTTTGCCAGAACTTTGGTGTCAAAGTTTTGGGCGGCGAGTACTGGAGGTACTTCATAAATACTGCCGAGATCTGGATTAGAAATGACGTCTTCTCTACTCATGTTTGAGTAGAAAGCAACCTTTTCCTTACGTTTTTCGTCAATCATGTACTCTCCTCGACCGACGATAAAGTCGGGTTGGATCCCCATTGACTGGAGAGCACTGACAGAGAGCTGAGTTGGTTTTGATTTGAGTTCATTAATGTGTGAAGGATTTGGGAAGTAGGTTACGTGTACGTGGACTGTATCTTCTGGTGCCTGGAGATTCATGATACGGTAGGCTTCGTAGTAGATTTGGTTTTGGTACTCTCCTGCGGTTCCACCGAGTTCGACTAAACAAATGTCAAAATCTTCACCGGCAGCTTTAATCCGGCGAATAGCTTCTTGTGGCACGTAGAGCCAGGCATCAACTGTGGCTCCACCATAGGCAAGATTCTTAGTATTTTCAATGACAGAAGAATAAATCTGACCCAAAGTGGTGAAATTTTTCTTGCCAACTTCTTGATCTAAAAAACGCTCGTAAGAACCGAGGTCGAGGTCGGCTTCAAGTCCATCTTCACAGAGGAAGACGTCACCGTGTTCGATCGGGTTAATGTTTCCAGAATCAATATTGAGATAGTTTTCGCATTTAATGTTGGTCACTTTGTAGCCGCGGTTTTTGAGGAGCAACCCAAGGGATGCGGCTGTAATGCCTTTCCCAAGACCTGACAGAACACCGCCAGAGACGAAAACATATTTAGTAGTTGATGTTGATGTGGGGGTTTTTCCATGAGTGCTCATGGAAGTATATTGTAGCGTAATTGGAAGCAAAGTCAAAGGGGAAAAATGATATAGTAAAAACTATCAGGCTTAATTTATCTAGAAGTTGTGGATTTGAGATAGTTAGACCACAAAATTTGGTATAGTTTTATACATTTCATAATATAGTATAGATAGATTTATCAGATTGCATCTCCTGAGGAAGTTGTTCAACAATTGAAAAAATTGGCATCATGTCAGGTCCATAAATTGTTTTAAGAGGTTGCACGACTGTACTGAGTTGATCATCATTTAGACATCCATACTTGAAAATATAGAGTATATTGGGTTTTATTTCTTGATGGTCCGGACATTCTCCAGGATTAAAGGTATATTCATTGAGTTGAACAACAGGTTTATTGGGTTGGAATAGATCTCGCTTCATTGCTGTAGGAATCTTTTGATAATCTTCTGGAGGATAGCTGGTATATAAGAGATAGTATGTGTGTGGAGTATCTCCAGCTTCAAAAAAAATGATAGAATCATATTTTTCTTTGATAGATTCAGAATAGGTATATACTTCTTTATACCCAAATGATCTGTGTCGTGTTGTCTCAAATGGTGTGTGAGCAATGTATTGTTTTACAAAAAATCCAAAGTTAAAAATATAGAGTAATCCAAGTATAGAAAATGCAGTATGTGCTAGCACTGAATGCTTATTCTTAAGGTAAGTGAAGAGATAGTCTACCCCACTTGCTGCAAAGATAAGAAGCACAATAAATAGATATAATGCTCTTTTCACATTTGGAGCATCTGTTACAGTAACTGCTCCTCCAAGCGGGGCTATTAGGAGCCAGAGTAGTAAAAATTGCTTTTCCTTTGTTGATAATTTTCCGTTGAATAGTCCAAGAATAATAAATGGAACTAAAATCAACAAGATAGGACCAACCTGAGGAACAAGATATCGTTTATGAAATCCCCCGTCATTAAACAAGAAACTTACGTCAAAATAGTCGAGATATAAATGAGCTAGATCAAATCCAAGGTTTATAATTTTATTAGTGTACATTCGGGTATAAAAAATTGGAAGTTCAGCAATTCCTTCTCTTGTAAAAATTACTTCAAGTTGTTGTGGAGTTCTGCCATGGGTAAAGACTGAAGTATTTTGGAAACTCATTTGGTTCCCTGATGTAGCAAAAATACTCAACGCTGAAATAATAAAAAGTGAAACAGCAAAAATGATTTGAGATAGACGGTTTTTTACTGAAATGCTGTTCCACAAAAAGTACATCACAGCTACATGAAGTAAAGGCAATACGACACGGGTTGCGTTATAGGTGAATAGGGCCATAAGGTAAGAGAGCACCACCAGCACCAAGTATTTTGTATGTTTTTTTCTTGTCCATGCATGGAAGAAGAGAAAGCCGATCAATGAGAAGAAAAGAGCTGTGAGAGCTTCACTGCCAGCTCTTGATTGGACTACCATCCATGGAGAAAATGTGACCAGCACTGTCGTAAGTTGCGCGAGTCTCTCCTTTTTGAAAAAAGTTTTGATAAATACATAGGTTATTGGAATGAGAATTGTTCCAATTAGAATGGCAGGGAATCTTTCGGCAAGCTCTGTAAGCCCAAGAAAGGGAATTGTGAGGGTAACTAAGTAATTATATCCTCCTGGTGGATAGTCGCCCAAAGCTTTAAAATGGAGGGGTAATAATCTTCCCCACTCATCTTTACCTGTTTTGAGGATACTATATGCACTATAGGCGATGCCCGCTTCGTCACGATGAAACCCATATGGGAGTTCTGGCTGGCGATAGAAGCGAATAATAAAACCAATGATAGTTAGAAAAACGAGAAAAAGAACTGTCTTATTTGAAAAGGTATTCTTAATTATTGAAAGAAGTGATGAACGTTTTTTTTCCATTAGATAGTTTCTAGAGTATTATGAGCATTATCTTAGCAAAGCGGCGACTTTCTTTTCTAGTTTTTCTGACCATTTAACGCCGTATGGCAAGAGTAATTTTTGCGGTTCACCGCCGTTTGGAATCAAAATTAAGACACTGTTATCTCCTGGGTATTGTTTGAGTAGTGTGCCTAAGGCTTTGAGTGTGTCCTTGCTTGTTTTTCGTGGAATGAAAATTTCTTTGTGCACGCCGTTGGTTTCGTGTGTTATTTCTCCTGTGCTGGGTTTGCTGACTTTTTCGGCGATTAGCTGCATTTCTTCATCTCGATAGTCGACTTTGGCTTTGATGAGCAGAACTGCATCATCTTGGATGGCATCTTTGTATTCATCATAGGTACGAGGAAAAAAGACTACATCGATGCTGCCGGTTGAATCCTCTAGTCGGCCAAAAGCCATATCTTTGCCTGATTTTCTGGTTTGAACAATGCGAAGGCGAGAAAGTACTCCACCAAACATGAAAGTATTGTTAGCGTGTAAGTTTGCGTCAAGATCGCCAATATCTTTAGAGATTCGATTAGAGATTGCTCGCAGTTGTGCTGCGAGTGGATGATCGGTTAAATACATGCCCAACAACTCTTTTTCAAAGGATAAGAGCTCTTGCTGTGGGTACTCTGGTAGCTGAGGGAAGTCGTCTTTGAGTTCGTTAGCATTAGTTTCGACATTTGCGAATAAGCTGTCTTGACCATCAATATTAGATTCAAGTTTTGCTGCTGATTTGCGAATGTTCTCCAGGTTTTCAAGCATACTGGCGCGTGTGCCAAATGAATCCATTGCCCCAACTTTTATAAGGCACTCGAGGGTTGTTTTGTTGACTTTCCGGCCATCAGTTTCGTTAATAAATTGAGTCAGCGAAGTAAATTCTCCTATCTCATTTTTTGTTTCGACAATATTTTCAATCGCTTTGCTACCAACATGTTTTATAGCATTGAATCCAAAGCGGATAGCCAAACCTTCAAGTGAGTTTTTATTCTTTTCAATGATAAACTCAGCATCAGATTTATTAATGTCAGGAGGCAAAATCACGATACCCATTTTTTTACTCCCTTCGACAGCAGCAGAAATTTTCTCATCGGCGTTCATGGAGTGCGATGCAGCCTCGACACTCATCAAAGCAGTCATGTACTCGACTGGGAAGTTGGCTTTCAGGTAGGCAGTTTGGTAGGAAATCATCGCATAACTGGCAGCGTGCGCTTTGTTGAACCCGTAGTTTGCGAATGCCATGATGTACTGCCAGACTTTTTCGGCCACCTCTTTTGAGTAGCCTCGTTTGCCAGATTCTAATATGAAGCGTTTTTTATTTTCTTCCAGAATTTTGATTTTCTTTTTACCCATGGCGCGGCGGATCATGTCTGCTTCACCTAGTGAATAGCCGGCCATGAGTGAGAAAATTTGCATCACTTGCTCTTGGTAGACCATGACTCCGTAGGTTTCCTCAAAGACTTCCTTGAGTTTTGGGTGCAGATATTCAATCTTATCGGGGTTGTGTTTTCCTTCAATAAATTGTGGAATAAGTTCCATCGGTCCCGGACGGTACAATGCAAGTAAAGCTGAAACATCTGAAAACTGGCTTGGTTGAAGGCTGCGCGCAACCCGGCGCATGCCTGCCGACTCAAGTTGAAAGACGCCCATGGTTTCGCCACGAGAAAGCAGTTCGTAGGTTTTTTTATCATCGAGAGCAAGGTTATCAAGATCAAGATCAATATTTTTATATTTTTTAATAAGCTCAAGACAAAACTGTATGGTGGAAAGATTCCGCAGTCCAAGAAAGTCAAACTTGAGTAGTCCAATGGCATTATCGTCGACGTTACAGTCGAGTGCATACATGTCGTACTGGGTAATCATTTTCCCTGATTTTGAATCTTGTTGAATTGGCGTGTAGTTGTGCAGTGGTTGGTCAGCAATAATTACGGCGGCAGCATGCATACTGGAGTGACGTACTACACCTTCAACACGTTTGGCCATATCGATAAGTTTGCGATACTTGGGTAGTTGGTAGTATTCTGAAAGTTCTGGAACTTGCTGGATTGCTTGGTCAAGTGAAGTTTTTTTACCTGGATCTGCTGGAATAAGTTTGGCGATCATGTCTGGTTCTTCGTAGGGCATTCCCAGCACACGACCAATGTCTCGAATCGAGACGCGAGCTTCCATACGACCAAAAGTAATCACATGAGCGACTTGTTCTACTCCATATTTTTCAGAACAGTACTGAATGACTTCATCACGGCGGACATCAGCAAAATCAAGATCGATATCAGGAGGAGTTGGACGTTCGGGATTGAGGAAACGCTCGAACGGTAAGTTGTGTTCGAGGGGATTGATGGTGGTAATGCCTAAACAGTATGAAACTAGTGACCCGGCGGCGCTGCCTCTTCCTGGGCCCACAGCAATCCCCTGCTCTTTGGCCCAGTTCACAAAATCTTGGGTGATGAGAAAGTACGCAGAGTAGCCTTTGGTTTGAATGATGTCGATCTCGTATTCAAGCCGTTCAATCATTTCTTTAGTTGGTTTTCCAAACTTTTCATAGAGTTTTTCGTGGGAGTATTTATCAAAGAATGAGTCGATGGTTTCACCTTCCGGAATCTCGTAGTTAGGGAAAATCAGCTGACCAGTTTTGATAAAAAGGTTGCATTTTTCGGCTATTTCGACGGTGTTGGAGATTGCTTCCGGAAGGTCATGGAAGAGCTCAATCATTTCCTCTTGTGTTTTGAGGTAATAGTCGGGGCTGCTCATTTTCATACGTTTGGTGTCTGAAATGAGTTTGCGAGTGCCCACACAAATTAATGCATCTTGGGCAGGAGCATCTTCTTTAGTAAGGTAATGAACGTCGGCGGTAGCTACTAGTTTAATGTCGAGGTCACGACTTATCTTGATGAGTTTGGTATTCAGGTCTTCGAGGAAGTCGATTTCAGGATGGCGCTGAATTTCCACATAGAAGTCATCGCCAAAGTGATGTTTAAATTCTCTAAAGAGTGTGGTAGCTTCATCGTCACGGCCTTCTCGCAGCATGCGATTGAAGTAGCTGGATGGACAACCACTGAGCACAATAACTCCCTCGGAGTGTTCAAATAAGAGATCTTTATCGATGCGGGGTTTATACGAAAAACCTTCCAGATTTGCTATGGAAGTAAGTTTCATGAGGTTACGATACCCAACCTCATTTTTGGCTAGTAAGGTGAGGTGAGTTTGATCGGTGCCCATTTTGGTTTGCTTATCGAATCGGGAGTTTTTGGCAACATACGCTTCGACCCCAATAATTGGTTTGATGCCCTCTTTTTTACAGGCATTGTAGAAGTGCAAGCACCCATACATCCCACCATGATCGGTGATGGCTAAAGCATCCATGCCCAGTTTTTTTGCTTGATCGATGAGTTTGTGATGTTTGTGGTGAGGATTAATGATGTTTAAACCATCGAGCATCGAGTACTCTGTGTGCAAGTGGAGGTGCACAAACTGAGTGGTACGTGTAGCTGGTGCTGATTGTTGTTCTGTTGTGTCTGACATGGATAGCGTAAGAGTATCATACAGTATCTTATGCTTGTTATAAGCGTTGAATTTTTGAGTAACTTATCAGTAATACAATAAATGCTTGTTGAATCAGTTTTTTTTCAGTATATCATATCATGTTCAAATTTTTTCCATCAATTCATAAAAAAAATTTCTCCCAGAAAGGGTTCACATTAATTGAACTATTAATTGTGGTAGCAATCTTAGCAATTTTGTTAATTGTTACTTTGGTAGCGCTACGACCAGCTGAACGTTTGGCTGATGCTCGCGATGCACGTAGAGGTGTCGATGTCAATCAGTTTTTAACAGGAATTCATGAGTGTGTGATTGATGGCGATACTGACTTAACTACTTGTTTAGTAACACATACGGTTGGTGATGTGTATGAGATTGTCGCGTCTGGAACTACCACAGGCTGTGATGATGTGTGTACTTCTGTTACCTCTGACACTCATTGTTTAGCGCTCGATAACACACTTTCTGATTACTTCATTGAGTTACCAGCTGATCCCGGCGGTGTGGCTACTGGTCACACGGAGTACACCGTTCAGGTGTACAGTAACGGTATGACAGTGATTGAGGCTTGTTCTGCCGAAAACAACACCATTAAAGTTTCACGATAACTACGCATTTTATATCACTTTGATATATTTATATATAGAAAAACATGACTTTTTTGCTCGATTTAGCCTGGTGGAGGGCTAAAAATGGGTTTGCTCAATTTTTAGCAGAAGATGCCTTCTTTTGCTAATTAGGGATTTCAGCCGATGTTTCCATCTTTGATGTACCACAGTTTTGTGAAACTAAGTTTTTGATGTCATCGGGGATGGTATTTGTAGTATAGATATATCCAATTGGTGGGTTTAGATGATATCTGTTTGTATCCATGATGGTGTTGTCCTCAAGGTGGAGTTCAGGATTAGTTGAGTAAGCATCGGAGTATGAGCTTGGTAACAAGCTGAGAAGGTCAAAGTCGCTGACAATGAGTGCATTTTCTGTAGTAATCATGCAGATGTCTATTTTATGTACAGAGACTGAGCCATAGTCGAAGACTTCGACATCGGTATGAGCATGTTGTGTTTGAATGCGGGTTGGGTCCATTTGGGTGTAGAACGGATAAAACAGGTAGTTTTCTATTAGCTCAGGTGACAAATAGACGTGTGAATAATCTGAGAGGGTGTAGTCTTTGGTGAGTTGGTGGAGAGTAGTTTGAGCGTCTCCTTGCCAAGACAAGTAGGAATCTTCTGGAAAGTAGCGATACAAATCCACAAAATAGAGTGAGGTGTTGTAGACAATTGTTAACGTTAGACCAAGCAAAGCAATTTCTGTTAGTTGAAGTTGCTGTGAGATCTTCCATGATGAAAGTTTTTTGGAAAGATACTCGACCCCCACAGTAGCAAAATAAATGTACGCTGGCAACTGAATAAGAGTTCTACCTGAGTGTGGTACATCATCGCTGAGTGTCGATGGTAAAACACCAAGTAGTAGCCAAAGAAGGAAGAACGTATCAACCTTTTTTCGTTTTGAAAAATAGATTCCTACTCCAATAAGTGGAAGGGTTACTAATAATAAATTGCCATGTCTGTTAAAACCATGCCGTGCGCTGAGGGTATTGTCAAACCATACGAATGATGGATCAAAATGAACCATATAGTTTTTAGCTAATACATAGGTGCCGGTAATCATTTTGTTTGCAAAGAGGCGAACTTCGGGGAGATTCAGGACTACACTCCGGAAGAGTGATTCGTTGGTATCATTTTGAATCATTGGTTTGTTGAGTATGAAAACGGCTTCTGCGCGTGCTCCTGCTCCACTAAAGACCGAAGCTACAAAGATGACTACGGTAAAGAGTGCTACAAGCACATAACTACCGAACAATGCTTTTGATGTACTGAAATTCTTCCACACAGTTTTTAAATCAAAGAGCATGAAGTATGAAAAAAGTAGTAAAGGAACAAATAGCCGAGCTGAGTTATAGGTATACATTGCTAGGAGCAGAACGACGGCGCCACTATATTTGAACAGATTCTTTTTTGAGATAAACAATGCTATGCCAGCTACTAAGAAAAAGAAGGACACAATTGGATCCATTGCGGCTCGGCTGTAATGAACAAGCCAGGGTGCGGTTGCGAAAAGAACAAGACTCAGTAATTGCAAAAAAGTTTTGTATTTTGATGTCTCAAAGAGTGCAAGTTGTCGAAGCATGAGCCACCAAAAAAAGGTACTGAGTGCACCCATCACTGCCACTGGCAGACGTGAGGCAAAGGAATTCAGACCAAACAGTGCAATAAATGGAACTTGGAGATAGCTGAGTAGTGCAGGTTTAAAATCACCAAAGGATCTTAGAAAGATTGGAAAGCTTGTTCCCCACTCATCTTTTCCTGTCTTGAGTAAGCTGAAGGCATTATAAGAGTAGGCAACTTCATCCCAGTTTAATCCTGAGGGAAAAACATCTAGTTTCCAAAATTTGAACAGCGTGGCACTAATCAGGACTAGTGCAAGAAGTCCAATAGCAACCCACAAAATAACAGTCGATACTTGTTTAGAATACTTCATTCTCAAAAAAGTATAGCACACTTACCCAGAGAACATTTGGTGTGTGTTTGCTATTTTTTGAGTTCTTTCATGAGGGTAGTTCGCAGTACGTTTGGATCAACCTTTTTGCCAAGCACACGCATCACTTGGCCAATAAAGAATCCAACGACTTTTGTATCTCCATTTTGGTATTTCTCTACTGCGTCGGCATTTGCTTCTTTGATTTTGGTAATTGCTGCAACAAGTTCGCTGGTGTCAACGTCATCTGTTTTGCTCAGGTCGGCTACTTTTTTTGCTACAGCAGTTGGATCTTCACCTTCACTAACAGTAACCTTTTTGTTGACAATTGCATTAGCCACGGCGTTAGGTTTTTCTGCGATTGCAAAGACGGTTTCGAGCCATTCGGCGTAGGGGCGCTCGGCAGTTAGTTGCTCTGCATACTTACTTTCGATTCCGAACTCTTTTTCCCAACGTGCTGCTTTAGCTTTTGGCAGTTCAGGAATTTCTGCAGCTAACTCATCGATCCGCTTCTGAGTGAAGCGAATTGGTGGCAAGTCAGGATCTGGGAAGTAGCGGTAGTCTTCGGTGTCTTCTTTGGTGCGCTGTGAGAAAGTCTCACTCTTGTTTGGATTCCAGCCTCGGGTTTCTTGGGCTGGGGTTTCACCGGCCTCTAAGAGTTCATCATGGCGTTCCATTTCGTAGGCAATGGCCTGTTCGACAAAGCGGAAGGAGTTGATGTTTTTAACTTCAACTTTATAGTCAGGAAGTTCTTCTTGGCCTTCAGGACGAATTGATATGTTGGCTTCCAGACGCATGCCCCCCTGCTCCATATCGCAGTCGGCAATATCGAGGTAGCGCATAACCTGACGCAAGGCCTTTCCGTACTCTTTGGCTTGCTTGGCTGACTTGATGTCTGGCTCGGTGACGATTTCAATCAAAGGCACGCTACTGCGGTTGTAGTCAATCAAACTGACTTTTTTGCCATCAACGGTTTTGTGCTGAAGCTTTCCAGTGTCTTCTTCGAGGTGAATGCGGGTGATGCGCACCGGTCCTTCAGAAGTTTCGACCACACCCTCATAACAGAAGGGAATGTCATACTGGCTAATCTGATAGGCCTTTGGCAAGTCAGGGTAGAAGTAGTTTTTACGATCAAACTTAGAAAAGAGATTAATCTTACAGCCAAGCGCGAGCCCAAGTTTAATGGTCCACTCAATTGCAGTTTTATTGGCCACTGGCAAACCACCTGGCATACCTAAACAGGTTGGACAGGTATAGATGTTTGGTTTTTCTGCTCCGAATGGATCATTCTTACAGCCACAGAACATCTTGGATTTGGTTTTGAGTTCGGCATGGACTTCCATTCCACACACAAGCTCGTACTTGGTTTTTGGTGTTGAATCTGTCATAGGTCCTACTTTCTGTTTCTCCAGGTATTCCACGGGGTAGCTTTTTCGAATGCGTCAGCTACTTGGATCATTTTTTCTTCTTGCCACATTGGGGCGACGATGTTCATACCGAGGAAGAGATTGGTTTCTTCATCTCGGTAGCATGGGACGTTAATTCCTGGTAAGCCGCTGAGGGAGCTTGGCTCCAAGAGCATATCTTCGAGCTCACCAAACATGGCTGCGCCATCGGTGGCGCCAACTTTTTTGGCATACCCTGGTGATGTTAACGACACTAGGACGTCAAATTTTTTAAAGAGTTCTTCGTAGTCTTTGATGTAGAGTGATCGGACTTTCTGTGCCGTGTTGTAGTACTGATCGGCATAGCCTTTGCTGAGTGTATACGTTCCAAGCATAATTCGTCGTTTGGCTTCATCGCCAAAGTGACTGCGGTCATTGCCGTAGCGGATGCCGTCAAAACGACCAAGATTGCTACTCACTTCTCCGCGCTGAACCACGGTGTATACGCTAATAGCATAGTGAGGATCGAGGGCGTCTACTTTTTCGACTGTGGCGCCAAGTTTTTCGAAGGTTTTGAGTTGTTCTGCTAGGATTTTGTTGCCATCTTCGAGGCCTTCAATATCGTGGTAGACATAGCCAATTTTCATGCCTTTGATTGGTTTGTCGATAGCTTTGGTAAAGTCAGGAACTGGCTGGTCACCAGTGGTGCCATCGTATTTGTCATGGCCGGCGATGTGAGTTAAGAGAATGGCCGCGTCTTCGACTGTCTTGGTCATTGGTCCTGGACTGTCGGTTGAGGATGCCATTGGCACGACGCCATAGCGGCTGCAGCGGCCATACGTTGGCTTTAAGCCAACAATGCCACACCAGGCAGCTGGTTGGCGGATCGATCCCGCAGTTTCAGTTCCGAGTGCAGCAATTGCCATATCTGCGGCCACAGCTGCAGCGCTTCCACCGCTCGATCCGCCAGGCAAATGCTCTGGATTTCGAGGGTTGAGGGTTCGCCCGTACTGTGAAGTTTCAGTTGAAGATCCGTGTGCCCAAGCATCAAGGTTGGTTTTTCCCAAAACTGAACCACCTGCTGCTTTTAATTTCGCTATAACTGTGGAGTCATACTGTGGGATAAACGTATCTAGCACTGTGGAAGAAGCAGTGGTTCGTATTCCTTTGGTACAGTAGTTGTCTTTGACAGCGATAGGAATGCCTTTGAGCGCAGCTGTACTTGGTGAAGCTTCTGCGTTGTTTACCGTCAAATAAACATTGAGAGAGTCATTTTTTTCTGAAATGGCTGTGTGTAGGTCCTTGTGTACTTCAGCCAGGGTTATCTCTCCTGACTCAAGCAGGTCGAGCACTTCTTTGAGAGTTTTTGTTTCTAACATGGTTACTCCTGGTCGATGATTATTGGTACAACGATAAACCCCTCATGGGTTTCTTTGGCATTTGCGAGGGCCTCTGCTTGAGTGAACATGTGTGCTTCATCAACAACATCTTCGCGTAGCACATTTTCAAGGCCTGTGACTTGGTGTGTTGGTTCAACTTTGCTGGTGTCGACAGATTGTAAATTGGCAACGACATCCAGTGTTTCTTCAAATGCGTCAGCAAGATCAGTGACTTCGCCCTCGGTCACCGGAATGTTTGCAAGGTTAGCAATGTGTTTCACCTGTTGTGGTGTGATCGTGCTCATAGGTCCTTTCCATTATTCACAAAAAACTCAATGTAAATAAAAACGAGTCTCTGGGGACTCGTTACACATACAAGCAACCGCCCCCTCTTGGGATTAGCTTTGTTGCTCGTCTTGTTGATTACTAGATTTCATTTCTAGTTCGTATGATACCACAGAGTTTTAGAGTTGTGATCCACCTGTTCCCATGTTCCTAAGAATCTGAATTCTCTCTTGAATTGGCGGATGTGTCATAAAGAATTTTGCGAACGAAACGTTGGTATTTTTGAGTGGATTGGTAATATACAGGTGAGCCGTGGCTTTATTGGCAGCTTCAAGTGGCTCAGTATCCATGCTAAGCTTTTCAAGTGCGCGAGCCAAGCCTTCTGGATTTTTGGTAATTGCTACTCCATTTGCGTCTGCAAGGTATTCACGCTTACGTGAAATAGCTAACTGAATGAGTTTGGCGATTAACGGAGAAAGAGCTGCCATCAATACTGCAGCAATCATCAAGAGAACTCTAACTTGTCCTTCTCCACTCGAGTCTCGGTCTTTTCTGCCATATAATCGAGATCGCAACAACATGTCAGAAAATAATGCCAGAAAACCGACCAAAACTGTAACAACTGCCATTAATCTGATGTCGTAGTTTTCAATGTGAGATAACTCGTGAGCGATTACACCCTCAAGTTCGGGCCGTTCAAGTCTGGCAAGAATGCCAGTTGTACAGCAAATAACTGCATGCTCGGGATCTCGACCTGTGGCAAAGGCATTCATGGCCGTGTCATCAATTACATACAGTTTGGGAACAGGCAAGTGACGACTGTGGGCGAGATTTTCTGCAATAGTATAAAAATCAAAGTACTCTTCTCTCGTGACCTCACGAGCACCGGAAATACTTAAGATGAGTTTATCGGACCACCAGTACGAGCTAAATGAAGTGATTCCCGAGAAAATGAGTACAAGACCTACAATACTCAAATCATAGCCAAAGCCTTCTGCCATGACCCAACTAGCAGCTCCCACAAAGAGCACGAACAGTATCATGATAATGAGGGATCGTTGCTTATTTTGCGAAATTAACTGGTAGTGAGTCATAGCGTCTCGTTACTTAGTCAATGCGGTATCTTTATTCTAAGTTGACCTTAGGATCTTGCATCTCTGCAGAAGAAACCTCAACATGAGAACCACTCATTGGAGTCTCAAGTCCTTTTTCTGGCTTGAAGCCAAAGAGGCCGGCTACAATACTAGAAGGGATTGTGACTAATTTCTGGTTATAATTTTGGCTTAAGTCGATGACAGTTCGGCGTGCATACATGAGTTTATCTGCAGTGTCGGTGAGTTCCATCATGAACTTACTGATAGTTTGGTCAGATTTTAGTTCAGGATTGCTCTCAACCAAAATTTGCATTTTTGGCACGATGTTGGCAATTTCTGTGGCTGCATTTTCGATGTCAGCTGCTTTTCCACTTTCTTGAGCAGTTTCAACAGATTTTCGAGCATCTGTGAGCATCTTGTAGACGTCCTTTTCTTGCTTGAGGTGTCCTTTGACAGCTGTTTGCAAGTTGGGAATCAGAGAGGCTTGACGTTTGAGTTGATTTCCAATTTCTTGAATGCTGGCCGTAATTTGAGTTTTGAGAATTTGAAGTCCGTTATAGACAGAGATAACATAGAAGCCCACAATAAGTGCGATGACTCCGAGTGCGATTAAGATTTCCATAGGTACCTTTCTGACGATATGTCTTGTTCATCCCTATTCTACACTATTTTTTGTTTGTCGAAAGGTTTATCAAGAAATGTGGCTCATTTGGCCTTGGCAACTGAAAATAAATACAGTATAATTAGCTCTCGTTAACAGACGTTACGTGGACCCGTGGTGTAGTGGTTAACATGCTTCCCTGTCACGGAAGAGATCGCCGGTTCGACTCCGGTCGGGTTCGCCATAGTATGAAAAAAGACCGTTAGGTCTTTTTTTTATACTATGCTGATCTCAGTCCTGAATTGAGCCCCACGTTCTGCCACATGGTGAGTGACACCTGTCACGAACCAGGTTAATGCATGCGAGCTTCACAAAGTAGAAGTAAATAGTAGCGAGTCGTAGATCCCGGTCGGGTTCGCAAGTTTTATTTTATATTGATATATAACTTGATTTCCCCGCGGCTCTGCCGCGCGGAACCTTGTAGGAAGGTGCGGAAACCCTCGGTTTCTGCGACAATTGAGGGATGAGTCCAGTCAAGACCTTCCACAACGCGTACGATACGCACTACCACATCGTCTTTCCTGTTAAGTATCGAAAAAGTTTGCTAACCAATGAAATTCTGCTCGCGATAGTGGAAATCGCGCAAGAAATCAGTGAACGGTACGACATCGAATTTGAAAAGATTGGTACCGATCAAGATCATATCCATATACTCGCCTCATTTGCCCCAAAATACTCAGGAAGCGATGTCGTACGAATCTTTAAAAGCATCACTGCCAAGCAACTGTTTGCGCGATTTCCTCACCTTCGAAAAGAATTATGGGGAGGGGAATTTTGGAGTGATGGATTTTATCTGGCTACGGTTGGCGAGAGGGGGAACTGGAAAGCAGTTGAACGATATGTCGCCAACCAAGGAAAGACGATGAATTTACCCCAACAACTCCAATTACTCACCTAACTGACTGGACTCATCCCTCGTGATACCCCGCTGGCTCTGCCGCGGGGAAATTCATTAGTTTTGAATAATTCTCTTATTCCCTCTTTTGTTTGTTTTATGTAGTTTTGCCATGAAAAAACATAACTATCTATTGGTGGTTCTGAAAGCCAAAAGCTAACAATCAGTGCAAGTAACTTCATAATGGCTAAGGCAATAAAAGGTAAACCAGGATTCATTTTGTACATGAATCCACCTATAATGCTAGCAATAGCCAATGTCAGCATTTTTATTGATGAAATATTACCAAGAACTTTTTCATATTTAGATTCTTCTTTGTTGGTCAGGAGTGAATCATAGATCAAAGCTTCATTTGTTCCTGAACTTAAAACTCCTCCAATTGTTGCAACCATCACTCCTGAAGCAAGGATAAAAAATGAGTTTGCTAAACCCATTAACATATTTCCTAAGAACCCAAACAGAAATGAAAGCATTAGTGTTTTCTTTTTTCCAAGTAGATCAGCAATTGCTCCTGTAGGTATTTCTCCTACTACTGAAGTAATGATCATTACAGATTCTAGTAATCCTATGCCTGCATAATTTGTATATCTTAAATAAAAAAGTACCCAGATTGCAGCCCAAAACCAGCTATAGTCAAAAGCTGTAATTAAGTACATCAAAGTAATATTTTGTTTTTGTTTTTTCACAATAGTAATTTTACCATGTAATTAGGTGATAAGATTTATACTAGTTCCATTAAAAGCTAGGTATATAACTAGGAAAAACTTGGTGTATACCCTATCTCATTAATACTAACCCAGTTAGGCATCACGTTTAAAATTTTCTCAAGTGAGTTGTATAGTGGTTCTACACAATTCCGTTCTAGTTCGCAAAACATATATTACATTGATAAATCAATCTATATCTTATCATTTCATTTTTTGTAAAAAAACCCAGTCGCGTAGGACTGGGTTTGATAGTAAATTCCGATAAAACTTGTTACTGGTTGTCACCCTGTACAATCCATCGTGAGATGAAGTTAGCACAAATGTGACTAAATACAGCGGAAACTAATCCACCGTACCAGCCCAATGTGAGCCAAATAAAAGAATACAGCATGTGAAAGACGCTTCGTTTGTCATGAATGGCTAAAAACCAGACCATTTGGACTAACGCAATCACTAAGATGAACAACCCTTTTTCTGCTGTCTGAATTTCCATATTAACGACTGCTTTGATTGTGATAATCGCAGCTAACCGAATAATATGTTCTTCAAACACAGCCATCTTCAACAAGTGAAGATGGTCAGATTCACCTACTTGCATTCCCTTTTTGGTGGTCACTACAGCAATTAAGGCTGGAATAATGAATCCAGCGATAAGTGCTAAACCAGTAACAACAGGAGGAGTTTTGACCCAGATGTCTAAAACATTCTCCCCCAGATAGTAATTATATACTGCCGCAATGGCAGAAATAATTACTGCGTATACAAGAAATCTATTCGACTTCCAAGCAAGAAACTTTAACATGATCTTTTGCTCCTCATGTTTTTATTCGAAATTTTAATTTGCTTGATCTGAACCACTGTTTTATTAGTAATTCAAATCATTTATATTATGGGATATAATTGTTGTTTTGTCAATCAGGCCTACTCGATGAAAACTAGGCAAAATGCCAGGCGCGAGGCCTGGCATTTCTTAATTTCACCACTTCAGTGAGTTGAATCTGGCACGGAAGTGCCAGAAAAACAGAAAACCACCCGCTATGCGGGTGGAAATAAGAGTGCTTTAGCACGAAGAAATCTTTAGATAAGAGAAACCACCTTTCTATTTGATAGGATTAGTTTTGGTACAAACAATCCGTAGAAAGGCGGTTTAATTTAGTATGGCAGAAAGTCTAGCACACACCAAGTGGATGTGTAAATATCACATAGTATTTACACCAAAGTATCGGAGAAAAGCAATATACTGCAGGTTAAGAAAAGATCTACAAGAAATAATAGTAGATCTATGCAAATGGAAAGGGATAAAAATAGTGGAGGGACACATGATGCCAGATCATGTGCATGTACTCTTATCAATACCACCAAAATATAGTGTGTCTAGCATAATGGGGTATTTGAAAGGCAAAAGTGCCATGATGATATTTGATCGGCATACAAACTTAAAATATAAGTACGGAAGAAGGAACTTTTGGGCAACAGGATATTATGTATCAACAGTGGGATTGAATGAAAAAACAATCAGAAAATACATCCGTGAACAAGAGAAAGCAGATTTGATAACAGACAAGTTAACAACAAAAGAATATGAAGACCCTTTTAAGGGTAGCTAAGAAATCAGTCCACAGAGATAGCATCATTTAGGTGCTGGAAGTAACAAGCCCTTATAGGGCTCAGTCAAGCCACGTCCTATGGGCGTGGTCCTGACTTCCTTTGCAGAAAACTCTGCACAGCTATGAACGAGGGTTAGCCGCGGAGCGGATAAGCCTGAGCTGTGCGGAGAGAATGGCATATCACTCGGAGAGTGATATGCTGTTAGCATGAAAACTTGTTTTCATGAGTTGCGGAGCCGAGGAAACTCCGTAGTCAGCGTAGCGTACTGCGGAGAGGACGTCATTAACAAATTCTGTCATTAATGCTGGTCGAAGTGAACTTGATACACAGCATAGCAAGCAGCTCTTTCTTTTGGTTGTTCGGGATTAAAGCCCTTGAAAGTGATGTGTACATCATATACAGCATGGTTCCATCTAGCAGTCCCGATTACAAAAGATTGCCCGATAGTTCCAGGAAGGTGCAGGTTGCAGTTTTTTGTAAACAGCGGCGTAAGCAGTTCGCGCAGCTGATAGGCCATCACTGCATTAACCAGAAAAATCGGTTGGCAGTAGCGACGGCAGAACACAACTTCCTTGGTAATATATTTCTTCCAAAATGGGAAAGGCCGAGAGGTGCTTGTAAACTCAACCGGAACCGCTGAGTAAATCAGATCGGGGCCAATTTCTAGAAATACTTGATTTTCACCATTTTTCAATTCCATATGCGAGATCCTCCTTGGACTGTATTTGGAATATTTGAATTTCGACAGCTGTTAAAGATACTTGAATTATACACTATAGGATTATCTGTGGCAAGCCAAGACCTGAAGTCAGCTTTTTTTTTCTGCAATTCCATTTATAATAAGTCTGTTCCAAGTGCCGGGATAGCTCAGCTGGTAGAGCGGCGGTATCGTAAACCGTAGGTCAGGGGTTCGAATCCCCTTCTCGGCTCACTAATTATTAGCACCCGAGGTAAGCTCTACTTGGCTACTCAGTCAGCTTTGCTATAATGGAGTCATATGACACCTCGAAAGCCAATTCCCTCAAGAAAAGTTCGTAAGGAAAAGCAGAAGGCGGTTCGGCAGACAGTAGCATTATTGGGCTTTGCTGTGGTAACGTTGCTTGTTTTTGTGTTTATCATTATTCCTATCTTTATTAATGGTTTCAACTCATTTTTAGATTCGAGTAATCCCTTCGAGCAAGAGGACAAGATTCCGCCACAGGTGCCAATTATTTCTGCCCCAGTTGAGGCAACTTTTAGCGCACAAATTGCGGTTTCTGGGTTTGGAGAACCAGAAAGCAAACTCATTTTCGTTTTGAATGGTGAAAAATTCGACGAGCTCACCATCGCCGAAGATGGCACGTTTGAAGCTGAACTTGATTTGATTGAGGGTGAAAACACTATCGCTGCCTATTCTGTGGACGAAGCAGGCAATGAGTCAGAAGTAAGCAGAACATTTACTACCATTCAGGATGCTACCGATCCTTTGTTGGACGTTTCAAACATTGAGGATGGTATGACCGTCGAAACTAGAAAGAATCAAAACTTTTCAGTTGAAGGTACCACCGATCCTGGTGCTAAAGTCTACATCAATGGCCGGGTAGTCTTCCCAAATAGTGAGGGTGGTTTTAGACAATCAGTGCTCCTAGCCGAGGGTGAAAATATCCTTCTGATTGAAGCTGTCGATAAAGCCGGCAATCGCACGAGTGTCGAAAAAAAGGTTACCTATATTCCTTAGAGAGTCCTAAAAATACCAATAAGCTACTCACCAAGACAAATGGTTGGAGGAGTGTGTTGTTGAATTGGGTAATTACAAACAGTATGCCCAGGAGCAAGAGAGTGAGACGAGCGTGTTTTTTGTTTAGTTGTTTAACTGTCACAACCAGTGCGTGGCCGAACGCAATCAGACCCCACAGACCTGTTCCTGTTAAGATGAAAAGTACAAGAGAGTCATCTACTCTGGCTTGATTTGGCACAACTGTAACTCTTAACTGCGTTTCAGAGTCATTGATTGCAGAGGTATAGAGTCCAGTGCCAATCAAGAGTTCTTGCTCAGATTGCGGAAGTGAGTGTGAGACCGTCGCAGCTCGGGCAGCAATACTACTGGTTCGTAAGAGTTTGGTACCCTCACCTCCTATGTGTGAAACTGAAAGAACCCCATAGGTAGCTAAGATGGCTACGGTTACGGAAATTCCGAGGTAGATAGTTTTTTGAAGTTTTAGCGACGTTAGCCAATATATCCAGAAGATGATAAGGCCAAGATAACTTGCTCGAGAAAAAGTGAGTAGAACCCCTAGGGTGAAAAGGAGTAACAACCCTCCTGAAAGCAGTCGATGTTTGATAATGGGGCGCGCAGCAATGATGGTCACTAAGCCAAGGAGAAAGAGTGCTCCCATAAACGCGGGATCAAGTTGGGTGCCAATCATTCGGTAGTAATGATCATCAAAACCGAGCACAGAGAGAAAGCGAGTGTCTGGTATGAAGACAAGCTGAAGGAATCCGATGAGTGCTGTAATTGAAACGAGACCTAATCCGCCGACCAAATAATGGTTGGGTGTCAGTTTTGAAAACCGAGCCAGCGCCCAGGCAAAGGTAAGATGCACGCTAACTCGAGCAAGATATAAGAGCGGTACGAGCGAAAAAGTAGTTGTCAGTGCAAGTGCTGTGGTAAGTGCAGCAATGAGAATGAATGGGTGCCAGTGCTTGGTGGCAGTGTATGTTTTGAAAGCAGCAGCTGAAAGCGTGGAGTTGTTGAGTGCCAAGAGCCAGCCAGTCCAAAATACGATCAAGATATCATGAGGATAGAGAGTTACACCAGAAGAAAGTGAAAATCTTCCAAGTTGTCCAAGTGACAAAGCTCCGACCAAAATCCAGAGTAGCAGTCGCTCGCTATTTTTTTGTTGCAGTTTCATAGGTTGATATTCTTACAATGAGTGAATGAAGGCTCATAAGCACCGAGTACACGAATCCGCGTATACCATCTCGAAAGCCTTGTTTGATGATAAAAGTAAAAATAAATTTTGCTGGTGGATAGGTTACAAGTTCTATGAGAGTACGGTGCTGAGGTTGGTTCTTGTGAGTGCCAATTTCTGTGGCATATTTGGTGACATCTGCAAGAAAGGTGCTAACGTTTTTATGCGCAAAGTGGAGTACATGGAGTTCTGAGGCGGAAATGCTTCCTTGGGTTGTGGCTGTTTCGTGAATACTGCCGGTAAATTGACTGAATTTTTTGTGAACGAGTCTGACGATTTGTTGGTTGCCAGCTTCGCCATATTTGAGTTTTTTACCCAGAAAGACATCCTGTCGAGTGATGGTGTATGCAGTTGCCTGGGAGTTGGAGATGCGGTGCATGAGGGTGTTTGCATCAAACGGTTGAAGTTCTTCATCACTATCTAAAAAGAAAACCCAGTCATTTGATGCATTCTTGAGTGCTGCGTTTCTTACTGCCGAAAAATCGGTGATGGGCCTGTGTGGGCCAGGAATGATTTTGGCACGAGGATGTGGCAGATTTTTTTTCTGGATAGAAACAGAGTTGGTGACGATAATGAGTTCATTAAAATGAGAGAGCGTACGAACAGCTTCTTCAAGATGATCAGTTGTATTTGTCAGAATAATTGCAGTGATGGGAAGCATCATGACTTCTTAAAAAGGCTTTGATATAAACCGTATACGATAATAGGTAATGAAATAATTCTTGAGGTAATCAGAGCTGCAGCAGCACCAGCTATGCCGTTTTCGATGCTCCAGAAGTAAATAAGTGGAATCATGATGATGACTGCAACTCCAAGTTGCAGATTTACGTATGTGAATCGTTTTGCTGCCATGAGGACCGAGGTGCCTTGCATTGTGACAGCTTGTAAGAGTCCGGCTATTCCGAGTAAAGGTAAGTAGCTTGCTACTTCACTCCACTCTGCTCCTAATAAGATTGAAACGACAAGATGAGGAAAGATGATGAGCGGCAAGGTGCCAAGAGTTGCAATGCCGAGTGTGACTAGACTTGAGCGGAGGAAGGCGCGGCGCAGCCGCGCCTGATCATCGACAATTTTGGTGAAAATTGGCAGTGTGCCATGGTAAGCAGATTTGGTAATGTCGAAGTTTACCTTGTGACCAATGCTATAGCCATTGTGGTACAAACCAAGATTATAGGTACCTAACGTTTTTCCGAGTACCAAGTTATCGGCATTTTCATGGGCATATGACAGCAGTGCTGAGAGGCTCAGCCACTTAGCATTGCCATAAATTGCTTTAGCTCTGCTGGCAAAGTACTTAAACTTTGGTTTAATTTCAAAAAAGATGAAGGAAATTAGAACTTCAAAAACTGCTGCACCAATCATGGCAAGCACTAGGGCAAAGAATGATCTCATCCATAATCCTAAGAGAATAGCTAATATGACATCTACGACGGTCAGAGAGAGTCGATAGCCACTGTCCTTGAAGAATTCTAAGTTTTTGTGGAGAGAGATAATACTTGGGTTAATAAAGCCTTTGATAATAGGAACCAGTGCTGCTATGGCAATGTAGAAAGGTAAATCTGGCATAGTGTAAAAGACTCCCATGCCTAACCCAAGCAGAACCATAAAAATACCAATGATGAAGCCCCGAATGATGGCAATGACCCAGGCAGTGTCAACAAAGTACGTAATCGATCGTTTTGATTGTAAAATAGTGAAGTTAACGCCAGTTTGGGTAAAGGCTTCAACGATGCCAAGGGCGATAGTGATAAGTGAGAAGGTTCCGAAGTCAGTGGGAGAAAGTAAGCGCGCTAAGATGGAAATTTTCAACACAACCAAAGCACTTTGTAGTACTTTGAGAATTGTTTGCCAACTAAAACCAGAGATTGCGTTTTTTGTATATCCCACAACTTCCATTATACCGATTTCTTTCGGAAAAGACACTTTGTCCTTGAAATATACTTTGATTGAGGTAATAATTAAATCGTTATGAATCCTCTTAAATCACTTTCCAGTTTTTTTCTTGACATGGTCGAAACTGTTGTCATCGGGTTATCAATATTTTTGGTTGTGTACCTCTTTTTCATGCAGCCTCACCAGGTCAATGGTCAGTCAATGGTACCAAACTTTCAAAGTGGTGAGTATGTTTTAACCGACAAGGTGAGTTACAAGATGGGTGATCCAGAGCGTGGAGATGTGGTGGTTTTTCATGCCCCAGAAGCTGCGCACTGTCCCGAAGGCACTGGATGTGACTTTATTAAGCGAGTTCTTGGTGTCCCTGGTGATAGTATTGAAGTTAAAGAAAATGCAATTTGGGTTAACGGAAGTATGCTTGACGAGCCATACATCCCAGCAGATTTCGAAATTCTTCCCGGTATGTTTACTAAGGATCGTGTGGTAACGCTCGGTCCGGACGAATACTTTGTCTCTGGTGATAATCGTCCTTACTCTTCAGACTCAAGAGCTTGGGGTCCTATTAGTAAGAGTGATATTGTTGGAAAAGCTTTTTTCCGCTATTGGCCACTCGAAAAAGCAGGCACTATTGAAACCTATCGCCACTAATTTTTTCTTTGAAAAATGTGAAGGGCTACTCGTCTTGCTTGCCGGTAGTGAGTTCCATGATGCGAGCAAGATCTTTTTCAGTCTTTTGGGCATCACCTTTGAGTGTAATGGTAATTTTGGTTTGGCGTAGAGATCGTTGAAGTTTGACTGTTGATTTTGATTTGAGTACCCGTTTGAGTCGCTTTTCCCAAACTTTCATTTCTTCAAGCATTTGTGACACAGATTTTGCGGAACGGTGCAGGTTGGTGCTTCTTTGCCCAATCTCTTCTTTAGCTAACCTAGCCAACTGCTCTGCCTGGCGAACTGATGCATTGGTCTTAAGAATTTTTTTATAGACTTGCACCATTTTATGCGGATCCTTAATGCCACTGATTGCTCGAGCATGTCCCTCGTCAATCAACCCACCTAAAAGTCCATCTTTAATAGCGTCAGGAAGTTTTAAAAGCTTAAGTGAGTTAACTACGTATGCAAGTGATTTAGAGACTTTTTCAGCAACTTGTGTATCAGTATAATTAAAATTACGTTTTAGTTGTTGAAATGCCTGTGCACGTTCGATCGGACCTAAATCGATGCGTTGGACATTCTCGACAATAGCCATTTCTAGCATCTGTTTAGGAGTGACCTTTTTGGTAATCACTGGGACAGTTTTGAGTCCTGCTTGCTGTGAAGCCCGCCATCGACGCTCTCCTGCAATGATTTGGTAGCCAGCTGGTGTCTGAGTAACAACGAGTGGCTCGAGCACACCGTGCTCTTTGATAGAGGCAGTCAACTCATCAAGATCTTCAGTTTTGATCAGGTTGAGATCTCTGGGTTGGAAGGGATTGGGTTGTAATAATTCGATAGAAAGTTCTTTAATTAGTTGATCTGTCATGTGAGCAAAGTATAGCAATTGATCCGGGTTTTTTCCAGAGGAAAAGCATCAAAAAGGCTGGCGCGTTGCGCCAGCCTCCTGAATTCAATTCTTTTGGTGTTACTTATTTTGAAACAACATTAACAACAGTTTTACCAAAGCGCTTGCTAAATGCAACTGCTCCGTCGATCATAGCAAAGATGGTGTGGTCTTTCCCCATTCCAACGCCTTTACCAGCTTTATATTTAGCACCACGTTGGCGGAGAATGATGTTTCCAGAAATGACGGACTCTCCACCAAATTTCTTAACACCAAGACGCTTTCCGTGACGCTTACCTTGTTTGTGTTGATTAACTTTACCAGATGCTTTAACGTGTGACATACGGGCCTTTATTTAGTTTTTGATTAACTTCGCTTGTTATATTCTAATTTATAGATTGTTCTTCGAACAATAGCTTGTGAACGACTGTATTCAATCGGTTCAGAACTGGTAGTGTACCCCAAATTCCCCAAGCTGTCAATGAATTTTTTCATTGAGAAGGTGTGTTTTTTACCACTTTTATCTTCGATAGTAACTGTTGGCATGACAATCACAATGGTAGCTTTGTCTGCTAAAACTTGTGTCCAGTGTTTGAATGCCCCTTTATAGAGTCGTTCAAGCCCTTTAAAAATGTATGGGACTTTGGCGGGATTTGGTCGAGGCTTTCCGAGGAATGGCTCGGTTACAATAAGATCAATTTTTTTTGTTGGAGTAACTTTGCTGACCTCGCCAGTCATAACTTCAGGAGTTACTGACATAGTAAGCACATCAGAATACCAGGCTATATTAGTTTTCGTACCTTTTGTAGCAACTGGATCAAGATCAGAACCGACCAGATTTGTTTTACCAACAGCAAGAGCTTCGAGTAACACGGTTCCAGATCCACAGAACGGATCATAGATCACTGGTTGTGAATCGATGTCGAATGACTCAAGCCCCCAATTGAGCATCATTCGTGCAACTTTTGGTGGAAGCATACCTTTTATTCGGTCTGCGTAGGGTTTTTCGCGGTCAACTTCTGTCCAGGCATCAATGTTTTGGACAGCTACTGTTTTACCAATAATCGTGCCAGAGTTAGTACCAATTAAACAAATTTCTTGTACAAATGATTTATGAAGTAAGAGCGCAGAAGGAACACCTCCACGAGGACCGTCTTTCAACTGAACTTTGTATCCAAGGTTTTTGAGGTGATTTTTAATACTGATTGCATCAAAAACAGGCAGGTGATCTCGGCCAATTTCGGCAAGACCATACACAACTTTGTCTTTTTCTGTCTCACGAATGAGTGCTTTGGTAGCTATTTCAATGATGTCTTCGTTGCTTGGTTTTTCGAGAAGGTCAAGTTCGCGAATAACTTTGACTGTGCCACCAAGCTGATTAAGGAGTGCAATGGCCTGATCGTCTGAAGCAAGTTCAGCAGTTCCGATCAACTCATGGGTATGAATAATGCGAATAGTACTACGCGCAACAGCCCTGAGTTCAGCGAGAGAAAATTCTGGAGTGTTACCAAAAAGAAAATGATAGATATTCATAGTTTGTTAGACAACCGATAGTGGGTTCGTCCCCTTGCGACCTGGTGAGGTCATAACGTCTACAAACCAAATGCGAATTACGCTTTGATTTTTGTGACCTCGACTAAAGTCTGAGGTTGCTTGTGTCCTTGGACCTTGCGGTATTTAGATTTTGACTTGTATTTTGCCACACGAATCTTAGGTGCACGGTTGTGCTCTGTTACCTTAAGAGTAACTTCAGCACCTGCAACTAAAGGTTCGCCAATTTTGACTTCTTTGCCATCTGATGCAAGAAGAACGTCGGTAACTTTAAGGGTTTTACCTTCTTCAGTATCCAGGCGAGCTATGGTGATCTTGTCTCCTTCGCTAACCTTGTATTGTTTACCACCGATTTGAATGATTGCGTATGACATACTTGATGAACTTTCTTAGTTTATATATTTTGCTCTTAGAACATAGAATTATAGCACAAAGTTATGAAACGTGCAGTGTCAATTCTTTTCTCTGGGTCCTTATATCCGCCTGTAGAAGTCCTAGAGTAGCAGAAACAGTGATAACCGAGCTGCCTCCATATGACAGTAGTGGTAACGTAATGCCTGTGATTGGTAGCAATCCCATATTCATACCCATGTTCACAAAAGATTGCAACAAAATTTGTGCGGTGACCACATACACGAAATACACTACAGTTTTTTCTTTTGTTGTTCGAGCAGTGTGAAGTAAAAATAATACCAAGCCTAAGTATAAAGAGATGACGAGCATAGAACCTACAAAGCCGAATTCTTCAGCTATTGAGGAAAAAATGAAGTCAGTTTGACGCTCTGGTAAAAAACGCAGATGAGATTGCACGCCTTGTCCGAGTCCCCTACCCCAAAATTGCCCTGATCCTACTGCAATCATTGATTGGTTAGCGTTATAACTTGCTCCAGTAAGATCTGCAGTTGGGTCGATAAAACTAGTAATTCGCTGTTTTTGGTAAGGTTGAAACACAAAAACCCAGGCAATCGCCACAGTTGCCAGCCCTATTCCAAGCATTGAGAGAATTTGTTTACCAGAAATGGGTAAAAATAACGCAAGTGGGGCCAAGCTTGCTAGGTATACAATTGTTGTTCCGAGATCTGGTTCAATCAAAATAAGCCCTGCAGGTACTGCTATCAAGAATGCCCAATACACCATGTTTTTGACAGTAATGTACTTAGTTTTACCTATAAGTGAACTAATGTAGAGGCCGACAAGCGGGATTGCTAACTGAGAAGCCTGTAGAGCAAAGAGTCCTCCAACATCAATCCATCTGGCAGTATTTCTGGTTTGGAGAGAGATTGCTAGTGTGAGTATGAGGAGTGCGATCGTAATACCATACCCAAAGACACTCAGTTGTAAAATTCGTTTCCAGGATAGCCGGGAAAGGGTGATAAAACTTACCCCTCCAACTACAAAAAAGAGCAGCTGTCTTGAGGCTAGCGCCGGAGCAATACTACTGAGTGTTAAGACGCTCAAGAGCCCAAGCAAAATTAGTAGTGCTGGAAGAAACCAATATCGCATTGTCCCTGTTGTACCATTTTGTCTTGCTGGTAATCAAGCTAGAACAAGATGTTTTACTCTTTGAGAGCAAGTTCTCCACCTTTTTCTAAGGTAACGTTTGTTTTTTCTTCGATTTCGCTTTGCCAGTTAGTTGGCCACTCTGGAGCAGTCACAACAGCAGCAGTATCGAATGAAAGATTGGCTTTCTTACGAAGACGCTGGATTGAGCGCATCAGTTCACGGGCTTCACCTTCTGCTTTGAGTTGATCGGTTAACTCGGTTTCGAGTTTAACTGTAAGCGATTCTGTGCTGTGATTCCAAGTAATGTCTTTGACATTAACTTCATCAAGCAAGACCTGGAGAACATCATCCGCTGGTTTGGGGAGTTGTACGAATGCAGTCACCATAGGCAATGGCTGACGCACTTTAATGCCAGCTTCGCGGCGCTGTGCATGGGTTTCGGCAACCACCTTGCGGACTGCTTCCATGCTTTCTTCAAGCTCAGCATCCATGGCACTTTCGTCTGCAGTTGGCCAATCGGTGTGATGTATACTTTCGTCTTCAGTTACCAAATGCTGATACAGCCACTCACTGAAGAACGGCGTGAACGGAGCAAAGAGCTGGGCTAAGCGAACTAAGACAATTCCAAAGACTTTGACCGACTCTTGATTGGTGCGTAAACGGTCGCGGCTTCGGCGAAGGTACCAGGTTGAGACTTCGTCAACAAAGCTCATCAAGGTTCGACTGGCTTTAACAACGTTGTAGGCATCCATGTACTCGGTAACTTCTTTGGTGACATGTGCCAAGCGGCTCATGATCCAACGGTCCATAATGTCCTCTGGTTTGAGTTTTTCAGAAAGGTTTACAGTTGCGTCTCCTGCATACAGCTTGAAGAATGAGACCATGTTATACCAGATCACAAAAACTTTTTTGCGGATGTCAGAAACTTCCCGTTCGTTAAAGTTGAGATTTTCTGACTTCATCACAGTTGAACTCATGAGGTACAAGCGCAGACTATCAACCCCATACTCGTTAATGAGAGTCATTGGATCAGGGTAGTTTTTCTTTGATTTACTCATTTTGGTACCGTCTTCCGCGAGGATAGTTCCAGTGGTGAGGGTGTTTTCCACGGCATTCTTACCAAAGACACCAACCGACATGACATGCATGGTGTAGAACCACGCACGAGTTTGGGCGATGTACTCACTCACAAACTGAGCTGGGTAAGTACTCTCGAACTCTTCTTTGTTTTCGAATGGATAGTGTTTTGAAGCAAATGGCATCGAGCCAGATTCCACCCAACAGTCGAAGACTTCAGGGATACGGGTGCCTTTGATGGTTTTGTCGTCATCAACCCAGACTTCGATGTCATCGAGGTACTCGCGATGAAGGTTTTCAACTTGAGCAGCGCGGTCGCTGTCAACAGCCCATTCTTTAAGCTCTGCAACAGAGCCAATCACTCGCTGGTCACCATCTTTGCTACGCCAAACGGGCAGTGGGGTTCCCCAGTAACGTGAGCGTGATATGTTCCAATCTGGAGCAGTTTCAAGACCTTTTCCAAATCGTCCGTACTTGAGATGTTCTGGGAACCAGTTGATGTTTTCGTTTTGTGCAATGAGGTCATCTTTAAGTTTTTGAACATTTATAAACCAGGCTGGGACGGCGTTGTAGTACAAAGGAGTGTTACAGCGGTAACAGAATGGATATGAGTGAGTGATCTTCTCTGCTCGATGCATTAGGCCACGTTCTTCGAGATCGGCATTGATAGTTTTTTCGGCGCCCTTGTAGAATTTTCCGGCGACGATTTCCACAAAATCAAGGAATTTACCTTCATCATTTAGGGTTGGAACCAGTGGCAAGTCTGCTTCGAGTGCCAATGCATAGTCATCTTCACCAAAAATGGCGGCGGTATGTACAATTCCAGTACCATCTTCCAGACTGACAAAGTCAGCAGCGAGGACGCTCCAGGCATTTGGTTTGTCTGATTGGACGTAGTCATACAGTGGCTCGTAGTGAAGGCCGATGAGCTCAGAGCCTTTAACGGTTTTAAGTACTTTGTAGTCTTCAATAAAAACCTTTTCTGCAAGTGCTTTAGCAGCCCAGAGTTTTTGGCCATGTTGTTCAACTTGAACGTAGTCAGCTTCGGTATCAACGGCTAGACCAACGTTCCCTGGTAGAGTCCAGGGAGTGGTTGTCCAAGCGACGAGGTATTCGTCAGTAGCATCAACAACTTTGAATTTCACATAGACTGAGTGATCTGAAACATCTTCATACGAGTTATCCATGGCAATTTCGAAGTTTGAAAGTGGTGTACTACAGCGAGGACAGTACATAACCACCTTTCGGCCTTCATAAATCAGCCCTTTATCAAAGAGCTGTTTGAAACCCCACCAGACCGATTCCATAAAGGTAGCGTCCATGGTTTTGTAGTTGTTTTTGAAGTCGACCCAGCGGCCGAGACGAGCAATGATTTTTTCCCACTCAGTATCGAGACGAAGCACTTCCATCTCACAAGCTTGATTGAACTTGTCGATACCGAGCTCTTCGATTCCTTTTTTTCCGCCCTTGATGTCGAGTTTCTTCTCGATCATGTTCTCAATTGGCAGCCCATGGCAGTCCCAGCCCCAAACACGCTCAACCCGGTAGCCCTTCATGGTCCAGTATCGTGGAATGACGTCTTTTGAAGTTGAACCCAACAAGTGTCCATAGTGAGGGAGACCAGTTGCAAAAGGAGGCCCATCATAAAAAACGTAAGCTTTATCATTAGGACGCATCTCAACTGATTTTTCGAATGCTTGAGTGTCTTGCCAGTACGCAAGAACATCCTCTTCCATTTGGGGGAAGTTGGGTTGGGTCGGTAGAGTGTGTTGTTTTGGCATGGTTTTTTCCTTTGCTCTTTCTGTGTTGTAGTTACAAAAAGAACCCTCTCAGGTCCGCGATACTTCGCGAACTTGAGAGGGTTCTCTACTTTTTCAGTAGTAACGGTACCACCTCTTCTTTTTCTCGGTTCCTGCTGTTACGGGCTTACCCGGACTGGTCTAGTGTGCTTGTGAGCTGCACAAGCGGTTCTTCAGTCTGCGTTTTTGCTTTTGGTTTGACCCAAGGGGCAAAATTGTTGAGCGATGATCAACATGGGACGCAGGTAGTTATCTCAGTTATTATATAGTATAGTGTCAACCTCGATTAGTAGTAATTGATTGAACGCTAGTTTGTCCAGGTTATGCCTTTAACAAAGGCTTTAGTATGTTCTTCTGGAATTTCAGTTGGAATGATTTGATTGTCAGCTGATTCGAACATGATCATATTTGGAGCAATCATGTCGCCTGCAATTGCATATTTACTCCATCTAAAGACATGGGAAACTGGACTTTTTTATTAGTGTCATCAAAAAAAAGTAAAACTTATTTTAGACACATAAGTAGGCTAGCAATGATCTAACTTCTTGCATTTTCTGCAATACAAATCAATTTGACCCCTGAAGGCTTTCATTGTACCAAGAGTATGTCTGGTACATACATTGAGATCTTTGTCACATAAATTATTTATATTTCTCATCAGGCTGGTATAGCTTTCTTAAAAGATATGACTCAGTTACCAAAATATCAGAAAAAACAGAAGATCTTTAGTTATTTTGATACATGCTTTGCAAATTATATAGTAAAAATTCGAGAGTGTGTTGAAACTACCTTAATTAGGATTCACCTAATAACGCTCTAGTATCTACCGCAGGAAATCCTAGCACGTGCATCTCTAATGGCGGCCAGGACTGTATCTTTGGGTAGATCACTAATCATTTTTTCTTGCGTATCGGTTTTGTAACCAAACGTAACGGGAGTAGTCGTTATTGTATGCTGCGAAAATGTATTGGTTGTAAAGTTGTATACCTTGGTTGTCTTTGTAATCATAGGTTCTGTATATACCACGTTAGTTCCATTAATATCCTCTGTTAGAGCAATGGCCAAAATCATACCACTCTTTGAGGTGATCATTTCAAGCATCGAATTTATCCCATTAGTGATTTTTTCTGCTTTATAGAACGTTGCATCTCGAGGCCAGGTTACAGCACGAACCTCTCTGATTCCCAAAGATTGTGCCACATCATCCAGTAATGCTCTATTCGACTCCCTTCTTATAAGGGGTGGGTAAATACCAAGTGCGACCGATTCGATAAATTCTTCACAATCATACTCATTACCAGCTATATCGACTACCGAAACCATTTCCCCATTCCAATTGGGACCAGTACTCTGAGCAGTCTGGAAATATCCCAAAAAACCATCTGGTCTTGGAGTTACTTTAAGCTCAAAATCTTCTATATCTCTAATAAAAAGTTCAGCTACAATATCCTCATTCTCTGTCAAGGCTGCACTGATTGCAGCAGTATCAGGAACCCTTGCAGCGATTTCTCTATGTCTTTTTTCTTTTGCCTCATCTATCATTTGTTGGGTCTGCGCTCTATGGTCAGCAACTTTCCTTAGTGCAACTTCATGTAGGTTGGTCTGCGTTTGAGCCTCTGCTTCTTGAGTCTGTCTTTTTCCGGTAATAATCTTCAGAATTCTTCTTATCACAATAGATAACCTAGTGTCTTGTGTTTTCTCTCTAGGTGCTTCGCTAATATTTTCATGCATAGTAGGAACTACTATACTACTTTCTTTGAGTATAAAACAAGGTAAAGTTGATTGTTATTCACTATTCAAATTGATGCAGATACTGATAAAATGTGTCGTTTCTAATTTCTTGAAGATTTTGCATTTTGTTTTTTATGAATCCCTAGATGCTTTCAATCTCATTAATATGATTTTTTCTTGAGTTCTTTTTGCTCCGAAGTAACTCCGATTTACTTTTTTATTTAACACGTTGAAATTGCTTGAAATAATTATTTTCGACGTCTCAAAAACGCAGGAATCTCGAACTCATCCGAGAGATCATCATCGGTTTGTGGTTCGACTGGTTCGGATTTCTTTTCTTCCTCATCTTCGGCTGGGGAGTCACCAAATGCATCTGATTGTACGAATGGATTAGTAGTGCTTGAAATTTGGGCGGTAGTCATTGGTTGAGTGTAACCGTCAGGTGCTCGATCGATTTTAGGTTGGGCTGTTTCACTCTCCTCTTCTTGTTGTGGACGAATGCGACTTCTTGAGTCAGAAGAATAAGCTCCGAAGATTGGTTTGTTGGAAGCAGCAAAGCCCATTTGTTTGTCATCAAAACCGGTAGCAATCACGCTGATCTTAATTTTGTTGCCCATTTCTTTGTTGATGGTGGCACCAAAAATGATGTTGGCATCAGGATCAGCCGCGTTAGCAATGATGGTTGAAGCGTCAGAGACTTCGGTCATGGTCATGTCTTCGCCACCAATGATGTTGTAAAGGATGCCATTGGCACCTTCAATCGAGACTTCAAGGAGTGGTGAGGCAATGGCCATGCGAGCGGCAGTTTGAGCGCGGTTCTCACCGCTGGCTTCACCAATACCCATCAGAGCGGAGCCTGATTCGGTCATAATAGTCTTTACGTCAGCAAAGTCGACGTTAATGAGTCCAGGAACCGTAATCAAATCTGAGATACCCTGTACACCTTGGCCGAGCACGTTATCAGCCAGCTTGAACGCATCAAGTAGGGTCATTTTCTTATCGACCACGTCCATAAGACGTTGGTTAGGAATAACAATGAGGGTGTCGACGGCGTCTTTGAGACCGGCAATACCTTCTTCGGCGGTGTGCATGCGACGGACACCTTCGAAAGCAAACGGCTTTGTAACTACTGCCACAGTCAAAGCACCCGCTTCTTTAGCAATTTCAGCAATCACTGGTGAAGCGCCGGTACCGGTTCCTCCACCCATACCGGCAGTGATGAACACCATATCGGTATCGTACAGTAGGTCTTTAATTTTTTCGTAGGATTCTTGGGCTGCAGTTTGACCAACATCGGGGTCTGCACCAGAGCCAAGTCCTTTGGTGAAGTTATTGCCAATTTGCAGTTTTGTTTCTGCTTGTGAAGTTAAGAGGGCTTGTGCGTCAGTGTTAACAGCGATAAACTCGACGCCGTTTATCTTTCCAGAAGTGATCATTGAGTTGACTGCGTTACCACCGCCACCGCCAACACCAATGACTTTAATTTTTGCGAATGTTGTGTTGTTGGGTTTAACTAATGCCATACTGTCGAACCTTCTGACTACTCTTAAATCGTATTGGTGTGAGCCTATCACAGAAAAGCTTGTATATCAAAGTGTACCATTCTACCTAGAAAATGCAATCTGAAATTATGGTAAGAGTGATTTGATAAGTGAGCCAACTTTGTTGGGCAATTTGCCAATTGAGCCGAAGCTACTAAAGACCGATCCAATTGAGAAACTGGAAACAGTATCCACTTGACCATGGCGAAGGCCATAGTGAAGCAAACCAATGGCAGTCGCATACAACGGTGAGTTAATATCTTTAACCAAACCATCTAATTTTGTTGGTTCCCCTACTCTCGCAGGAAGGTTCAGCTCACGCTTGGCAACCTCTGAAATCTGAAGAGTGAGTGCTCCACCACCAGTAATAATGACGCCGGCCGGAATGTCTTTGAGGAGTCCTTGATCTTTTAAAACATCTCCAACCAGTCCAAAAATCTCTTGCATGCGTGGGAGCATAATGCCTTCGGCAATGGTCTTCTTAGAAAGAATTTCGTCACTATCTGAGTTATCATACTCAGATAGTTTGATGGTATCAGCTTTTTTCTTGCGTTTGCTAAAATCTGCTTTTGATTCACCTGCGTGTGGAGTAAGTGTTTTCATTTTTTCATTCGAAAGATCAACTTTAATTTTTTCGGCGGTGTCTAAACTTACGCGGCAACCAAGCGCAATGTCTTGGGTGATGTGACGGGCCCCGATCGGAATCGATCCAGAATATTCCAGTGAACCTTCGACGTAGGCACAAATCGAGGTTGAACCAGCGCCTATATCAACCAAAGCAACGCCCAATTCTTTTTCAGTTTCTGACAGTACAACTCCTGCAGCTGAAATACCTGAGAACACAAACTCATTGACGGTGATACCAAGGTCTTCGATACATTTTTCTAAGTTACGAAGTGCTGTCGACATGCCAGTAATGATGTGAGCTTCAGATTCTAGTCGGACCCCAGTCATGCCAACTGGATCTTTGATACCATCCTGAGAGTCAACCTTATAGTCCTTGGGAATGACATGAATAATTTCACGATCCGATGAGAGTGAAATTGCGCGAGCCGCCTCAATTACTCGTTCAACATCATTATTAGTAATTTCTTGATTTGGAGTAGCGACTGCCACGACCCCAGTACTATTTTGTGATTTTACATGTGCTCCACTAACAGAGACATACGCCGACTTAACTTCAAGCCCAGCCATGCGTTCTGCGCCATCTAGGCTTTCGGTAATAGTTTCGAGTACTTTTTCGAGATCAATTATTTGGCTTTTTCTCATGCCACGTGATGGCACTACAGAAACACCAACTACTTGGAGAGATCCTTCGTTATTCACCGAGGCGATGAGGGTGACACATTTGTCGGTACCAACGTCAATTCCAGTTATAATTTTATTATGTGGCATATATGTGTTACTAGCATACCAAAATTACTCATCTGTGCGTAGTACTGGGTACTTATAACGCAGGTCGATTTCTCGAAGCGGTTTTGGTAGTGTTTGCGCTTCGTTTGAGTTGAGTACTGCCTCAAGTTCTCGTACGTGTTGCGCGGTGTTTTCGAGAGGCATGAATACATTAATGTCCTCTTTAGTGGTTAGCTCTAGCGTATTCGCATCTATCCATCTTCTATTTTGCAGTTCAAGAGAGCTTTTGTAAAGAGAAAAGCTGAACTGGGTTAATTCAGAGTGATACTTTGGCAGCATGGTGCTGTTTTCGGTTACTGATGCAATTGGGAGTTGGGTTGTAATTAAAAGTGTTTCTGTAGTGTCACCTTGTTCCATTGCAGAAGCTGCTACGATCATACCGTTTTCGTAGACTGTCCAGACCGTACTCTCTTCATCTTGTAACAGATAGACAGGTTTCTCTTTCTGAAGAATGATGAAGATGCTTCCAGGAAGTTGTTTCTTGAGGGAAGTGAAGATGAGCGTTTGGTCAGTAAGTAAAGCTGGTATTTCATTGTCGAAACGAGTAAAAAACAGTGATTTGCCAACCAATGGCACAAATTGATTTCTTTCTGACTCAGTGCACTCTCGCTCACCAACAATGCACACAATAGTGGATACTCTCGTTGCATAAGAGGCGACTGCAAACGCAATGAGTACCAAGACGAGTAGGCTTAGATTTTTTTTCATGAAGGTAGGATACGAGAAAGTTCCTCAAACAATTTTTGACTGCCAGCAGCTTGCTCAGATTGTTCTCGTTCAAGAGCGCGCTTGTAGGCTTTATGCTTTTTGTCGAGGTGCTCAACTTCCGCTAGGAGTACTTCGGGAGAAAGATCTTTTTGTGGAATGAGTACAGCTTGTTTGGTATCGGCAAGCGCTTTGGCATTGAGGTACTGCTCATTTTGGTGTGAGAAGGGTAGTGGTATATAGATAGTGGGAATGTGTCTGAGGCTTAATTCTTGTAGAGTGTTTGCACCGGCCCGAGAAATTGCTATATGGGCATGTGTGTAGACCCATGCCAAGTCTTCAGCAGAAATCCACTCACGCACGAAATACTTCTCTTGGGTATTTTGTGAAAGCTTTTTCTTTTCGTACTCAAGTTCTTTTTTGTAGTTACGTAGTGTGGTCTTGTTTCCACATTGATGAATGACAATATACTTGCGGGTCAGTTGTTGTAAACACTGAGCTATGGTGGTGTTGATAATTTCTGATCCTTGACTACCTCCAACAATAAACAAGATTTGATCTTTTGATTTAGTAGAAAACCACTCTGGTTTTTGGTCTGATGTTTTTAATATGGATGCTCGAATTGGATTACCAGTCATGGCAACATGTTTGTTTTTGACCATGCGAGCGGTTTCGGGATACGTGACCGCAACTAAGCGCGCAAATCGACTCACTAACCCATTGGCAAATCCAATACTTCTTGTTTGTTCATGAACAATAATAGGAACTCGCATCACCCAAGCGGCGAGTGCAAGTGGAACGCTTAAGTAGCTTCCAAACGAAAGGTAGGCGTCAGGTTTTTCTTTTGCAAAAATACTCACAGACGTAAAAAACGCTTGAAGTGTTTTAAAAAGTGAGTAGGGAATAGCGAAGAAGGATCCTTCCCCAAGTTTACCAGAATCAAATGCAATAAAGGGGATGTTTCTTTTTTTTATCGCTTCTTTTTCTTTGGCTTTTTGTTTGGTAGTTGCTCGTGAATAAATTCTGCCGACAAAAACAAAGGAATACTCAGTTGAGCGTTCGCGAACATAATCAATAAATGCGAGAGCTGGTGTAAGGTGCCCTCCCGAAATCAGGATCTTCATGCAGCTACCTTTCTTCCCAAACGTATTACTATTCCTGAAGCAAACAATATCATGACCTGAGCTGATCTTCCATAGGAGAAAAATGGCAGTGGCATACCTGTAAGCGGAATGAGTGCGACAACAGCGCTGAGGTTTAATAAAATCTGCAACCCAATCCAAAATAAGATACCCATACCCAAGAGTCTTTCAGAATCAGAAATATCTGCTTGTTGAATAGATCGATAGCCGGTGTACAAAAAGAACAGTAACGAGGTAATGATTGCTACTGCTCCCACAAAACCAACTTCTTCTGCAATTATGGCAAAAATGGAGTCAGTGCTGGCTTCGGGAATATATGAGTATTTTTGATGAGAATTACCGATGCCTTGTCCCCAGAGTCCACCTCTTCCTAAAGCGAGAGTAATTTGTCGAATATGAAAACTAGCTCCCAAGGGATCAGATTCTGGATTTAAAAAAGTTGTGAGACGTTCCATGCGGTAAGGAGAAGTTACAATTGCAACCAGTACTAAAGGTAGCGCAACAGCTCCTAACAATAAGAAATGTTTTATGCTGCCACCCGCCAAAAAAAACATTGAGATGGCAATGGCCCCTATTAGCAAGAGCGATCCTAGGTCGGGTTGTAGAATGATAAGGAGTGCAGGGATAGCAGTCAGAAATAAAAAAGGGCCAATCTTTTGGTGTTTTTGCATCCATGCTGCAAAGTACGCGATGAGGCCGAACTTTAAAAACTCAACAGATTGAAATCTGATCCCTCCAAGAGATATCCATCGTTGAGCACCATTTAAATCAAGTCCTATACCGGGAAGCAAGGTGAGTAGTAAGAGCAGTATCCCACCAGCATAAAGAAGTGGACCAAATGTAATCCAGAGTTTTGGAGGAACGCAAAAGCCGATGATCAGGGCAAGTGTGCCGAGCCCGAGGCCAATTAGGTGTTGATGCAAAAAGTGGTACTGACTTCCAAAGGTCGAAAAACTTTCTGCTGTAGATGCCTCGAAAACAAACAAGGTGCCTAAAAATGATAGTCCCAGTACTATAAGCAACAGCAAGATCCATTTTGGAAATGGCAGGCGTTTTTTCATAATTATTGGTGTGTCTCTTTATAACACGGCTAGCCAAACGCCAAAGATGGTTAACATGATTTGGACGAGCCATGCGCGCTGGACAATTTTTGGTTCGGTCCATCCATGACGTTGCAATGTCAAGTGAATTGGTGCAGCGGGGATAAGTTTTCTTTTTAGAAAACGTTTTGACATCAATTGGGCAAATGAGCTGAAGATTTCTAATACAAATATGGCACCGATAATTACTAAGGCAATCACTTTTCCAAGTAGTAAGCCAATGACCGCTAACGTTGCCCCGAAGGCTAGTGAGCCGACGTCTCCCATAAAAATACGAGCTGGAAAGACATTAAAATACAAGAATGAAATCAACGATCCAATGAGTAAAGCGATAAATAGCGATGTTGGGACATCAAGAATTGATGCCGAAAGGTACCACAATCCAAAGAGTGAGATCATCAACACTCCAGATGCCAATCCATCGAGACCGTCAGTAATGTTAACTGCATTTGCAAACGCCACAATGGTGAACATTGCAAAGGGAATGTACATCATACCTAGTTCGAACGTACCAATAAATGGAATATGCACAAACGAGATCCCAAGTTGAAAGTACAGCATCAAACTCACAATTAATGCCAAAATAAGTTGGAGCACCAATTTGTGTTTCATTCTTAAACCGAAAAAGCCACTCGAAAATTTAAAAAACTTTTTGATGTCATCATACAATCCAAGTATTCCAAAAGACAGAAAAGTAAAGAAAATAATATTGACTTCGGCAACAACCGATCGGTGATTGCTGGTAATATCCACACCAAAATGTTTGAGAGCTGGCAGTAATAGAGCAAAGAGTGTAGAAACAACGGCTATAACTAAGAGGCCTCCCCCAACAGGCACACCAGCTTTATCTTTGTGAAATGCGTCAAAGATTGGTGTTAGTTTACCAAACACATCTCGAGTAATCTGCTTAGCTCTTTGAAATTTGAGTTTATACAAGATGTCAATAAAGGGCACAACAAGCACGCTCGTCACGATAAACGAGAGTAGGAGTACGCTTAGTGGTATTGCCATTCCAGACATGAATAATCTTTCTAGTTACTTTCGCTCAATTTTTGCTCCCATCGAACGAAGACGTTCATCGAGGGCTTCATACCCTCTGTCGACATGTTCGATGCCAGAAATCTCTGAGGTTCCTTCTGCTATCATAGCAGCCATGATAAGGGTTGCGCCATGACGTAAATCTTTAATACGAAACTTTCCAGCTTTGAGTTTTGCAGGGCCATGGATTTTGATAGCGTGGTTATTTTTTGGGCCATCATTTTCTAGGTCAAAATTGTAGACTTTTTCTGGGTGAGCAACTTCTGGATTATATTTTTCGATGGTAGCTCCCATTTGTTTAAGCTCTTCAACATATTGAAAACGATTCGCCATAATTGTTTCGTGAATGACACTCTCGCCTTCACACTGTGTAGCCAGGGTAGCCCAGAGTGGTTGCCAGTCGGTCATAAAGCCAGGTTCAATTTCGGTGGTGATATCAGCAGCTTTGAGCGGGCCTTTATAGAAAAAACGAATCCCATAATCGCCGACCTCATACCCTGCCCCAATTTCATCCAGTTTCTCAAGAAAAGCTGTTAAGTGTTCATGGCGAGCATTTTCGATAATTACATCACCCTTGGTAGCAATGGCGGCACAAGCATAGCTGACTGCTTCGTTACGATCTGGCAGAAGTCTATGAATAGCTCCTTCGAGCGAGTCAACTCCTCGAATTTCAATGACTCGATGAGTGCGGCGTCGAACCTGAGCTCCCATTTTATTGAGGAAAGAAATGAGGTCATCAATTTCTGGTTCCTCTGCTGCATTCTCAAGGATGGTGGTGCCTTCAGCCAGTACTGCGGCCATGATCAGCGTTTCAGTTCCTGTGTGTGAGTTCTTAGTAAATCGATAGGTAGTTCCCACCAGTTTTTTACAGGTAGCATGGAACATGCCGTTTTTATATTCAACTTCTGCACCAAGGGCGCGAAGACCATCCCAGTGTCTATCGAGTGGACGCTTGCCAATCTTGTCTCCTCCTGGAGCTGGAACAACTGCTTTTCCAAACTTAGCTAAGAGTGGAGGGATAAACATGGTTGAAAATCGACCTTGTTCACCGTGTTCTTTATCGATAACGTGGTTAGTAAGTGTGCTGGGGTCAATAAAGATAGCTCGCTCCCCTGCTCGATTTACTTTTCCGCCCAGGTACTGAATGATTTTACTGACTAGTTCAACATCTGAAATTCGGGAAAAATTAAGTAGACGGGATTCTGAGGAAGCCAAGAGTGAAGCAATCATCAACTTATATGAGGCATTTTTTGCTCCCCCGATACGTACTGATCCGTGGAGTGGAGTTCCACCAGTTACAAAAAAACTTGGCATACTCTCTTTCTAATTACTTACTATTCTAAGTAAAAAACTTCTTCGTGTAATTCTATTTTATATTTTTCTTTAACAGTACTTTTGACTAGTTTGATCAATTCTTTTACATCTTGGCTGGTACCAGTGCCATCATTTTCAAACCATGCTGCATGCTTTGAACTGACACGGATGCCACCCACGCGGGTGTTTTTGAGACCCGCTTGATCAATAATGTAGCCGCCTGGCACAAATTCTTTCTGTGCAAAGTCAGGGAAGGTTTTTCTCAGCGCTTCGGTGTTGGGAACATTTTGGAAGATACAGCCTGAACTTGGGATGCCGAGAGGTTGGGTGTTGGCTCGGTACTCAGTTGCATGAGTAATTTTTTCTTGTGATTCTTGTGGATTGCCAGCTTTGAGACCGAAATTAACTTCTAAGATAATTTCATTTGATTTTTGAAAGCGCGACTGTTCATAGGCAAACTCACACTCTTCCGCTGGAATCCATCGAGTATCTCCATTAGGAGAAACTGCATGCACCGCAAGTACATGTTCACCAATTAAGTCCTGCAAATAGTGAGCATTATTATATATGGCGCCGCCCAGTGTTCCAGGAACGCCCAAAAAATATTCTAGCCCTGTCAGGCCCCAGGACACCGTCTTGGCCACGAGCGGCGCCATTTTAGCGCCCGCTCCGGCTCGTACCACTGTCACTCCATTTTTAGTCGTTTCTTTTTTTTCAACTACATCAAAAGCCATTCTAACTACAATTCCAGCTACACCTTTGTCAGAGACTATGACGTTGCTCGCACCGCCTAAGATAGTTAGTGGAATCTCATTTTGATTACAGTATTTTTGAAGCGATCCAAAAATACTCGGATCACTAACAGTGACGAATGCTTCTGCTGGTCCACCAATTTTCATGTAGGTAAACGGTGCCAACGGCACGTTGTACTGCCACGTAAGCATTGGAAATTCAGCGTCTAGTTTGGCTCGGAGTGTATTCATACGCGTTCGAGTGCCTTATAAATATCACCTGCACCTAGGGTCAGCACGACGCTCCCATGGGGAAGCTCTTTTATTTTATTTGCTAGGCTTTGATAATCAGGTAACACTGGAATTGTACCAGTAAATCCAGTGGCTGTAATCTCATCAGCCAGTAGTCGGCTTGAGATGCTCTCATCAACTGATTCACGAGCTGAGGCAAAGATATCAAGTAATATCAAGTTTGGAGCGAGTGATAGTGCTGCAGCAAAATCGCCGAGCAATGCTTTTGTTCTAGAGTATGTGTGTGGCTGAAAAGCTACAAAAATTTCTTTATGTGGAAACCAGTTTCTAGTTGCGCGAATTACTGCTTCAATTTCGGATGGATGATGGGCATAGTCATCAAAAACCATCAAGTCGAGGTTGGTTTCTATGCGTTCAAATCGACGTTTTGTTGATGCAAACGAGCTGAGTGCTTCGACTGATTTTTCCAAATCTATACCGAGCGAGTCACACGCAGCTAGTGCGGCTACGGCATTTTCGACATTATACCGTCCAGGTACCTGTAAGGTGATTTTATAGCGAGTGTTGTTTGCAAGTAGTGTTGCCCTGGTGACACCATTTTTTGAACCTTTTTCATCATAGTCATACAGGTAGTCACAATTGCCTACTGCTCCGAATGTTCGAACTTCACTTGCACTATATGTTGTAACTTCTGCAACATCTTTTTCATTGAGAATCAATACTCCGCCAGGTTTGATTTGATTAAAAAAGTTGGCATAGGCTTTTTTTGTTTCTGCAAAATTTTTATATACGTCCGGGTGGTCATACTCGAGGTTTGTACAGATGGTACAGAAAGGTTTGAGATATGAAAACCGAGGCGTAGGTTGAGCTCCATGTGCAACTTCTTCGGGATTAGTTACGTATTCATCAGCTTCAGCAACGAAGTATTCGCTGTCTTGTTCCCATACGCCAGTTCGAGTCAGGTTAACAATTTCTCCAACACCAACTGAATAACTTGGATGAAGATCTAGTTTTGATAAAATCCATGTAAGCATAGCAGATGTGGTAGATTTCCCGCCAACACCACACACAGCAATGCCCTTCTTTGTGTTATAGATATGGCCCAATGCTTCTGCTTGAGAGTAGGTTGGAATGCCTAACTTTGTAGCCTGTTGAACAAGAGGATTTTTGGCTCCCTTATGTGCTGCGGTGTACACTACGCAATCAACATTTTTGGGAATGTGGTGTTCGAACCCAGGAAGACAGGTAATGTTGAGAGCATCTAACTGAGGCTGGGTGACAAACTCATCGACCACGTCACAACCTGATACTGTTTTACCAAGATCAACCAAAATTTGTGCTAAAGAGGTCATAGCCACCCCTTTGATTCCAACGAGGAAAAAGGATTGATAGACCGGAAAAGGTTGTTCTGTCATATCTGTTATTCCATGATCTGTTTGAGCACCGCTGCCAGTTTCTTATAGTCGTGGCGAAGTAGTGATCTATATGCTCTATCATGTTTCTTTTTGTGATGGACTTTGGTATTGATGAGTGGTGCGCGAAGAACTTTGTTGTTTTCTCCCATATCATCTTCAACAGGATATTCTTTCACCGAAGCATATAACTGCAGTGCATCTGCAGGAATTTCATCACTATTAATGACAATGTGGGTAACATCTGTACCGAGTGCGGCCTCAATCTTTTTTAGATGATCCGAGGTTGTCATACCGTTCGTTTGGGTAAACCGAGTCATCAAATTGGCAATGTAGACTTTTTTGGCTGTAGAATTTCTGAACAGATCTGGGATCTCAGGTAGAACCAGGGTAGCCATGATGCTGGCATAAAAATCACCAGGTCCGATAATGATAATATCTGCCTCCGTAAGTGCTTGTACAGCTTTTGGATTGAGTGAACACTGTGGTGTAAGCGCAACGTGATCAATGGCAACGGGTTCTTCAGGATTTTCATCAAGGATATGTTCGCCAACAACAACATTTCCATTCGAGTAGTGAATTTCGAGATCAACAGTATTTTCGGTTACAGGGATGACGGTTCCTGTGAGGTTGAAAACTTTTTCTGCAATTTCGAGAGATTTGGTGGTACTGCCAGTCATGTCTTGAAGGGCTGTTAAGATCAGGTTTCCAAGGTTATGCCCCTTTAAGCCCGTACCCTTTTCAAATCGGTACAGCAGTATGTTTTGAATCCACTCTTGTCCATCGATGTCGGCGAGTGCTGCTAGAGATTGGCGCAAGTCCCCAACTGGCTGAAAGCCAAACTCATCACGAATACGACCAGTAGATCCACCAGAATCAGAAACAGCGATAATAGTTGTAATATCCCAGTTAAGATATTTTAAGGCAGAAACAACAGTAAACGTGCCAGTTCCTCCGCCCATGACAACGGCTTTAGGTTTGTTCATATTATCGTAGGCTTTCTAAGGCTGCTTCTTGATCGCTCCATGGATACTCTGTTGTTCCGAAACACATACTTTTTTCATGTCCTTTTCCCAAAATAGCAACAACATCACCAGTTTTTGCCAGCTCTTTGATTGCGTAGGCAATGGCTTTTCCTCTGTCAGGTATAGAAATGATTTTATCGTGTCCCTCTTGGAGATTTTCTTTCATTTGCCGGATGATACTCCAGACGTTTTCGGTACGAGGATCTTCAGCAGTAAAAATGACAATGTCTGCGAGTTCTACACCAATGGTCCCCATGATAGGTCGTTTACTTCGATCTCGAAGACCAGCAGCTCCGTAGACGGCAATCAAGCGGCCTTTCTTCTTATTTTTTTTCATATGATCGCGCAGCGCAGAAAGTGTTGCTTCGAGTCCTTGTGGTGTGTGGGCAAAGTCAACGACAACTTCAAATCGTTTGTTCGTTGGTACAAACTGCATTCTGCCTGCTATGCCAGGAAAATCTGTAATTCCTTCGCAGTAGTGGTTATCATTTACACCTGCTTCTTTTGCCATGACAAATGCCAAGCGGGCATTTTGTTGATTATATTTTTCTGGGAAGCGCTCTTTGATGGCTGTAGCAACTTTACCGGGGAGTTTCATATCTTCACTGTACTGCTTCACAGTTGTTTCAATTGAAAGGTATTTTTTGACGCGGTGAAAAGACACGTCATCGGCATTGATTACTACAACCTCACCTTTACGCAGGAGTTCTGCTTTTGCAGCTAGGTACTCTTCATAGGTCACATGATAATCAAGGTGCTCGGCTGAAATGTTGGTGAGACCAACGATTGTTGGGGTTACTCCCCAAGTTCGATATTGATACATACCATGTGAAGTTACTTCTAACACCAAATGAGTGTAGCCTTTTTTGACCATCATGTGCATAAATCGTTGTAAGTCTTGAGGTTGTGGTGAGGTGACATGGAAGCCTGTATCAATTTCTTCATCCCCAAGATAGGCAGCGACAGTGGTGAGCAGTGCAACTTTGTACCCCTGAGCTTTCAAAACGTGATACAAAATGGTGGAAGAAGTTGTTTTTCCGTCGGTACCGGTAATGGTAAAGATAGTTAGTTTTCTAGCTGGGAAACCATACTTAATTTGTCCAGGTAACCCTTTAAGGAGTCCTGTCTTAAGAAAGTGATATGGACGTTTGATTTTGTACAGTGCTAAAGGTATGACTGTGTTCATCATATGTTTCATTATATAGTTTTTACCTTACATCGCCAGAGCTGATTGTGTTTGTTATGGTACTATCGCTTCTGTTTCCGATGTTTCATTTTCATCTTCCGCGTTTCGACTTTCATAGAGATTAGGTGGTACATCAAGCATTAGCAGAAGATCATCAGCTATGCTGTACCACAAGGGGGCAGCAGTTTCAGCAGCCCATGGAGAGGATTTTGGTTCAACTAATTTTACCAGCATAATAAAAGCTGGCTCGTGTGCAGGTGCAAACCCAATGAAACTGGCGATGGTTTTGTCTTCTTCATATCCACCGTCTGGAGAAGGTATCTGGGAGGTTCCTGTTTTTGCTGCGACGCTGTAGGCATCCCGAGCTGTCCATTGAGCTTCACCACTATGGGCTGAGGTAATCATCATGTCTACCACCTGTCGTGCGGCATCTTCTGAGACGACACGACCTTCAGATTTTGGTTCTACTAGTGTTTCCTGTCCAGATTCATCCTCAACTTTCTCAATGATGTAGGGGCGCATCATCTCACCCTTATTTGCGATTGAGCCAATAGCACGAATGAGTTGCATGCTAGTGGTGCTAATTCCTTGGCCAAATGAGATAGTAGCTAACTCGACAGGGCCGAATTTAGCAGGAAATGGTGTCTTAGTATCTTCGTGTACATCCATATGAAGTTCTTCACCAATCTTGAATTTTCGCAGGTAGTCCTCGAACGTATCTGCCCCAAGTAATTCGGAAATGAAAATCATAGCAGTGTTATCTGATTTGGCGAGTACATCTTCTATGGTGATGTTGGGGTTATAGACATCGTTCCAGGTACGAATAGTGTATTTTCCAAAGACTCTGGGTTTATCACAAACGGGACATATGGTTTCTGCAGTAATTTTGCCTGCATCAACACCAGCAGCTACAGTTAAGACTTTAAGTGTCGAACCAGGTTCATAGGTTGATACAACACTTGGGTTTTTGTATAGCTCAGCTGGGTAATCTGAAAAGTGTTTAGGATCATAGGCTGGCAATGTAGCCATACCCAGAATTTTGCCGGTATGTGGATCCATAACAATAATTTCGCCAGATTTTGCGCCATACTTTTTTAGAGCGTTTTCAAGGGAAGTATAAAGTAAGTACTGTACATCTCTGCGAATTGTTGTTGTCACCGAGCGACCATTAATTACTCCAGTCTCGCTGTCATTGCTTCCGAACAACTTTCGACCTAAAGCATCAGTAATGACAGTGGATAATGACTTGCGCGCAGAAAGTTCTTTATTCAGTGCCCCCTCAATTCCAAAATACCCCGTGTCTTCACCATCTTCATTTTTGCCCACAAACCCGGTGACTGTTGCAGCTATAGATGCCTCAGGGTACCAGCGCTGTTCGTACTCATCAAAGCCGATTGCAAAAAGCTCGAGTTTTTCAATGGTATCTTTGGTTTCTTGGCTGACAGGCTGAAACAGTGAGATCCAGTTGCGATCTTTTTGACTGAGTTTCTCTGCCAGATGAGTTTTGAGGGCATCGGTTTGTTCGGAAAGCTCAGCCGCAGTACTAGCAGTTAGCTCAGGTTGTAAGAGTGATGCTAGTGTTGTAGCCAGTTCTTCAGGAGGAGTGGTAATGATTTTGGGTTGAGCGAAAAGGCGGTAGACGGTTTCGTTCGCAACAAGCGGGAAGTTGTCGGCAGAAAAAATTAATCCTCTGCTGCCAACCACGGAGGTAGATCGTGAGTATTGATTGTCTGCAGCAGCCTGGAGCTTTGGTGCTTCAAGTACCTGCCAGTAAAAAAGACGAACTACTACTGCCAAAAAGCCGAGAGACATGCAGATAAATACTATGCGAGCGCGAAATGCTTGAGTAGTTGGTTGGTGTTCTTTGACCATACGTTTCTTAGGCAGTTGTATCACACCCTACGTGCCCGGTGAAGCAGTGAGCTCAAAACGTGATAGTTACAGTGCTGTGTACGCAACTGCAGAGCTGGCAGAAATGACGAGTGGATGTGCAATTGGTTGGTAGCCATCAAGTGAGTATGATGAAGTGACCGAAACAAGTGCATTTTCTCGAGCAATGGTGCTGGCAAGTTGATTTTTTTCTTGGCGGAGTTCCTGAATTTGAGATTCAACTTGGGCAACCTTTTTGCCGTGGTTTACAACTAAGCTTCCCTGAACGATGGTTATCACAGCCTGGAGTGCCACGAGTGTGACGAGCGCTGCGTAATAGATGGTTACCTTCTTGTTCATTATAGCTTTCTAAGTGCTCGGAGTTTGGCACTGCGCGACCGGTAATTTTCGGTTATTTCTTTTTCAGTTGGTTGTAGTGGTTTTGGTGTTAAGACTTCAGCAAGTTTGTTTTTTTCGAATGCTTTGAACTGTTGTTTAACAAGTCTATCTTCCCCATCGTGGAAAGATATGCAGACGAGTGTTCCTGCTGGATTTAAAACACTGAATGCACTGGGAAGTGCATCGCTAATCTCATCGAGTTCGCTATTTACGGCTATGCGCAACGCTTGAAATACTTTCGTTGCGGGGTTAATTCCAGGACGTGTATGTCGTTTAACTTTGGCAACAATGTCAGCAAGTTGTTTGGTTGTAGAAACAGGAGTCTTAGCTTGTTTGACGGCTTTAGCGATTGCTTTTGATTCTTCTTCTCCACCAAAATCTTTAAAGAGATCTGCTAATTGGTTTTCTGGAATAAGTGCCAAAATGTCTTTTGCCATGACTCCAAGTCGAGTGTCCATGCGCATATCAAGTTCGCCATCTCCTTCAAAACTAAAACCTCTGTTTGCAGAAGTGAGTTGTTCTGTGCTGGTTCCGAAATCAAAAAGTGCCCCCGATATTTCGAGGTCTTTTTCTGTCTCAATCCGTAGCGCTCGAACAGACTGTTCAATTTTGCTGAAACTTTCGTGGACGAGGATAAGCCGACCATCGATTATTTCGTGAGCAAACGTTTCCCTGCCATAGGCGATAGCCTCATGGTCCCAGTCGAAGGCAATGACATTGCCACCAGCTTTTAGGATTGCTTTAGTGTGCCCACCTCGGCCAAAGGTTCCGTCGATATACCAGCTTCCTGATTGGACATTCAGGAATTCGATGGCTTCGTGGAGTAATACTGAAATATGCATATTAGTTTTCAATTTCTTCGGCTATTTGAGATGCACGTGATTCAATTTCATCTAGGTAGGTGTGGTAGGTATTGCGATCCCACATTTCTATGTACGAATAACTTCCTACTACCACAACATCTTTTTGAATCTTGGCAAAATCAGTCAAGTACTCGGGCAGTTGTACTCGACCATTTCCATCCGGAGTCACTTCTTGCGCTTCATTTGTCATTAAACGAATAAAGTCACGATGAGTTTTTTTTGTAAACGAGCGGGCTTCTAGTTTCTCGAGTTCTGCAGTGAATTTTTCTGCTTCAAAGAGGAATAATCCTCCATCAAGACCTCGAGTTATGATCCAGGCTGATGCTTTCGATCGAAAAGCCTTTGGTAGTGATACTCTGCCTTTGTCTTCAACTCTGTGATAATATTTACCTATATACATTTTCTTATCAGACAGTTTACCACTTTTTACCACTATCAAGAATAAGTATGCTACACCCCAAGCATTTTGTAAACACTAAGATGACCCGAAAACATAGGCCAAATAGCTAATATGATATAATAAATAGCTATGAGACGTTTGGAGCAAATATCACAGCAGTCGTCGTCTGAGCGTTTTCAATTGGGAAACGCAGAAATTTTTATTGGACCTTCATTTACTTGTGGAACTTCGCACATAAATATTGAAGAATCTGGACTTTCTACTTTATTAGATAAAAACAGTTTTTCACTCTCACCAGTGATGCATAAGTTTATCCAGAATGAAGGTGAACCACTTGTAAACTATCTGGGAGCTATTATATTGTTTTTTACTAGGATTGAAAGAAAATATGTTCAAAAATCAGAAACTTGTGGTAGGTGTGATGTATTTGGCGTACCAAGAATTTGTATTTGCAGTAAAGATACCTTTTATAGGATTCGTGGAAATCCACCTCCACCAGAATGGGCGGGAATATATGTCTGGTTTGATGGAACAGTAGTATGTCAAGCCGATTACTTAGTCGCCGCACTGTCAGGCACTGAGTTTGTTGGAAAACAAGTAGATGGGAGATCATTTATTCGTGAAATAGGACATGAACTACGACATTCGTATCAAGACATACTTTTCTATTATGAAAATGAAAGTTTATGCAAACATGCACAGAAATATGATTTATGGTTCTTTGAAGGTTTAGTTGAAGCAATGGATACCACAAGTGTAGGTATGTCATTTAGTACTTTTTCGGAGCGATTTAGACCATTTTTACTAAAACATCCAAATTTTTCGTTTATGGATATTAGATCTTCGTTTTGGAATTACGATACCTCTCCGGTAATTGATAACCTGATGTATCAGTATTCTCGATTTTTTGTACAGTATTTGCTTCCTTTTTTTGATAGAGCTCTGCTTTCAACGTTGCGGGGTCATCATATTTCAGCGGAGTTCTCAAGCATATATATCATGATTGAACAATTCTCTGATGCTTATTCTGATGGTTATCGGGGGACATTCTTGGAGTTCATATCCGAAAAAATTGGGTTAACTGTTGAATTACTTCAGCAAATAGAGGCAGATTTTCAGAAGAGTATACTTGCCTGCTAACAGTGATTCATAGCATTTCATAAAAAATATGGTTATCTGGTGTATGCTCATAGATTGTGAATGTGGTCTATCATAAAAAGCTCTTCAGGCAGGAAGAGCTTTTTTAAATGTATTATGTATTTTGATTAATTGGATACAACCACATATGCGTCCATCAACTCAACAGTTGTGCTGGTAGTTTTGCCATCCATTGCGGTCTCGAAGCTTGTCCACTCGGTTCCATTCCAGCCTGCAATGAAGATTGTTCTTCACGAATGGTGGCTGCCAAGGAAACACCGTAGCTAGCGTAGCGTACTGCGGGGAGGACGTCGTTAAGTACTTGAAAATCTTCTTTAATTAAATGAAATAAGGATATTTATAAGGATAATTGCTTTTCTATATCAAGAATTTCATTTTTTGAGAAAAGACTAAGTAGCATAGAAATATATGAGTTTCTTTCTTTCAAATCAAGAATTTCTTCCCAAGGATTAAATTTGAGATGAAGTTCTAGTGGATGTGGTTCGTTTATTACTCTTTTAGTAGTGTCAATTTTTATGGCTGTAACTTTGGCTTGTTCCTCAGTACCGAGTTTGGGAACGTCATGTTTATTGATAACTAAAACTTGATCGGCTAACTTTGCAATTGGGTATATTTCAGCTTGGGTCATTATTCTCCTAGTACACAACTAATTCTACTGTATGATCTGGGTTTTCTCTATTATATCTATCAACCGCTGTTCTCATTTCAGAAATTTCATACTCAGCTATACCATTACCTAGTGATAAGTGAATTGAGGTAATGTCAGTCATATCTAAGCTTCCATGAATTTGAATTTCTGAATACGAACTATCGAGTGCAGGTACCAGTGATGGAACTGAGAAGTCAGTCTTGGTTGCCTCCCAAAATCTGATCACATTGTATTTTTTAAGTGCAGACAAGTAATGAGGTTTTTGAACTGGAGAAGGCGGTCGGTCGTTATTTAAACTATCACCAAAAAGGAAAGTAGACTTCTTTTTGGCCTCATTAGCAATTCTACAGCCGGCACGACCATATTGTACGACTGTATTTTCGGGAGGATTTTTTCCCACAGAGTTTAAAACGCCATTATTATCTGGGGTAAAGTAGCCATAAATAGTTCTTGATTGAGGTTTGTAACTTGTTTCATCTGGAAAACCAAAAGTTCTTAGTTCAAAAGCAGCTCTGTAAGAATTAGAAAGACACCCTCCTGAAGTTTGGGTTTCAAACTGGCTCTTCCATCTTTTGTCTCTTGGAAGAATATGATTCAGGAGAACGCTTACATCTGTGGCTCTAAAGAGTTGTGATTGGTCCATAGAAACTTCAGTATAGCGTTGAATCTCATCTAAGAATTCTATCAGTGATAGCCCTTCTTTTCTAAGAATTGTTCTTATGTCTCCATGCTCTTCGATAGATTCTAAGAATCTTTGCTCGTAAATGAGGATATTCTTAAGCAGAGTGATCTCAAGATCAGGATTTGCTTCGACGTTCATTTTTACACTATCCCAATCAGCCATATATTCGATGGTGACATCGGATAATTTATTAATATCGAGTTTGTTTACTTTCTCATCATCGGGGAATTTACGTTTTATTTCAATAAGTTGAAAGAGAGCCTTTTCTTTAACTTTTTCAAAGGCTTCGGCTTGTTCTGCATTTCTTTCTCTTCTGAGAGAAAACATTCTTTTTCGCTTTTCAATTCTTTCTTTCGAAAAATACGTTATATCAAAAGTCGTACCAAGATATTGTGCAGCCGAAAGGAACATATGAATTTTTTGATGTTCTTGTGCATATGTGATTAGTTCTTTGGTTTTTACATCCCTGTCATATCCGGAAAGGCTGTCATAATCTATTCCCAAGTAGGAAGCAACAATCTTATTTTCAACCACGCTAAAGGCAAAAGTCATCATTTGTCGAAGATCTGTTAGATCACTTTCGTTTAAGTCTGTGGGCAAATCTTCAATTAGTTTAATGTTGTTAACACGTTCTTCGATTGATTTTTGTCTTTCAGTAACTTGCTCATTTGTAAAGTACGACAGATTAATATCATCATGAGTGTACTTCATACTTGCAAGCAACTTATCGATGATGGATCTTTTTCCAGCAAGCTCTATTACTTTGCTAATAGTTGAATTAAGGTAGTGACCAGAAACATCCGAGTATTTGATTCCAATCAGGCCGCAAATTTTTTTTATCTGCTGATTTTCCTTAACAACACTATAAATAGTTTCAATCAGTACTTCAGTATCCGATGAATTTAAGTTTTCAGGAAATTGGGTGCTTAGTTGTTCTATTTTTCTTTTTCTTTCTTCACCAGCACTACTCGTGAATTCAGTGATATCAATTTCCTCTTTGATATATTTGATAGCAGAAACAAATTTTTGCATCGCATTGTTATTCTGACTTGAATCAAGCATTATATGAACTTTATTGTGTAAATCTCCATCAAGAGATGCATATTCGATGTTTAAGTAGTGTGAGAGTAGTTTGACTTCGACAGAAGCAAACGATTCATTTGAGATAATTTGCTTTAAGCAAACAAAACTGTAGTCGTCAAATGTATTCGGGATACTTTCGTTGATTTGAATTTGTTCAGCCATTTCAACGATTATTTGATTTCTTCTCTCAATTTCTGCAATTGAGAAAGAATCAAGACCATCATCGTTTAAGACGAATTTTGCAGCTGCGATAAACTTGTTAAGTTGTAACCTCTTTTTTGCAATAACAAGCAGGTGCTCAACCATATCACTCTCATAGTAATCATCAATTTCAAAGTAATCTACACCGACAAAAGCGCTGATCAAGACAATCTGACTTTTAGAGAGAGCATTTTTGGTTTTTTTCTTCAATTCTTCAAATAATTCTGGGTCAAGATCTTCTGGGAAGTCGTTAACGGATTCCAGCATCTTTTGTTGACGTTTCTCAATATTGCTTTCGGTAAATTGGGAACAATCAAGATCAGGATTAAGAGAACTAAAAGCGGAAAGGAATTTATTGGTAAGAAAGTGCTCTTGTGAGTATTTTAGAAGTTTACCTGCTTTTTTGATGGCGCTAACATCACTGAACTCATCAGGACCTATATTCATATATGCTAGTATGACCCTGATATCATCCTCAGAAATGTTTTCAAGAACAAGAGGGTATAAGATGTGGTATGTTAATTCATCCAGTTTCTGAGGAAAATCCTCATTAAATACAATTTTATCAGCTTTTTCTTGGACAATCCTTTTTGCTGCTTCTATGCTTTCTATTGTAAATTCTGATAAAGAAATATGATCAATTGTCACCTCAACAGCTGACAAAAATTTATTAACCTGTGCTTTTTCTTTGACTAATCGAAGTGTATTCTGCACTTTATCACTTATATAATAGCCTTCGACATCTTCCATACTAAGACCTAATGCATCTAAAATTTGCATAAGTTCAGCTGCAGTTATTTCAAACTGGATTTCTTCAAGAAGTCTAGTTTCATAGTAAGCGTCAATAGTAGTTGGATATTTATTAGCTGTTGCCTCCATCTCCTTTTGTTTGTTATCGATATATTCTTGGGTGAATCGCGTGAGATCGAGGTCTTTTTCGAGGTACACTACGGCTGAAAGAAGTTTATCTAGTAGTGAGTGTTCATTTGCATACTCAATAAGACTAGTGATTTTTTGATGGGTAAAATCGCCCTCTAGACTGTCGTAGTCAGCGCCAATATAGGCAGCGATAACTTTTGAGTCCTCTTTCTCAATTTTCCAAGAGAGCTCACTAACTAAGTTATTAAGATACAATTGGCTCACTGATTTTGGATACTCACTACGCAATGTAATTGCTATTACGGATTCTTCAATATATCTACGTCTTTTATCAATATCTTCTTTTGTATAGTATGTCAAGTCAAGTCCATCAAAGAGAATGCTAATTGCTGAGAGAAATTTGTGTGTCACTTTTTTTTCTTGGACTTGATTGAAAATATTTGCAATTTCTCTGGAATAAGTTCGATCTTCAATACTTACGTATGGAATATCAAGAAAGGTGCATAATGAGTTGATTATGTCATCATCAAGAAATGCATCCTTAATCTCTTCAAGAAGAATGTTAAAACTAGTTTGATCTAGTGTAGGATAAAAAACATCTTGAGATGCTTCTAAAGCAGCAGCTCTCTTTTTTAAAGATTCTTTTGTAAAAATCTTAAAGTCACCTGGGATATATTCTTTTCGGTAACTTGCGAAATAGATTACAGCTGACAGAAGCTTATGCATCACTGCATGATCTTGTGCATATCTAATTATGTTTTTTGCTTCAGTAGAGTAGTGTGACGCTTCCACCTCTTCGTAGTCTGCTCCAATAAATGCAACGATTCTTTTGGCTTCATATTCAGAATGTATATTTCTTGAAATGACTCTCGTTAGTTTTGTTATACTTAAAACATCAAGTGATTCTGGGTAATCTTCTTCTTTGGCAGCAAGCTTTTCATTCAGTTTGAAAATTTCGTGGTAAAATTCTAAATCGACCTCATCTTTTTTGATGTATTGCACTGCTGATAAAAACCTATCAAAAAGAGAATTGCCTTCTGCAAATTCAATCAGCGATGCAAATTCAATCTGCGATGAGATGCTTGTCGTGTGTGTTTCAGAAACAATCAACTCAGGATCTGCCCCGATATATTGAGCAATTACCTTTAATTCTGACTTTGTAAGTTTGTGTTGTAATTGTTCTGTCAGTGTACGAATGTCATGTCCACTTAATGATTTTGGAAATTCATCAATGTAGGGAATTTTATCAGCTTCTTCTACTAGTTCCTCTTTTTCTCTCCTAGTTCTTGCTATATCAAGCGCCATCAGTCTTGCGGGGGAGTCCGCATATAAACCAGGTGTTGAAATAGAACTATATGGTTCGCGTCTAGTCAATATATCTCTTATATCGTAGGAATCAAAAGGAGCATATAAATCGGATTTTTTCTCTTCTGATGTAGGGAATTTAATATCTGGGAAATCTTCTCCAATTCTAATTTTAAGGTCATCAGTTTCAAACCTAATACCTGGGAAATCTTCTCTAATTTCAAGGCCCTCGGTAGTAGCGGGTGTCATTATATCTACATCACCTAAAGGCTCTGAAATAGTTTCTTCTGGGTGAGTTTTTTTCATTGCGCGTCGAAGCATTCTAGCGAGTATACTTTTGCCAAATGAATACGGTGTATCGTCATCACCTATTTTGTAGTCAGGTTTATCTGGGTGTGACTCAATTAGCTTCTTGAATTCGTGAAATTCTGTTGTCATAGAAAAAATTATACCTATTTTTTATTGGCTATGTAATAACAAAAAAAGGAATTTTTTATAGTAAAATATTTTGACCAAGTACTGAATTAAAACAAGCTTAACTGTAACTTTATTTTTTCAGTTGTGATTCGATATTACTCATTGTTTCTTTGGAGAAAAGTCTTAAAAGCATAGACATATAGGCATTTCTCTCATTTTGATCAACAATTTCTTCCCAAGGATTAAATTTGAGATGAAGTTCTAGTGGATGTGGTTCGTTTATTACTCTTTTAGTAGTGTCAATTTTTATAGCCTTAACAGTAGCTTGTTTTCTAGGATTTCCAAGTTTAGTTACGTCACTTTTATTAATTACTAACAGTAAGTCGGCAAGTTTAGCTATTGGGTAAATTTCGGGTTTTTTCATATTAAGTATATAACCATCTCAACGGGATAATCTGGATATAGTTGATTATACTCTAAGACTGCTTGTTTCATCTGACCAATTTATTTTCGGGTGATATTATTATTCTTTGATAGATGAATTGAGGTAATATCATTCATGGTAACTTCACCATTGAATTAGTTGCCCACCACAACATACGCTTCCATCAACTCAACAGTTGCGCTGGTAGTTTTGCCATCCACTGCGGTCTCGAAGCTTGTCCACTCGGTTCCATTCCAGCCCATGATGGTGAGTGCACCTTCATGTTTTGCACGGATGCTGAGTTCTGCTTCACCTGAAAGAATTGTATTACTGGTCAAAGAATAAACTTCTGAAGCTAACTTACCTTCAAGTTCGCCTGGGTATCCTGGAGAGTTGTAGATAATCAGCAAGCTGTTTCGAGCCAAATCTTCAGAATCAATCTGAAAAAAGGCATCTTTGGAAGCAAAGGCTGTTTCGCCGTTGTTTTCAATGTATTTCCAGTCAGACTTAAGGTCATAGTTGTTGTCTCCTGTGTAGAAAGCTCGGAGTTCTCCCCCCTTCACATCTTCGTGATAGGTACATGATCCACCTGCACTACAGCTGCCAAGCAAGATTTTATCTTCTGCAGGCAGGCTCATCAGGTCAATCTCACCAAAGGCACCCTGGAGGAGTGAACCCGTTTGGTACTCAAGTTCGTACTCTGCAGCATCTGCAGCCAGTTTAACTTCTTCAACTTCAATGACAACATTTCGGCTATCAACAGGGACGATGCGCATGTATGGGCGTTCTGCGACGTCGATGACATTGTAGTTACGTATAGTGGTTTTCTTTTTTGTTGGCTCCTCTGTAGCTGTTTCTGCAGGTTTGCGGGTCATCATGTAGGCACCGACACCGATACCGAGTAACACCAAGACAGCTACGACACCTGCAATAACTTTTTTATTCTTCATAATACTCTTTCGTACTTAGTACTTTCCTTTTTTGAAGGATAACTTCTACTCTAGCATGGAGGCAATGTATGCTTCAAGATCGGCGATCTTGATTCGGACTTGATCTGTTGTGTCACGGTCACGTACAGTGACACTCTCATCTTCGAGAGATTCAAAGTCAACGGTAATACACATTGGGGTTCCAATTTCATCCTGATACAGGTAGCGTTTACCAATATTTCCCCGCTCGTCCCAAGTTATAGTAAACTTGGCTGAGAGTTGGTTGTAGATTTCTTTTGCCTTGTGTACGAGTTCGGGTTTGTTCTTGAGTAGTGGGAACACAGCAGCCTTGTAGGGAGCCAAGGATGGTTTGAGTTTAAGCACCGTACGGTTTCGCTCTGCATCTTCTTCATATGCATCGGTTAAGACCATCAAGAAAGCACGGTTAATACCCAGCGCAGGCTCGATCACATGAGGAATAAAAACTTCGTTCGTATGTGGATCTCTGTACTCAAGTGATTGGCCTGAGTGTTCCATGTGTTGCTTGAGGTCATAGTCAGTTCGGTAGGCAATGCCCCAGAGTTCCTTCCAACCAAAACTAAAGTTGTAGTCGAGGTCGTAAGTGTCTTTACTGTAGAAGCTGCGTTCGGCATCAGAGTGACGGCGCCATCGCAGGTTCTCTTCTCGGACACCAAGTACAGCAGTCACAAAAGTGTGCATGTCGAACTTCCACTCTTCAAGGAGCTCTTCCCACTTGGTTTGGTTTGGGTTGAAGAAGTACTCGATTTCTGCTTGTTCGAACTCGAGGGTTCGGAAGACAAACTGACCGGTAGTAATTTCATTGCGGAAGCTTTTACCCATCTGACCCACACCAAACGGCAACTGCACTCGAGTAGAGTCTAAAATATTGCGGAAGTTAGTAAAGATTCCTTGGGCGGTTTCTCCGCGCATGTAGATCTTAGATTTGTCGTCGGCAACAGTACCGATGGCGGTTTCAAACAGGAGGTTAAAGGCTTTTGGCTCGGTGACGGCGTTACCATCAGGGCTCAAGATCTTGTTTTCGGTAATGAAAGCTCCCATTTCCTCTACGGAAAGGTCTTCGACTACCATACTTTCAAACTCAGTTTTGCCATTTTTAACCTGGCGTGCTATCCAGTCTTCAATTAAGTGATCAGCGCGGTAGCGTTTTTTGGTGACTACATCATCTACTAGAGGATCACTGAATGATCCCACATGGCCAGACGCAACCCAGGTGTCAGGATGCAGTAAGATTTGTGAATCAAGACCGACCATATCTGCACGGCGAGAAATAAAGGTATCCCACCAGGCATTCTTAATGTTGCGGAGCAACTCAGAACCTAATGGACCGTAGTCGTATGAGTTGGCGAGACCACCATAAATGTTTGATGTGGGATAGACGAACCCGCGGCGTTTGGCGAGAGCTACAATAGTGTCGAGTGATGGTTGCTTTGGCATAGAACCCTTTCTGGTTTTACCCCTTGGGATATAAATAATCCCTACAGTACTAATCATACGTGTAGGGACCCTGCCGGGCGGTTCCACCCTCGTTCCACGCGGTTGCATTTGCAGGTGCGTGACACTTTTTTGTGAGAATACTTACTTCCTTACTTGAGAGAAAGGTCACTTGCCAAGGGTGAAAGCTATCTGGCCAAATTATAGCACATATCCAACCACTTTTGCACTGACTATGTTGTCAGTCACTCTCCTGACTATACGTTAGCAAGAGTGGCCACAACAAACTGATCTTTAACAGGGTTATTAGGTTTCTCCATATAAGAGATGAACGTTTGGCTTGTTGGCTACATAAAAAGCAACACAGAGCTTATATATCTGTAGGTTGTGTGTTGTTTTTTACTGTCGTCCAGCAGTAAGCTGGACTTTTTGAATTTACTTTAAGGAGAATTGAAATGAACTTTTACGGTTTTGATCGCACAGGAAAGTTGGTTTTTGGATTTGAAGTCAAAGAAGAAAAAAATGAACGCAGCAGCCATCCGCAACGCAAAGTTGTAGTTGGCAAGCGTTTCTTAAATGTTCGTTGGCCTGTACAAGCCAACAAGGACGGCCGAATCTTGGCCGGCTCCTTCGATTTATCCAACCGGTTCCCCACCATCGTCAATAAAGGCGATGATGGGGGAAATAATACTGCCATCATCTTCGATGCTTCTGGCTTGCCGATGTGCAAGCTGGAAGTTAAGATTTATCGTGAAAACGAAGAAGTCGAGCCAGAAGTGTATTTGGCTGACTTTGGGGAAGGAGTTGGGACGAAATTTGTTACAGCTCTTGTAACACTTCATGAGGGTGATGAGGTTGAAGTAACTTCATCCTATCGCGGCGACGAGTACGTCGTTGCAAAAATCACCTGGGAAGATGGAAAGCCGGTTCGCTGGCAAGCCTCTTCTCAAGAACTGGCGAAGATGAAAACTGCCCAGTCCCACAAAACGGCTGACCGCACGCGGCGGCGCCTGAATTGGGAACAAAAACATAAATAATGCCTAGCACCCCTTAAAGAAAAGCCCCACTCGAGAGTGGGGCTTTTTGCGTCTACATGAGTTTTTTTCGGCGCATATTCCAGTACTCGCCTCTTCTGCATAATAACTCTTCAGCTAGCTCTGGATGTGACATGAGTTGCTCAACTGCAATTTCCAAGAGTAACGTATTCTGTGAAGACTTCACCAGTAAAATATCACCCTGTTGTAAAAACGTTTCCAAGAAGTCCGCAGCTTCAACTGCAGTCGCAAACCACTGGGTTTGGATATTTTTCCGTTCTAATACTGGTAAGCCATATTGTTTCATTTGTGGTCCCACCAAAAACACGGCTTGGCAGTGTCTAGCGGCTGCCTCTGCCACCGTTGTGTGTTCGATTTCTGCCATACTTCCTATTTCCCTGATATCTCCTAGGAGTGCTATGCAGCGTTTAGCACCAAGCTTGGGGAGCATCTCGAGCATTTCAACAGTTGGTTTGGTTGAAGAATTATAGCTACTGTCCAAGATGGTTACGCCGTTTTTTCCTTCGATGAGCGTTGATCGGCCTGGTTCAACCGTAAAATGCGTCTCGATATTGCGAATAGCTTTCTTAATCGGAACATCAAATGCCACAGCAGTTGCCAGCGCAGCGGCAAAGGTATATCCGTAATGCTCAGCCAGGGCATAGTCCTTGATAAAGAGTGGGTGTTCTTTTTCAGAAACCTCGAATACAAACTCCGTTCCTTTTAAGCTAGGTATTGAGCTAATAATTCTGATGGCAGCATCTTTATTTTCGCCAAAAGATACCACCTGTGCAGAAACGTTTGGCAGCAAATCAGCCAGCTCTTTTTGATCCGTATTAACAACTGCAGTGGCAGTTGACGGGATCTCAGTAACAATTCGTCCCTTTTCCTCAGCGATAAGCCTGGTAAGTTGGGCACGACGTTTGACAGGATCTGTTTCAGTCACCAAAAAGTCAAATGGTTCTGAGTGCATGGGCGCGGCATTGAGCATAATGCCAATATTTGGCTTCAAAATAGTTAGTAGATATGCCATGTTTTTTGGAGGCAGTGGGCTGTCGATACCCATTTCGGCTACTAAGACATTATAGCGTTCCCAGTTAGTCAACAGTTTCCAGATAGTCAAAACTGCAATTCTAAGCCAATCTTTGATTGAAAAATCGTGTGGTTTGATGCCGAGTATTGATAACGGCAGTCCTGTTTCAGAGTTAGCATTAAAGGAATACTTCAGCTTAAACTCTGGCAGTAAGGCAGCAACGACTGCGTGTTGGGTCGACGTTTTCCCAGCACTGCCGGTGAGGCCCACGATGGTGGGACGATTTTTGAGGAGCTGCAGTTTTGCAGCCAGCCGAATATAGGTCAAAAAGATCCAGGTAATTTTTTGTTTCATAGAACCTATTACTTCTCTACTCGTAAAAATTCATAACTTCGCAGCGGTTTGCCAATCAATGACTGCAAATAGTCGGTGATGGTCTCATGCGCTGACTGAGTTGGGTCTTGGAACCCAAGTTTAGTGATCAGTTCTGAGAGCTGTTCACGAATAACTCGAGCTGAGCTTTGGTTGTATACAATTTGGTTGCGCAATTTAATGGCGCGGATGAAGACCTCCGGTTCAATTTCTTCTTCAACAAAGAGTTTATCCAAAATTTCTAAAATCTGAGATAGCTGGCGAAATGAGGTTAAGTTTTGCACCATCTTGCTGGTATCGTCGACTAAAGTAGTTTGGGTCAAAATAGGCAAAGATTTAGTGACCACAAAATGTGCGGTTACCAGTGCCCCTGGTTCAAGATAGGCTCGGTTACTCGATTTAATTTTCCGAACGCCTTTGGCTACACAGGCAAATCTACCCATTTCTTGAGAAAGTAAGGTGATAATTCTATCAGTTTCACCCACATTAGTTCGGCGAAGAACCAAACATTTGTGGGTGAAGCTTTTTATTTTCATGCTGTTTTCTGGTGTTTAGAACGGTGTGGTGTAAGTGATGTCTTTATCGACAGTGACGAGTTCTTGACCACCAGTAACATCAAAGAGGACATCAAAGGTTTCGAGGCCACCTTGCTTCCAAACCTTTCCAACATATTCTTCTTCATTCTCATACGGAACTGTGTAGGTAAAGCTTAACTTAGCGGTACCAAGTGGTTCCAGGATAAAGAATCCATCGATAACGGTAAAGCCGTTTTCATCATAGACACGTGCTTCCTCATTAAATCCAGTGGCTTCAACAAGCTCAGCTCCTTGAGGGATATATAACCGTGTCCAGTCGCGAAGGGTTGAGTTAAGGCACAAGAGTCCAGCTTCGAGACTACAGTTGTCTGCACGGCGAGGATTCTTGTAGGTAATCTCAACAGTTTTTTCGATTCGACCATTCACAGGTGCGCTGACAACTTGTTCGACATCATACGTCACAAACAAGTTTGATTTAGCACCTCCAAGGTTAGCGTTAACAATTGCCAAAAAGTCTTCTCCATTTTTTGGAGGAGTCATTCGTCCAGCAGCCTGAGCTAACTCTGCGGCTGCTTGATGGTCTTCATCTAAGAAATAGAACTGCACGTTACGACCAGCGATGGAAGCAAAACCTTCTGCAAAGAGTTCTGGCCACAGTTGTTTTGGCGCAGCATAGGCTTTGCTAAGCAGTGCACGCATGAGTGGGCCCAAGATACCCTTGCGGTCGTCACGAAGATATGGAGTTGGTTTGGTAATAATCTCGGACAGCACATAGATAATTTCTGGACAGTCACAACGAGGATCATTCTCTGCAGAGAAGGTGCCATATCCGGGTACCTCAACTGGACCAAGGACTTTCATGAGACTAGTTAAGAAATGTGTGTCGACTGCAATGATACCATCAATGTTGTCTGGCTCACCTTTAATACCTGTGTAGCTCTCGTAAAACTTATCCATAGACTCTTTGAAGTCGGGGGAAATGTTCATGTCTCGGAGGTTCCAGTAGCGCTCAGTGGTTAAGTAGCGTCCAAGCTCTTCAGGAATTGGTTCAGTTTTAGTAAATTTTTGGTCGAGCTCATAAATATCATCAGATTTTTCGGCTTCGACTTTTCCATCAGTAATGTTAATGATGGCGTATGCGGTTAAGAACCCACCTGTGGGGCGAAGTTCATTGTCATTTTGGAATAAGACTAAGTATTTCTTAGTTTCACCATTGGCACCGGCGACTGAAGGAAGTTGCTGGAGCACAGGTCGGTACTCAGTCAGTGAAGTGCTGGCGCCGGCGGCAAGTTCTTGAGCTTGCTCAATCATGGCTCGAACCTCAATATCGCCAACTTTTTCTGGATAGTGATTGGGATCAATTTGTGCCAGTTCAGATCCAACAATACGTAAGTCTTCACCAATGGAGTCAAGTTCTGGTGAAATTTTTTCAAGTGTTTCCAAAATAATTTTGACGCGATCTTCGGTGGTGCCACCTTGGAAAGGTTGGTCACCGCTAAAACCGAGGACATCAGCATAGGGACTCACAGCGTTCAATGCTTTTGTGGCGGCAGTGAGACCAGCATCTGCGGCTGCTAACCCATGCAAGCCATCAGAGTAATATCGATTTGCGAATGGAATATAGCTCATGAACGAAAGTTTTTGATACGTTGTGGTGATGTCATCAAGTCTCGTGTTAATTTCGGCTACTTTTTCTTGAGTAGCAGGAAGGTTTTGGGTTTTGAATAAGTCGTATGCCTCTTTTCCTACTTGAGTAGACTCGAGTGCTTGTTGCTTCATTTGGGAGGCAACCCCGTATGCATAGACACTAAGGGTGCCAAGAATACTAAGTAGTACCAGTGTAAGAATTGCAACACCAGCAATGATTTTGTGTTTGCGGGTAAGATTTTTAAGGTCAAACCCCGATAATTTCATTTCTTTAGTATCCATAGATGTGGTTTCTTCTTGAGTAATGGTATCTTTTTTTTCTGAGATAGAACTGAGTACTTTTTTTGTGGATGGGTCTAGTTCTGGTTCTGCTGTTTCAGGAAAATCCGGTGAGTTTGGATCAATAAATTCAGAATCTTGAGCAGTGAGATTTTTTTTCGACATAGCGTAAGTATAGCAAATCAAGAAGAGTTTACCACTTGGAGATCATTGCCTGTGGGGTCTTGAACAAAATTGAGATATCCTCAAGTATAGATTGTCTCTGGGCATACTCGGCATCCATTTTAGCACGGACTTTGAAGGGAACTTCATTGCGTCCGCTCGTTTGCCAGGGTCCGGTAATGCCAGGTTTTACAGAAAGGATTAGCGGTTTGTACTCTTTTGTGCTTGGATATTTTTGAGTTTGCTCATCGAGTTCTTTCATTACGTACGCTCGAGGCCCAACCATGCTCATTTCTCCTCTAAGCACGTTGAGCAATTGAGGAAACTCATCGATAGTGAGTGATCGGAGCACTTTACCTAGTTTGGTAATACGAGGATCATTTTCAATTTTCCAGTCACCCTCTTTGAATTGCTTGAGAAGCTTTTTATTTTTCTTATGTAAAATTTCATCTGCATTTGGAATCATCGAGCGGAATTTGTAAAGGAAAAACTCTTCTCCATTTTGACCAACACGTTTGTGTTTGAAGAATATTGGGAACCCAGAATCAAGGTAAATCAAGATTGGGACAACAATCCAAAAAGGTAAAAATGCCAAAATAAGTCCAAGTGATACTACAATATCGAGTATGCGTTTTTGTTGTTGATAATTCATAGGTACTAGCTTACTAAATCTTAAATCAGAGGGCAATTCTAACATGGAATTGCTCAGAATAAAAACTACCTGAGGTGACTAGAGATATTCGTCCTTTTTCTCTTCTTTAAGTCTTTCTACAATTTTCTTAACATCTTGAGAACGATCTTTGGGAATAATCATTAAAATCTCTTCAGTATCAATGACCACCATATTATCAACGCCAACCAAGGCCACCAGACGACCATCAGCGTGAATTAAGTTGTTGTGAGAAGAGATTGCTAATGTATGGTTTTCTTTATGATCAGAGATAATCACGTTTCCGGAGATATCTTTTGTTTCAAGATCATAGACAACTTTCCAGTCGCCAACATCGTCCCAGCCAAAATCACCTGGAATAAGCACGAGGTTGTTGGCTTTTTCACTAATGGCATAATCTACCGAGATAGCTTCTGCCTTCTCATACACATCAGGTAGCGCTTGATGGAATGCTCCAGAATCTAGCTTATCAAGATGTTTAGTTTGTTCATACATATCGGGCATGTGTTCTCTGAAGGCTTCAGAAAGTGTTTCAGCAGCCCAGACGTACATGTTGGCATTCCAGAAGTACTTGCCAGTTGCAATAAAGCCGCGTGCGGTGGACTCATTTGGTTTTTCGGTGAAGCTATCTACCTTGAAAAGTGAGAGGCCTTTTGCAAGTTTTTCTAGATCTTCTCCAATTTTAATGTAACCAAAACCAGTTGCTGGTCGGTTTGGAGAGATACCAACAGTGACCAGACTCTTTTTTCTATAGGCAACCATGGCAGCTGCCTTCATTACTCTGACAAACTCTGCTTTGTTGGTAACAATATGATCGGACGCCATATTAATGACAACTGCATCAGGATCAAGTGATTTGGCAAATAATGCACCTGTCAACATTGCGAGCGCTGTATCGCGTTTAGCTGGCTCAGCGATAATATTTTGAGTCGGAACATTGGGGAGTTGTTCAATGATTTCTTCTTTATAGAGAGCATTAGTTACTACAATAATGCGATCCCAAGGGATGAATGCAGAAATACGATTGGCAGCAATCTGCATCATAGTTTCAGTACCTACAAGTTTTAAAAACTGCTTAGGGGTCTTTTTTCGAGACTTTGGCCACAAGCGTGTTCCACCTCCGCCGGCTAAAATAACCGCGTATGTGTGATCTAGATGTGACATAAGGTCCTTTCATACTCTGATCCTGTGGATCAGATGTTGCTGTCATTTTTTAAACGTATGATACTATCATACACATAATCGTTCATTTTACTAGTGAATACCTTAGTACTACAGCTTGTGGCCTGCGCTTGCAAAGTACTGGAACGCCAGTTGATTGTTGTAAGTTGAGAAAGTGCTGTTTGTACCGCTAACACTGATTCTTCGTGAATGTGGATGGCAGATTCTTGGTTTTTGAGTACTTCACTCACACCACTTTCAGCATGTAGAATACTCGGAGTTCCAAGAGTTGCTGCTTCGAGAGCAGTGATGCCAAAATCTTCAAGTCCTGGCATGATAAGGCTTTGGGCTGCTGCGAGCAACGCGGTACGTTCTCGATTTGTTACATGACTAAGAAATAGAATTGATCCTTGAGTTCGAGTATGATCGGTAACGAATGAGATCACTTCTTCTGATCCATGGCGAAGGACTGCTTTTGAGCCAGCAAGTTGTACTAACTTTCTTTTTTCTTCTCCTTCTCCAGCGATAACTAGTGTGCTGTTGTTAGCTACACAAGCTTTCACTGCCAAATCAATACGTTTGTATCCTACTAAGCGTGAAAGACAGAGATGCCACCTTGATTGCGATAAGGTATCGATAGTTTTTTTTGAAACAACTGGTAGTTGAGGTAATGGTGGATAGATAAGATCAGCATCACGTGCATAGAGTATATGAATTCTTTCTTGAACTTTTTTTGAAATAGCTATCATTTGGTCAGGGCGATATGCAGCTGCCTGATCCCACCACTGAAGGTAGTGTAACGGAATGTGAATAAGTGAACGGATGAGTGGTAATGAAAAAAAACGATGACGGTCAATATATTCTGATCGGTGGGTGTACAGATACCGAGGAGGCGTGAGCACATAGGAAAGGTGAACTTGATTTGGCTTTGTGAGTACTCCTTTTGCCTCACCGCTGGTGATGGAGATGACAACGTCATAGCCACTCAGATCTAGTGATTCAAAGGCAAGCGGAAAGAGCCAGAGTAATAGCTTGTGGCTTTTTATGGGAAGTTTTTGTAAAAAACTTGGAACTACCTTGAAAACTGATGCCCACAGCGCATTTTTGGGCGCATAGAGAGAGGTAAATAAGGGAGCTTTTGGAAAAAGGTCATGTAAAGCCCTGAGTACCCACTCTGCTCCGCCGTACTGCGTATTAACTTTATCGTAGACGAGAGCAACTGAAGGCACTTGAGGCTGGTTATTTTCCTTCATAGGCATCAATATACGTTTGATAGGTGGTTCGCGCCATTTTTTTCCATGAGTATTCGGCAGTAGTTTGTTCTGCTAGGAGCGTAAATGTCTTCTGAGATTTCTTTGAGAGAGATTGGTAGGCCTTGATAAAATCTTCTACCGAATGGGGATTAAAATACTGCGCAGCTTGTCCATATATTTCATGAAAAATGGGAATGTCAGATGCCAATACTGGTGTTTTCAAACTGAGAGCTTCAAGTCCAGTTAGGCCAAAACCTTCTGAAAGTGATGGTTGAACGAGCGCTGTGGATTCGGCATAGAGTTCACTCAGTTTTTCATCGTTGACGAATCCCAAAAAAGAAACTTGGTGTTGCAGATGTCTATCTGTAACGTATTTTTTAACTTTGTCTTGGAAAACATTTCTTGAACCGACAATAAGAAGTTGGGTTTTTGGCAGCTGTTTGAGTGCATCAATAACCAGTTGAATATTTTTGTGTGGATATAAAGAGCCCACGTAAAGGATTTGATGTTTTTTTTTGGTAATTTTTTGTTTGGTAGGTAGCAGATGAGCCCCTTCTTTGGTGATCACAATTTTTTTCTCTGCTTTGGGATACTGTTTCGTAACTGTTTTTGCGACAGTTTTTGACGGGACACAAATAGTATGCGCTCTTTGCACTGCATTTCTGGTGACGACATGGTAGAAAAAGTACTTTACCCAATAAACAAACGGGCTTAGTGTAGTTACTGAAACACCTTTTTTTTCATGCCAGAGAAGATCGTGAATGGTCACTACCAGAGTACCAAAGTAGAGTAAGGGCACATTAAAGTGTGGTACGTGTAGCACATCGAGGTGAGCATTATAAAAGTACCATGGTAGGACAAACTGTTCTTTGAGCGAATAATGTTGAACAGGCGAAATGACAATAGCGCATGACTTAGGTGGTCTTGGCACTACTTCAGTTGCCTGTTTTTGTGAAGAAAAGAAAAGCACTAACTCATCGTTTTTTTTTATCGATTTGATAAGTTCGTTGACCAGATGCGTCGTGTATCTTCCTAAACCCGCGTGTTGTGTTCCCGATAATCTACAGTCAATCCCAATTTTCATAAGTGTTTTGGTGCTAAATGGGTCGGGCGCTGTGCGCCCGACCCATCCATTGTACTCCAAAATCGTACAGATTGACCATCTTTATTTTTTTGCTGATTTCTTTGCTGGTTTCTTTGCAGTCTTTTTCTTTGCTGGTTTCTTAGCTGCAGAGGCACTCTTTGATTTCTTTGCAGGTTTAAGAGCTTCTTCAACAATTGCTTCAAGTTCTTTAAGTTCAGCGTCTGAAAGATCTTCTTCTCCACAGCTGCAGTTGCCATCACAGCAACCACCGCCGAGGGCGAGTTCTTGCTTAAGAACTTTTGCATTTTTGTTGTTCATCATGTTTGCAAAAACTGTATAGACAAAGTATCCAGCAGCGATTGCGAAGGTAACAACGGGAAGTACTTCAAGAATCATTGGCTGTTCGGTGAGGGTTAATAATTCTTCCTGAGTGTACATATAGGTGATAATGAGCTGTGGTAAAAATGCATTTGCGAAAATTGCAGCTGCAAACAGCATGATAGATTGAACTGCACGAGTCAGATTTTGCATTCTAAGGTCTGCGAGTTCAGAAGTGTGTGAGATCATAGTGCTCCTTTTTTAATTACTAAAAAATACCGTAACAGTATTCGAACAAATTCGGGATACGATTCCCGATAGTGTTTGTCATAGTATTGTAACATGGTGTCATAAAAATGCATCCGAGTTTTTCGTGCAATTTTTTGCGATGCATTTTTTATTCCCGATTTATACTTATGATGAATCAATGTTACTTCTGGAAAGTAGTATACCACATAACCGGCTTCTCTGAAGCGTTTGCACCAATCCAGATCTTCTGCATACATAAAGAATCGCTCGTCCAGCACACCCACTTTTTGCATGGCACTGCTGCGAACAATCATAGCTGCACCGGAACAGGCATCAATTTCATGAGCTTGGCGTAAATCTTTGTATGTTTGATGGTACTCGGCGAAGATTTGTTTATTTGGGAAGAGAGATGACAACTTTGTAAAGTAGGTCAGTGAAACCCATGGATTTGGTTCACCTCGATGACATGCAGGATCGATGCCGCCATCGGTAAACTCAACGCGAGGAGAAATAACACCAATTTCTTGATTTTCATCCATGACAGCCAGAAGGAGATCCAGATTTGAGTGGTCGGTGAATTCGACATCAGAGTTGAGGAGCATTACGTACTCTGCTTGCGTTTCAAGTAAGGCCTTATTATTTGCTGCTGCATAGCCAACGTTTTCTTTTAAAGCAATGAGATTTACCCAGTTAAATTCTTTAGTAACAATTTTAATTGAGTCATCTTCAGAGCCATTATCTACGACAGTAACCGCAACTTTCGTTTTTGTTCTAGAAAGGTAAAACTCATGGAGTGTATCGAGTGTTTTTTTAAGCCAAAACTGACTATTATAGTTGACAATGATGATTTCTAGGTCGATTGTTGCTGATTTCTTTGCAACTTTAGCTGATTTAGGCATGGTTACTTCCAATTGTTTGATAAATTGTATCAAGTTTTTCTGAAATAATGGACCAGTCATATTTGCTTTTCACAAATGCTTTTCCATTTTTAGCGAGTTTTTTCTGCAAAGCAGGATCTTTTAGAAGTTTAACGACTAAATCTGCCATGCCTTTGGCGGTATCAGAAGTTAAGACATGAATTCCGTGTTTGACATCTAGACCTTCAACGGCAGTTGTAGTTGCGACAATAGGAGTACCAGAAGCCATTGCTTCTAAAATTTTGTAACGGGTACCTTTACCACTAAACACTGGGGCAACCAATACGTGAGCTCCTTTGAAGGCGTCACGAATGTCTGGAATGGTACCAGAAACGGTAATGTTGGGGTCTTTTTCTTGGTAGTCCATTACATCTTTTGTTGGCGCGTTTCCGACGATCCAGAGTTTACTATTCTTGACTCGTTTGGTAACGTGTGGCCAAATTTTTTGTACCAAAAAAGTCACTGCCTCTACGTTCGGCAGCCATTTAAAGGTACCAACCGAGAGCAGTGTTGGATTATCCGGTAGATAGCGCTGTTTTTCTTCAAACCAGGTGGTGTCGACACCGTTAGCAACCACTTCGATCTTATCTTCGCTACCAAGCTCTTTACCAATAAATTTCTTATCTTCTTCACTCATGACAATGAGTTTTTTACTCTGCTTCCAGTAGTGTCTTTCCCAACGCTTAATTTTTTTGATATCGATACTAAGTAATCCTTGCAGCAGTTTTGGGGCTCTTTTTGCATAGCTTTCGTATCCAAGATACTCGATAGTTTGTTCTACCAGCAATGTTGGAATTGCAGTCTCAGGAATATGAGGCATCATATAAAATGTTTCTGCGTGAATCAGATCGTATTGATCTTGGCTAAGTTCCTCTTTTACGGCAGAAATAACTTGTGGTACGTGGTTGCGAATAACTAAAAATGGAAAACTTGAAATTGCAGTTCTAAAAATATTGCTTAAACTAAATGGAGCTGATGATCGTTTAAAAACTTTGACTTTGGCACAGTATTTTTCGAGTTCAGGAATGTATTGGGTTTCATTGTAGTCTTTAATCAATGCAAAAAGGGTGACTTCATGTTTGTTGGCCAATTTTTTGAGCAAGTTGTAAGTGCGAATCTGCCCTCCCGAAAGCAAGGGGTATGGTAAATAGGGGGTGAGCATTAAAATTTTCATTCGTGATTCTTTTCTTTTGTTAAGTCCAAAATCAAATACTTTTCGGTTTGTTCCACAATGAAGTATTTTTCGGCAAGTTCTTTGGCTTCGTCATCAAGTGTAGCTGTCACATAGTACTCTGCCCCAGCATCAATATAGTCTGGAACCATGAATCCTAGTGGCCACCCACGTCGATCAGTTTGGAATAAGAAGGCAGTGTCTCCCCCATATTGTGGAGCTACGACGAGCGCGTCTGCTGGGATAAGTTCACGGGCTTTAGCCCCAACTTCGGCGTATTCAGGGTGATTGATATTAAAGTACCCTTTTACTTGTTGCCATGAGAAGAAAAGCATAAGAATAGTTGCAAAAGACAACACTCCAATTGAAACAAGCGGATTAATTTTTTTGCTTAAATACTTGTCTACAACTAATACTCCATGAGCAAGTGTAATGGCTACAATTGGAGTAATCATCGCTTGGTAGTAATCATGCTGGACATTGCCCGTGGCAATAACGGTAAAGTACAGACCTATGCCAAGCCACCAACTACTAATAAAGAACTGCCTCTTTTTGAGTGAAGCAAGCACACTGACTGGAAGTGCAAGGGTACCAATGTACCCTAAGATTAATTTTGTGATGCGTTCATATCCCAGCCAACGAACCCAGGCTGGACGGAAGCGAATCCCATTTCCATTAAAGAGCCAGTCAGACGCAGGAATGCCTTCGGGGAACTGAGAAATCCAGTTTCTCCACGCCACAAACGGGGCAATGGCAAGTACTGGATAAAGATAGAGTCTAAAGTCTCGAGCCATTTGTTTGAGTGTTCTTTCTTCAAATACCATCACAATATAGACTGGAGCAAGGAATGCCGTAAAAGGCTTGAGCAAAAATGAGAGAGCTAAACTCACCAAAGAGACGAGATACAATCCATTTGAGTTGCGTTTGAGGAAGAACCGGAAAGTAGTAATTGAGAGTGTTGAAAAGAACACCATACTAGGTTCTGGGAGTACCACACGTGAGTAGAAAATAGAGTAAGGAACAACTGCGAAGAAAAATGAAGTTAAATAGCCTGCTTTTTTTCCATAGTAACTTTTTACCAAAAAGAATAGTGAGATCAGTGTTCCGATCGAGAAAAGTGCCGAGACCACTCTACTTGTGACAACAAGCGGCAGTGCGGGAATAATTTCTAGAATGCTGGCTACCAAAGCGTTATAGAGTGGAAACTCTACCATGCGGTATCCTTCGGGATTTGGTAACCCAGAGGGATTATTAGAAACATCGTGATATTTTGGATACAACAGTGAGATACCATGTTTTTGGTACTCACGAGTAACCGATGCAGTATCTGCTTGACGCCAACTGTGCCAATCCAAGAGTGGTGTGTTAATGCGATACATCCGAAGTGTGAACGCGAGCACAGCAATAAGTATCAACAATGGATATCGTTTCACCATTTTGCTCAAAGGATTCATGGGTTACTTTCTCTTTTTCTTTTTTGACTTACTTGCTTTTTTTGTGATGAGGCTACAGACTTGGACGCATGTATTTGAGTCATAGCAATTACTAAACCAGTTACCATCCAGAATGTAAAGGCCACCTTTGATGAGACAAAGACATCAATAAAAATGGCATTTATGAGCAACCCAACGGTTCCAGCAATATAGGCAGTGCTGAGTATTGTTTCGAGTTCATCGAGTGAGTAGTGTATATACAGATTTCTAGCTTGCCAAAGTGCCATCACAATTGTGCCATAGAAAGCGACAAATCCTAGCAAACCGAGTTCGCCTAGAACCCTTAAAAAGTTGTTGTCAGTGCTATCTGCTTCGGTGAACTCATAGACAGAGCTCTTTGTAAGTGTGGCGTAGCCACTTCCAAGGAGTGGATTGGTAAGGAAACCTTTCCAAGCTTGTGGCCAAAGGGTATCGAGTCGAATTGCCATTGAAAGTCCATGATCGAGCGCGTTTTGTGAATAGGTACGTTCTTTCTCTACGATGATGACTTCTGTTTCACCTGTGGCTGAAATGGTTGCAACCTTGACTAAATCAGGAACATTAACATAGACATCACTTGGTTTTTGAGGTATGGGTTGTTGATCAGATTTAATCAAAACGGCATCCAATTCATCGGTGGTAATGCTATTTTCTGGTTGTTCAATTTTAAGTGCATTCATGGTTTCGGTCAGTCCTAATTTTTCGGGAATGAATTCATACATATAGTACTTCCGAGCTGCATTGGTTTGATGATAGGCAGCATTAAGTTCTGGAAATCCTTCAAGTGTGTCAAGCAGGCGGTTGTACATATCTTCGCCATATTTAAAAAGCATGAAAGTAAAAATTAATCCAATTGTGAGTGAGTATTTAATGAAAAATCGAACTTTTTGCTGTTTGACTTTGAGTACACCAAGCACAAGTACTATTCCCAAGGCTACAAATGTAGCAACAAAGGATGTCCGAGCACCTGTTACTACCAGTAACCAAGCACTTAATGTAAGAGCAATCCATAGGACATTACGGGTAAGTCTTTTTTTGGCTGCAAAGAGGCCACTTACAACTAAGGGAATTGCGAGTACTAAATAGGCTGCCAAGTCATAATGTCCGCCAAAAGTTGATTGTACTCGGGCGTGTTCGGTTAGTACCAGGCGTATTCCTTTTGAAAATTCTCTGTTCATGGTGGAGTACACTGGCCAGTAGAAATATTTTTGACCAATTCCATACAGTGAGACAGTAATGAGTGTGCCGATGGCAATTTTTAAGAAAAGCTTGACATCTTTTGTGGATCGAACAGCAGAAAGGGTGATGAAAAAGAGCGAGAAATACTCAATATTTCTGATAAGGTGCAAGACAGTTTTTGAAACGTGCACGCTGTGGAGCGGCACGGTCTTGGTTATGAAGAATGCCGATACGGTTGATGCAATAGCCACAATGACGTATGCCCCAATCGCAGGACTGAGCGGGTTTTTAATTGAGACTTTTTTTCTGATTAATTGAACAAGCCAGGCCAAAAATGTTATAAAAATGAGCACATCTTCTAGTCTCATTCGGACTATGTATCCAGGTATAATATCGAGCAAAGGTAACTTGGGGTACAGTGGAATAAAACCAACTAAAAAGGCAGTAGCTACTAACAAAAAGTAGGAATCAAACCAAGCTAGTGCTTTTAGCAAGAATCTTTTTGTCATTTGTATTGACGTACTTCGTGTAGCGCTTCTCTATACAGGACAGCTTTGTGTTCGTCTGGAAGTATTGTATCAAAAATGGTGAATCGGAGTAGACATCCAAGAGAAAGAATGAATCGAGCTACGTTCATTTGCCATAGTGGTTTGTGTTTTGACCAGATATAGAGGTATCCTAGCAACTCTCCAATGACAGCATTTTTTGAGCTTGAGCTTTGGTTTTGCAGGTGAATGATTTTGGCAGCAGGATGAATCGCCACATCCCAGTGATGTCGATGGGCGCGCATACAAAGTTCAATATCTTCACCATACATAAAGATGTTTTCATCAAAGGAGCCAATTTCAGTCAGCATTTGTTTGTTGGCAAATAAGGCAGTCCCCCCGACCCAACCCATTGGAATCAATTCGTTGTTGCCAATCTTCTGAGCCCGACCACTTTTCCCAGTGTGCTGTGTTGATGGTAGTAGTTTTCCAATGAGTGGAATGTCATCGATAAAAAACATGTGATTTGCGAGAGCCCAGAGCGAAGGAATAGTTCCACCTTGAGCTTGTGGAGTACCGTCAACGTTAAGTAAGCTGCTGGCAATAATGCCAATTCTATCGAGTGTTGAGTGTTCAGAGCTAAGTTCGCTGGTAGCTTCTACAGGTGTTGTCGCAGCTGCTTCAAATGCTTCGACAACTTTTGACAGGCCTCCTTTTTGGACAATAGTATCGGAGTTTAAAAATACTACATATGTAGCTTTAGATTTGGAAACGGCTTGATTATTGGCAGCACCAAATCCTGGATTATCTTTATTTTCAATGATTGTGGTAGGTATTTTGGTTGTTTTTGCAAAGGCTGAAAGTGCATTGACTGAACCATCCTGAGAGTTATTGTCGACCACAAAAATGTCAGTTTTATTGCTAAGCAGTTTTGAGGATGTGATTTCTTCCTCAACAGATTTGAGTGTCTGTAATGTTACATCTTTGGTGTTGTACGAAACAATAATAACTGAAAGTAATGGGCTCATGGTCAGGTTTATTGAAAGAGTCGAGCTCTTCCAAGGGTGTAATCGTACTTGGTGATTTTACGGTCACTAATCTTTTTTGCGGGTACCCCAGCAACAATAGTATTTGGTTCAACAGATTTTGTAACGATACTACCAGCAGCAATGATTGCTCCACGGCCTATGGTAACACCCGGAAGGATAATGCTGCGTGGACCAATGAAGACATAGTCTTCGACAATAATCTTTTCTTCGATTGGGGCAAAATTTGGATCATTACTGTCATGTTGGCTGGTCCAGAACATAACTTCGGATGCGACATCCACGTGGTTTCCAATTTTGAGTCCCCCATTTGAGTTAACGAGTTGTTTGCGGCCATCGAGGGTGGCTCTTTCACCGATAATGGTGTCGTTGCCGATGACAATATGGCGAGGATCGTAGATCCGAGCCATCATGTGAATTGCTCCGCCTTTTCCAATCTTCATGCCAAAGAGTTTATAGAAGAAGCGACGAATAGTGTGGAATGGAATAAAACCAACACCCCACCACAAAAAGCCGGTAACGGCTTCAAGGTAGATCGTGTTAAGACGATTTAAAATTTTTTCGGGAAGTGAGCGTCTGCCAGTAGTAGATGTTGACATAGTGCTTACTAGTATACTCTACTTTCCTCCAGTGTGCAGCCTGTGAAGCGCTTAGTTTGTTGGAAGAGACTTTCCAAGGTGTTTGTATGCTTGCTCTGTGACAATGCGACCTTTTGGGGTTCGCTTTAATAGACCCATCTGTAGAAGGTACGGTTCAAATACTTCTTCGATGGTCAGCGTGTCTTCATTCAGCATGGCAGCCAGTGTTGAAAGGCCAACAGGTCCACCTTTGTGTTTTTCAATGAGTTGTAGTAAAAGTGCTCGATCAGATTCATCGAGCCCGAGTGAATCAATGTTGAACATACTCAGCGACTGTGCAACATCATCAGTAGTAATGTGAGTTCTGTCTTGAACCTCTACAAAGTCCCGTACACGTTTGAGCAGTTTGAGGGCAATACGTGGGGTCCCCCGTGAGCGGCTGCCAATATCGAGTGCTGCATCTTTATCGATGGAAACGTTCAACTTTTGGGAAGCGTTGTGTAAAACGATAGCAAGCTCTGTTGGTGTATAAAACTTGAGACGATGAATAATGCCAAAACGATCTCTGAATGGTCCAGTTAGCAAACCAAAACGGGTGGTGGCGCCGACAATAGTGAACTTTGGTAAATCGAGTCGGATGGTTCGGGCTGATGGACCTTTGCCGATCACGATGTCCAAAGCATAGTCTTCCATGGCAGGATAGAGTGTTTCTTCAACAATTTTAGGTAAGCGGTGAATCTCATCAATGAACAAGATATCGCCTTCTTGGAGATTGGTGAGAATGGCCGCCAGATCGCCAGTTTTATTGAGTGCAGTACCAGAAGTGATTTTGATATTTACTCCCATCTCTTTGGCAATTAAATGCGACAAGGTGGTTTTTCCAAGCCCCGGGGGACCATAAAAGAGAGTGTGATCTAGGCTTTCATTTCGGTTGGTGGCAGCAGTAATAGCTACACTGAGTGACTTTTTGATGTGGGTTTGGCCATGAAATTCATCCCAGTTTTGTGCACGAAGTGTAGTAAGAATGATTTCTTCTTCATTACCAGCTAGTGATTGTGGTTCTATTGAGGTCATAGGTTATCCAAGTTTTTTAAGACACAGCGGCAAAGCTTCTTCAACAGTAAGTCCAGAGAACTCTTTGGTTCGTACCAACTCGTCAATATCATGACTGTTAAACCCGAGTGATACTAATGCTTCAGAGAGCTCAGCTTGCACACCCCGGAGAGGTGCAAGTTGCAGTTCTTTTATGCTTCCCAATTTAGGCGTAAGATCAATAATGATTTTTTGCGCCAGCTTTTTACCAACTCGAGAAACTCCAGTGAAGAACTTAATATTTGCTTCCTGGACTGCAAGGACGATACCATCGGATCCTTTTTCGGTTATTGCTAAGGCAGTTTTTGGGCCTACCCCACTAATGGCAATGAGCATTTCAAAAAGTTTTTTTTCTTGACTGGTTGAAAATCCATATAAGTCGAGTGCATCCTCTTTAACATGAGTAAAAATAAAGAGTTCAATTTCGGTTACAGAACTAGCCAGAGCTAACGTGCTGGTGGTGACTGCAACATCATATCCTACTCCATGTACATCAATAATCAAATCAGATTCTAGTACTTTTGGGATACCTTTTAGATAAGCAATCATGTTTTCAGTATAGCAAGGAGTTTGGGTTTCGATAGGGGTATTTTCTCGATCAAATTAGGCCAGACGTGAAGTGAGCTTGGTGATTCTACCCTTTACTGCATGAGTAATACTCACAGCAATAGCGTCGATGGCATCATCAATAAGACGCTTATTTTGTGGGAGTGTCGTTTGCATTCTAACCATTTTTTCAACTGCTGTCTTGTTTGCCACTCCATTGCCTGTGACTGCTTGTTTGATCTCAACTGGGTTGTACTCAAAAATGTGACAGTGTTCTCTTAGCAAACAGGCAAGTATGATTCCGCGAGCTTCACTTACTCGCATGGCTGTGGCTGTGTTTTTAGAAAAAAATAGAGTTTCGATAGCAACTTCTGTCGGATGATACTTGGCAACAAGTGCAGTAAGTTCTGCAGTGATGTGCTGATAGCGCTCAAAAATGCGGTCATTTTTTTGGGTTTGAATACAGCCGGTATCAATCAGCGTGAAGGTGTTAGAAAGTGTTCCTATTGCCCAACCAACTCGATCGTATCCTGGGTCAATACCGATAACAGTTATGGGATTACTTTGAGAGATTTTCATGAGTTTGGATCAGTGTTTCAAGGACTTTATTTGCTGAGTCTTCCCAAGAGAATTGTTTTGTCTGTTTAATTCCTCTTCTCTTCCACACTAATTTTTGACGAGCTGTCGCCGAGTAAATATCGTAGAAAGCTTCGGCTGCGGCATGAGGATCTCTAGGGTCAACTTGTAAACCGGCATCACCAACTACTTCAGGCAAACTAGTGGTGTTCGAGACCACTGTTGGAGTTCCATAGTAGAACGACTCAAGTGGTGGAATACCAAAGCCTTCATAGAGTCCCAGCAATGTACTGGCAAAGGCTTCTTCGTATAGTACCTGCTTTTCTTTGTTGGTGATGAATCCAGTAGTAATGATGTTCTTTTTTTGGACTGAGTCGGCAATTCTTTTCAGGATCGGTGTTGCTAACCAGCCTACCTTACCAGCGAGGACGAGCTGAGGTGTTGGTTGCTTAACATTTCTCTTTCCTTTTGTGGGCAAGGTTCGACTTGCCGCAAGTCTTACAAAGGTTTCGTACGCCTCAATAAGAGTTTCAATATTTTTTCTTGGTTGAAGTGTACCGACGAACAGCAGGTATGGTTGTCTAATCTTAAATTTTCTAAGAGTTTTTTTGCGAAAACTATCACTAATTTTGAACGAACTTACGTTTGTACCTGGGTACGCTACTACTACGTCATTGGGATTCTTCCCATAAGCTGAAACAACTGAGCTCTTGGTAAATTCACTAATGGCTATCACTTTTTCGGCATTCTGAACACTGTACGCGGTCCACTTGGTGAGTTTGAGGGTATCTGTCTTGTTAAATTGATCGGGGTATTCTAGGTATGCAGTATCCATAACGGAAGAAACATACGGAATCGGACAGAGCCGGGGTGCATAGTGACCAGGAGTGAAGAAGATATCGTAATTTTTTTTATGTATAAATAAGTGAATGGGAAGTGCCCATTGTGTCCAGAATTTGGCTGGTGGTATCACAACATATTTCCAATCGGATCGTGCCGCAGGTAAATCTTCCAGAGTTTCTGATGATGACAGTACCGTTACGGTGATTTCGGGGTGCAGTTGGGTGATGCTATACAGTGCTTCTAAAAGTTTGAAGGCATAGACATTACTACCCACTCGATTTGGCGTATTGGCTTCGTTGCCATCTATGGCGATGTGTAAGGTTTTGTGAGGGGTTAGGTTACTTGGCATCGGCGATGGCCCTTTTGTATACTTCTAGTGTTTCTCGAGCAACTTTTTTCCAACTAAACATTTGTTGGCGAATAATCATGCGTTGTAAACGCTTCTTTTGTAGATCTGATGACTCTGAAAGAATTGTTTTAAGACCTTTACGAATGCTTGCGACATCGGTTGGGTCAATCAGTTCGGCAGCATTGCCGGCAACTTCCATCATACCTGAGTTGTTTGATGTCACCACAGGTGTTCCATGGTGAAAGGCTTCAAGAATTGGTAACCCAAATCCTTCATAGAGTGATGGATAGGCAAATACTTCTGCTTCGGCATACAAAACAGAGAGTTCTTCGTCACTAACATGGCCCAAAAAACGAAGACCAGGAATGTCTAATCCTTCGGTGCTATCCCAGCCAGCATCTCCGGCGATGAGGAGGTCATATTCTTTTGCAAGTGGCTTCCAGGCATCGATGAGTCTAGCTAAATTTTTTCGAGGTTCCCGTGTACCAACAAAAAGAATGTATGGTTTTGAGAGCGCCAGTTGTTGTTTGAGTTCCTCAGCCCGTTCCTCAGAAAGTTGCAAGCTGACTTCTTTGACTTCCGTAGGGAGTGCTTCATGAACAACCGAGATGAGATAGGTAGGATATCCAAGTAGTTCAACAATGTCCTTTTTGGTGGTATGACTGACTGCAATCAGCTGAGCTTTTCTCTCTTTAAGAATTTCCCACGCTTTGTAGTGCTGCGCCACAATGTCTGGGTGAGCTCCTTCGGGGAACTTGATACTGGCAAGATCATGAATCGTTGAGACTAACGGTATCTCAGTATTTGGAGGTTGAAGCCAGTCCCATGAATGAAACACATCAACGTGTTTCGTGTTTTCCGAGAATGTGTTTCTCTTAAGCGTATGCCACAAAAAAGTTTGAAGTTTGGGTGGCCAAGATTGAAAATCGGTAGGTACTACGCGTTGGTAGTGATGTTCTAGGTTTTCTGCGAAAGTACTTAAAACTTTTTTTTGGCGCAGTGAAGATCCAAACAAATGAATAATATTGTCAGTTTCCATTAATGCTAGCACTAGGTTACTAGTATATCTAGATACGCCGCGG
>JACKFX010000002.1 GCA_020632255.1 Pseudomonadales bacterium
CAAAATCCTCCAACCCCAGAAACCATGCAAAATGCTGTGTTAGAAAATCTATCTGATGTTGACACCATTGATGGCTTAGCAATTGCATTTGCTCGTCCAGCAATCAAGGATGCTTTTGCATTTCTTGGGCTGAGTTACGAAGACGCATCTCAAAAACTTTGGGATATTGGAAATCGCATTTCACGAGGAGAACAATTTGACCCAAACTTCATTGCAGTTGAGTTCCCCAACTTCATTCGCCCACTAGTAAAAAAGTGTGCAGAAACACAAATTAGTCAACGAGAGGCTGAACAAAAAGCTCGCACTGAACAAAGATTTCAGTTTTCTGAACTTGCAGATATACTCAATGGAGAAAATAGAAGTGAACCGGCACTGATTAGATCACTACAAATTCTCGCTAAACTTGATACATACAGAGGTCCAATTGGCAATGAAAAGGCATACACTATGGCGGAACTCAGAAATGCTGTTGTTGCTGTTGCAACTGAGGCAGAGGAAACTGTAGGTGGATTTATGCAATTGGCGACTATCCGAACAAAGTTACTGACAGCTCTTCCCTCCCTCGCTGGTAACGCACTTAACTTTTACTCAAGCGCAATTGCAACTCACGCAAATTTATTTCATAATGGTAGAGGTAGAGTTGGAAAAATTGCAACAAGCGTAAGGTAATTAGAACCTTAACCAGATCCCATACTTCACAATCACCCACACAGCTCGAAATGCGTCTTTAAGACCAATCTTCTTGCCTTCTTCGTAAGTGCGGCCATGATATGAAATTCCTACTTCGTAGATGCGTGCACGACGGGCTGCTATCTTCGCTGTAATTTCTGGCTCGATCCCAAATGAATTCTCAGTAATCTCAATCTGCTGAATCAATTCGCGCTTAAACATTTTGTAGCCTGTTTCCATATCGGAAAGATTGAGATTGTTAAAAATGTTTGATAGCGTGGTTAAACTTTTGTTAGCTAGATAGTGCCAAAAGTAGACAACCCGATGAGCAGAACTACCCATAAAACGTGAGCCATACACCACGTCGGCTCGTCCATCAAGCAACGGCTGAAGCAAGGCAGGCAAGTCATTTGGATCGTACTCTAAATCAGCATCTTGGATAACCACATACTCACCAGTAGCGGCAGCAATACCATCTCTGAGAGCGGCTCCTTTGCCTCCATTTTGTTCTCTAAAAATGAGCGTATCAATATACTTTTTCTCAACTCTTTTTAAGATCTTGTGGGTTTGATCATGTGAGCCATCATCAACCACGATAACTTCCAAAGTTGGCAACTTAGCTTCATGAACAGACTTAAGTACTGCTTCTATAGTTTTTTCTTCGTTGTAGGCAGGAATAATCACACTTAAGACTGGTTTTTTATTATTTTGCATCAGCTTTTTTCTTTCCAGTGGCGACCGCTTCTGCACGAATCGCTTCTTCTAACTTTTTCTGTAAGGTTCTAACGGTAAAATAACTCATAAACACCACTACCGAAAGTATCATAAAGGCAATCACAATCAATAAGTCAAAAACTCGAGCAAAATTTAGCAGCCCTGTAATGCCGAGCAACACATGTGGAAACAAAGCAATGAAGATAAAACCAATCCAGACTGAGTTCCATGCCCAAACTTCGGTGCGAGATAAATTCTTTTTCTTGCCATGTATGCTGACAACGTACATCATAAAAAGTGCAAACAGAGCTGAAATTACTTGAAAAATGGTCATAATGTTATCCTCCACCACAGTATACTATGAAATAAGTCGAGTGTATTAAGAAATGTCATACCTTTATCATGATCGTGATAAATAGTATCGATAGTGATGCTAGTGAATGGAATTTTGTATCGTGAAACCCTACTGGCAATTTCCATTTCAACTTGATACCCAAGAGAATCCCAGCGAAGTTTTGGATAGGCTTTTTTGCTGAGTGCTTTGTATCCAGAAGGAATATCAGGAATAAACTGACCGCCAAACAAAAGTTTTATACTCATCGAAGCACATTTGTTCATCATTCGTTTAAAGAATGGCATCTGACCATCTACTTTACGAGCACCAAACACAACTTCAGCTTTGGCACTTTTCATTGCCTCAATAAACTTTGGTAACTCAGCCGGGTTATGTTGATCATCGCTATCCATCATAATAACTGTGTTGGCGCCTAGTTCATTAAATGCGTAATCACAGCCTGTTTTAAGCGCAGCTCCCTTGCCTAAATTAATTTTGTGGTGAAGCACATGAGTGATTTCTTTCTCTGCTTGCTCAACAGTATCATCAGTCGAACCATCATCAACAAAAATGATATTGTCTGTGTAGTTTTTAACTTTTTTAAGCACAGTCCGAACATACCGAGACTCGTTGAGCCCCGGCATGACAATCCATACTGATGCTGGTAATTTAGTTGCCGTTTTGGCCATTTTCTTCCCAATATCTTACAAAGTACTCAACCACTTCTTTGACCCCATTTTGCAATGAAACATGTGCACTCCATCCAAGCTCAACATGAGCTTTAGAAGCATCTGCATACAGCAATAATGGGTCACCTGGACGTTCAGGGTAGTGTTTTACTTGTGCCTTCTTGCCCATTGCTGACTCAACTGCTGCAACAATGTCTAAGACGGATGAAGGTTTTTCTGTTGAAAGATTAAAATAATGGTATCCAGCAGGATGTACTTCAGCATACTTGAGTGCTTTTAAATGGGCATCAACAATGTCTGAAATATGAATATAGTCTCTTTGATGTTGTCCATTTCCCCAAATAGTGACTTCCTGTCCTTCATAAATTTGTTTAATGAACCGTGGAATAGCGTGGGTTTCAGGTTGATGATGCTCTTCGGGGCCATACAAATTAAAGTAACGAAGCGCAACCCCTGTGAATCCATGTGCTTGAACATAACTTGAAAGCAGTGCCTCCATAGCTAATTTGGTCATTCCATAGGGATTGATTGGCATAGTCCGATCATCTTCTTGAATTGGGACTCTGATAGGTTCACCATACACAGCAGCACTTGAGCTAAACAGGAAAGTTGAAATGCCATTTGCCTTCATCGCATCTAAAACAGAAAGTGTGCCATCGATGTTGTAATCAATAAATTTTTGCGGCTCTTTGACTGACTCTCCAGCTTCGATGAGTGAAGCTAAATGAAATACTGCTTCAGCATCTGTAATCTCAACAAGCATGCGCTCTTTGTCTTGAACATCGGCAACGACAGTGTCGAATTCTTTACTTTGACGTAAATCAATATTTTTTACCTCATATCCTTCAGCAACCAAAGCACGTAATAAATGTGTTCCTAAAAAGCCCGAACCACCTGTCACAATAATTCTTTTTCCCATACTATCCTTTCATGCTAGGCGAGCCAGTATCCCTGAATAAAGAGGAGTGTACTGAGTACCAAAAGTATACTTGATATCACGTACCAGACAAAGCGCAGTTTTGGATAGTTTTGCACCATCATCGCCCACACAATAAAGACTGGAAAGCAGGCTAAGACATACCTTGGCATACTCGAAAAAGTACCTGTCAGTGTTGGAATTAAAAAAACTATAGTCCCATAGATAAGATGTGACCATCTGAGTCGCCGCATCCAACCAAACACAAGTAATGTTAACCCACCCATACTTATCGCAAACTCCTGTAGATAGGTAAAGAAACTCCATGTGCTAACGGGCACTGTCAACAAGATTTTTGTGTATCTCACTACAACTTGCGGGAATAGTACTAGCGATTCTGAACGTCCCCCACCAAACTCTTCCTGAACATGAAAAAAATACAATGGGTCCTTAAACTCTTTATACAAAAAGAATGAGTATCCCAATAGACCAATAGTAGAAAGAAAGATACTTATAAGTCTCGTGAAATCTGTGAAATCAAGTTTTCCTAAAAGTGCTATGGGTTTTGTGAGTAACTCCCTTGTAAGCAGGTTTCTCTGATCAAGATACTCAACCAAAAGTGCCGGCAATAAAGCTATTCCCACGATTCGAGTCCCACTAGCAACCGCTGCTGCTGCAATCGCTAACCACCATTTCTTTTGATGTGCCGCATAAAAGCTTAGCAGTACCAATACGAGAAACAACGATTCAGTGTAGACAGCCATAAAAAAGAATGCTGTCGGAAAAACTAGTAGTGCATATCGTGAAAAATGTGAAATAGATTTTCCATAGACTGCTGTCACTAATTTTCCCCACACAATAAGTACTCCCAAGAATGATACTAGTGAAAGTATCTGACCGGAAATAATAGGATCTATGCCAAAGACTTGGTCAAGTGCAATCAATGCCGGATACACTGGAAAAAATGCTTGAATCAAGCCAGTACCAACGTACCCATTCTTGACTATCGTTAAGTAATGCACTCCATCAAAGTTTGCCCAAGAGTATACGAACCTTGGTAATCCAGTTTCTGGCAAAAGCACATCAGCATACGGAAAGCTAGGAGCATACAGTAAGAAATAATCTGCAAAAAAACTAATGCCGTAAAGAACCAAAGCCCAGACGCCCAGGGTTATCAAAAGTTTTTTCATATCTCACATTTTCGTCTTACTAGTAGTAGGTACACAACACTACCTAGTGTTACAAAAAAGACTGTATTTCCAAGTATCCTAGCTGGTGTATTCTGAGTGAACTCTGTTTGGACTGCATACTCGCCTGGTTTAAGTGTGTAGGCGAGTCGACCTTTTACTTTTTCATTATCGACATACTCAATTCTTGTCCCATTTACTGTTGTTTCCCATCCTGGAAAGACCATCACTGGCTCTACCAAGGTGATAGCATCCGTTGTTACAACGGTATAGATATGCTCACGTCCCGACCAAGAAGCCGTCTCGATTGTAGCATTTTTTCCTGATTCTAAAACTACAGCGGTTGGTTTCCAGTCTCCTATTGCATTATACGTAAATCCTTTTGCCATATTTTCATTTTGAGTTGAGGAGGACAAAGTAAAGAACTCATAATCCTCATTTGATTTTGAAAAAGTATCTACAGGTGCAATTTTTGATACTTCACTGAAGGATATGAGTACACAGATACCTACTAACAATACTACCTGCTTTGGCAAGCGCGCTAATGCAAAAGCTATAACTGGAATACTTAGAGCAGAAAAGAATAACCCCCATCGCCACGGAAACTGCATAAATCTTAAAACAGGAATCGATTGCCACAGTGGTTCAGAAAGGTTCAACTGTAACACTACACAAAAAACAGCAAAAAGTGACAACAGGGTTACTATTCTCCATACCTTTGATGACTTCTTTGTAAAAATAGCAAAAGTGCCTAAACCTAGCTGAGCTAGGACAAGCACAACAGTTAAAAAGCCGGTTTTAAGGCCTAGAGAGTCTATTCTGCCTGGCAAAGAATAGCCAAATTCATAGGAAGACCATAATAATTGTCGAATAGTCACAAAGTGGTCGGCAAAGGCAATTTGATTTTGAGATTCTGCAACCACAGTCGCAGGTATCTCAACAATTGCCGGCAACCAAAACCATAACGTAAATCCGACTGACAACAAACCAATAAGTAACAATCGCTTCCATTGAGTAAAATCACGACCAAAAACAACTCCAGCATAGAGCAACACGAATGGAACCGAAAAAACAACCGTAATATTATGCGAAAGCGCAAATGCAGAAACGAGCAGAACCCAACCCACCAACTGGAGTGAGTCCATTTTCTGTTTTACTGCATGCACTACGACAAACATCCAAGGAATCAAACTATACGCTAAAACTTCACCAATGTTGCCACGATACAAAAGTAGTGAAATAAGATACGGTTGGAGTAACCATACTACTATACAGAGTGCTTTCACTTTTGTATCCTCAGTAAACTCAGCCAACCAACGATTCATCCCAATGGCTCCAAGAATGAGCCCAGCAATAACAAGCAAACCAAACGTAGTTTGGTATGAAACACGCAAGAAAGAAAATGGAAGAGAGAGGATATTTGCCAACGGATAATTAAAGTTAAAGACCGGATAGCCATAGTGGTTATGCAAAACAGGGGCAATTCGAGGTGGGATTTGCAACTCTCTAACTGCAATCTTGTAATTCGCAAATCGAGCTAAATGATTCTCTCCATCATGAGTGTACGGAAAATGAGAGCTTAAATAAAATCGTGAAACAAACAGTATAACACCAAAAAGAAAGAATACAGTAAAAAGCTTCCCAAGTTTCTTCATACCATACATCCTAGCGAGCTACTTTTTGGTAGATTGCCTTTGTTTCCTCTGCAGTTTTTTGCCAAGTAAATGATTTCTGCCATGTTGATGCCGCCGAAACCCATTGGGTTCTTTTGGTTTTTGACCACTGGATAATTTCCTCGACAGACTGAGCAAAAGACTCAGCAGTTGGCTCAACTAAGAGTGCATGTTCTCCCGCTACTTCGGGTAAAGAAGATCTATTACTACTAATGACTGGCACCTTACAACGCATCGCCTCGAGCACAGGTAAACCAAAACCCTCATACAAAGATGGCTGGATATACGCAATCGCACCACTATACAAAGCTGATAATTCATCTTTGGCGTCAACTAAAATATTCGTCAAAAAATGTACACGATCGGCTACATCAGACAACGCAAGTTGTTGCTCTACCCATTGCCACTCTGTTATTTCTTGAGGAAAGAAGTTTTTTCCAACACACACTAAGTGAATATTTTCTGGCAGATACTTGAGTGTCTTAATGAGCTGTGGGATGTTTTTGTTGTAGTTGATATCTCCGACATACAAAAGATACTGTTTTGGAATACCATACTTTTTCCTAACCTTCCCAACAGCATACTCTGTTTGAGGTTCGAGTGCAGGATTTGGAGCTAAATAAATCACATGAATTTTCTTCTCTGGGACTCCAAGCAATGACATGATGTCACGCTTTGAACTTTCTGAATCGGTAATAACTGCAGCCACTGACTTTAGTGCCAAAACCTGCTTTTTAAATCGAAGATTGCCCTTAATCCCTGCTTTATAAAATTCTGGATACTTTAATGGAATGACATCATGGATTGTCACTACTGTCTTGGCACTCCTCACAAGTGGAAGTGTATCAAAAAATAGATCGAAAAATGGATAGTGTACTACATCAATACTACTAGTTTGACTTTCATCAGAAGACCTCACAACTCGAATATCATCCATTGCCTCAAGCTGAGCGAGTAAATTGCGTGTATAACTTCCAATACCTCTAGCGGCATGACCTGTACCCAAAGGAAGTGTATCGATCAAAACTGTTAACATAGTATTATCTTGAAAGCTCCCATAGTTTTATGTATACAATTGGAAAATGCAATCCACTCATCAAAGCAAAGACAAATCCTGGCACTCCATCAACGTACCCTCGATGTCGCCCATAAAGTTTAACAAAAGTAACCAGCGGTTTGATACAGAGATAGTTAACTGCTAGCCCAAGACCCGGTCTTTTTCCTTCTGATAGCAGGCTTTGAGCGGAAAAAGAGGTGTAGGTATTAAACTTTCGCATATAGTCCGCAAATGTGGGATTACTGTGATGAATTAAATGTCCCTCAGCGGTTCCAACTACACCATCAACCAGCATTTGCTCATGGACATCTTTCTGTGGCAATCGAGCTTTACCACGAACATAGAGTCGTATGACTGCATCAGGGTACTGGCCCCCTTTCGTTAAAAACCTTCCTAAGAACAGGTTTTTTCTTTTAATCCACCAGGCAGAAAAATCGGATGGTTGCTTTGCCAATATATTTTTGTGAATCGCAACAATATATTTCTCAAGTTCTTCATCAACCTCTTCATCTGCATCGAGTTGCAAAACGAGATCTCCTTTAGCAGCATCCATTGCCATCTGTTTATTTATATGAAAATTTGGTTTATTAGCAGTTGAAATAACTTTTGCTTTGTACTTTTTTGCAATTTTAACTGAATTATCTGTGGATTCGCCATCAACAACAATTATCTCATCGGCAATTTTCTTGACAGAATCAAGACACATTTTCAAGTTCTTTTCTTCATTGTGAACAGCAAGTACAACTGATAACATATCTGTTTAGAATCCTTCTATAAGAGCATTGTATCAAACCAAGAGAAAAGAGTATAATGAAACTCTATGAAGCAGAAAGTGCCCCTCATATTTGTAACTGCCAGTATATTACTGGGAATATTTATTCGCTTTTATGCACTTCGACTCATTCCCCTTGGTTACTACTTCGATGAAATGGACTACGTCTTCACTGGTGAAGCAATTGCTCGCTTTGGTACTGATATTACGGGAGCTTGGTCACCTTGGTCATTGCGACCATTGCAACTCATTAACAACATTAGTGAGTTAGCCAGCGTATTTCATGCCATAATTCAAAGAATTTTTGGTTTTGGAGACGTTACTGGCCATCTACCATCAGCTCTCTTTGGTCTTTTTTCGGCAGGTATTACCGGTTTAATTTCACTCAAACTAACAAAGAAAAAGCTACTCGCTTCCATTGTTACTGCAACCCTATTAGTTAGTCCTTGGCATATCTACATTTCTCGAGTCTCGTACGAAGGGGTCATTTCACTTACTTTTCAACTACTCATGGTCTTTGGTTTCGTAGTCTTTTTATTTAGAAAAAAACATTCTCTTCAAAGCACTTTGGTTGCGCTTGTAATCTGTGTGGTTGGTGCTTTCTTTGGGTATTATACGTATCACGGTGCCAAATTTACGGTAGTAACTGTTGGAGGCGTACTCGCACTCTACACACTAATCACAAGTTACAAGTCAAAACAGTTTCGAAACTCAATTTTTTTAACTGTGCCACTACTCTTAATCTTGGGAGGCATGCTGCTGCACTCTGCGTACCTAAAATCTCAAGGAGCATTTGGCTCCCGAGAGTCAGAAATCATCTTTAATCAGATTGAGTTAACACAACAAGTTGATGAGTATCGGAAAAAAAGTCTCGATTTTCCAGGCAAATCACTCATAATTAGCAAACCAACTATCTTTGTTGAAAACGTCATTAAACGGTATTTCAATGTATTTGATATCTACCAATGGGGCATCACCGGCGAGGAAAGTATTTTCCAATTCTCTTTGTTCGTTCATGGATTTATCTATCTTTCTAGTTTGGTGTTTGTGATTTTTGGATTCCGTTACTTTTGGAATACCTATCGAAAACAGACCTACTTCTTACTTGTAACTATAGCTGTTGCACCCGTTACCAATGTGCTTTCAAACTTTAGCAGTCAAAGCATTTTTAGAAGTGCCTTAGTCTATGCAATCGGTTTGATTTTCGTTGGAGCAGGTGTGTATTGGCTCTCACAAAAGCATTGGAAACTGTTTGCCGTTGCTGTTCCAGTGCTGTTATTTGAAATAGTTTTTTTTGCTGCTGCTTTTTTTGGAAGATATCCAATTGTTACCGCAGATAATCATTACTTTCATCAGCATCTACTAGCAAATTATGTTGGTAGAATTCATGAACCAATTACCATCATTACTTCAGATAATTCACAGTCATACACTCTCGCAAGATCAATCATTTACTATAACCAACTCATGCCATCTCTTTCGGAAGAAGAAAGAGATCAATTTGCATCCATTCAATCAGAATATGGTTTTGGGAACATTCACATTACAACTGCTTGTCCCAAGGACCTTTCCTCAAAACTAGATTACGAAAAGCCCATCACTATTTTCTGGGCATCAGAGATTGAAAAGTGCGATCTCCCAGAACTTAACAAAGCAGCCTACTTTGCCAATCATCAAGAGTTAGATCCTCTTATTGATCCTGTTCCATATCAACCACTGAAAGGTCTTGGCTCTCCAATTGATAGTAGGATATACTTTGGGATTGTTAATGATCCCCTCTGTTCACTAGACCATCTTAATCGATATGTCTACCAAACATCTCTTCACAGCTTTGATCTTACTTCACAAACTGACGAAACTTTTTGTACAAACTGGATGTTGAAAGAATAATGAAACGACTCAAAGCGTTAGCTCCTTATGTTTTAATAATTATCCTTGGTTTTTTTCTTAGAGCATATCGATATACCGAATTTCCAACAATTACAGAAACAGCCGATGAGCATGCTTGGACATGGCTCGGCGCTAGCATCATTGCTGAGGGGCAACCAACATCTTGGTCATATTTTCATTCTTATAGTGACGGACCATATGTCTATGCTAAAAGCCCTCTGCATGCTCCATTCGTTCGTCCTGCACTCGACCATCCTCCACTCTTTAGTTTTATTCCTGGCGCTTTCCACCTTCTAAGTGGTGCCAAATGGAGTGATTTACCAGAGCACAGTGTCATCCGTATTCCCATGATACTTCTCGGTTCGCTTGCGATTGCATTATTCGGTTACTGGACATCACTGGTACTCGAAAAACGATGGAGTCTGTTTGCAACATTTCTTTTCGCTGTCATCCCAACATTTGTTTTTTCTAGCAGGGTTGTTGTCTCCGAAAACTTGCTTACCATTTTCTTTCTAGTGACTGCAATTCTTATTGAAAAATGGGAAAACCGACTACGAGGAAAAACTATACAGGCTAAAAGACAGTTTAAAAAAATTGCCGTAGCATTTATTCTGGTTGGAGTTGCCTCAATGTTAACAAAAATTTCCGGCATAGTAGTTCCTGCCACTGTACTTGCTTATGCAGTTGTGAAGAAAGATAGATACTTGGGTCTGTTCAGTGTAGCTTCGATCATCATCGGTGCTCTTGCAGTTTTTTCATATGCAGCTTCTATCAACCTACAACTTTTTCTTGACATACAAAAAGAACAATCAATCCGTCCAATAGGACTCTCTACAATTTACAATCGTTTTTTTGTGAAACCAAATATTGCTCAAAAAATTTACTATGATGGTTGGCTTATTGTTGGCTTCTTTGGATTTATCTATGCATTAATTAAAAAAGAACTCACCAAAAATACCCACTTTTGGTTATTTAGCCTACTTGCCATACTCAGTACGCTTGGTTTCATTGGACTGAGCGCTGGTGAGTTTACTTTTTATGGGTGGTATAGTTACCCACTGTTTCCTTTTTTCGCACTATGCATCACCTTAGTTCTCAAAGAAGCCTATGCAAAAAAATACTTACTAACTGCGATGTTGTGGATTCTGTTGCTTCCTGGAATTGAAACAGCACTATCATATGCCAGCAGAGATCACTTCCTAACTAAGCCAGTGATTAGACTCATTTACTTAATTGGGTTTATTCCGTTGTTACTGTCGGTAACGCCACTCAAAAAATATGCCAGATATACACAGCTTGTTCTATTTGCATGCATCATTTGCTTTGGTTTCGTTTCAGTCCTAGCTGTAGATAGGACTGCAGTAGATGCAGTCAGCGAGCATTTCATTAAAGGAATTACAGAGTAACATATGAAGTTATCGACTAATATTATCATTATTATACTCACAGTAGTCACCCTTATTGGTGCAGCTGTTCGTTTATACAAGATAGGAGAAATACCTTGGGCTCTCAATAGAGATGAGGCGTCTATTGGGTATACTGCCTACAGCCTTCTAAAAACAGGTGCAGATGAACACGGCACAGCATGGCCAATAAATGTGGAGTCATTTGGAGACTGGAAACTTCCAGCATATATCTATACTGTCATCCCCTTCGTAGCAGCCTTTGGACTAGAGCCTTGGGTAGTTAGGTTACCATCTGCTATTTCAGGAGTACTCCTTATTCCAGTATCATTTCTTTTTGTGTTAGCATGGAAAAAGAAACCTTCAACTACTGATCTCTACACAGGTCTATCAGCTGCACTTTTTGTCGCATTTTCTCCTTGGTCACTTCGTCTCTCACGAGTAGCTTATGAAGCTAATCTAGCCCTTCTCTTCGCAACAGTTGGAATAGCATGTATTGTCCATGGTCTTAATACTAAAAAAAGATGGTGTATTCCAATTGGAGTGTTCTTCTCACTACTAACCACGCTCACCTACCATACGTACCAGGTGTTCATGCCTTTACTCTTACTCAGTTTAGTAGTACTTTTTAGGAACTCAATTACCTCTGTCATTAGAACAAATAAAAAAGTTACCCTCACAAGTGCTGTTATTACAACTTGTTTTGCTTTTCTTCTTATTATTGGAAATACAGCTTCAGCAAACACAACCAAGTTTAATGGTCTTTCAGTATTTTCTGAATCAACCTACCACTTTCAGTTATTTGACCGGAGAATGAGTTTTGAAAATCCAACAGGGTTGCCGGCTAAACTCTATGCTAACTCAATCAGTATGATTACAGAAAATGTTTTCCATAATATCTCAGCTATTCTTTCAACTGATTTTTTACTCATAAACGGTGGTAGTCATGGATCGCATGATGTAAAAGGTATCGGGAATGTTGCCTTACCTGCGTTGCTACTCACACTCATTTCACTAGCAATCATCATTTACAAGCTCTACACCCACTCTGCGTCAAAATTTGAGACAACACTACTGGTATGGTTTTTATTGAGTTTTGTTGCACCAGTCATTACAGTTGAAGCCGCACACTCAATACGATTTTCACCAGCCATTCTCATCTTTGCTGTGCTCGCAGCATATGGACTTCTGCAAGTTCTGACACACCTCTCTTCAAAAAAGCGTCTAGTTTTTCTAAGTATCACACTTTTCATGCTTTTTTACTCATTTTTTCAGACTCTTGGTACATATTTTGTTATCTTTCCACAGAGAGATCATCAAACGTGGCCATGGTACAGCCGACAACTATCTTCTGATCTGGAAACCTTAAAGAGTCAGTACGTAAAGATAGTCATGCCGCAAGTTGATAGCTCGCCATATATCTTCCTGCTTTTTGACTGGCAGTATGATCCTCAAAAAGTATCTGAACAACTCAGCTTTTATCCAACCGATGAAGGTGGTTTTAAACATGCTAAGAGCCTTGAGAACATCTCATTTGAGCCAATTGACTGGAATGCATTTATTTCTTCAAGCAATCCAGAGCTTGTTTTTGAAAATAAAAATGAGTTCGATAAACAGAACCTACAACCAGGGGATTATACGATTCTCAAAAAATATGAGTCAAATAATGCTGCTGCTACATTTTATTTAATTTCAAACTAATATACATTGGAATAATACTTGCTCTAATAACCTCGTATCCTGCGTACAATACAACGGCCAGAACTGCGAGCAAACTTACCATTTCACTCAATATTTGAATTGGTGTCTTTGTATATTCAATAGTAACTCGACTTGTTTCGGCTGAAATATCAAGCGTAAGCAATCCTAATTCATTAGAAGGATAGAGTACGAGTTGCTCCCCATTTTGGGAGTAGGCTTTCCAGGTTGGAAAGAAGTATTTGGATACCTGAACAGTCCCAGTTCCACCATTTGTTTCAAATGTAACTACATCATGACCTATAGAAAATGAGATTATTTCAAGTGTCTCACTAGCTTTTACAAATGGTTCAGTTCCTTTATCTAAACACTCCTGAGTATCTTTTGGCAAGTACTCTTGCTGCCAGGTAGTGGTAGAACAGACGTCATCAGCCGTAAACGTATCTGAAAAATAGTACCCAACAGGTTGTGCAATCCAACTTGTTTGTACTGCGGCAAATGCTATCGCTCCAAGTAAGACAATCTTTTTCAAAAATCCAGAAACTGATTTCATCCAAAGCCCTATTCCTGCAAGACTCAAAACAGTTAAAGCGGACAAAAACCTGTAAGGAAATTGTAGAGCTTGAAGGATACTCAGATGTTCCCAGAGTAATGAGCTTGCTGGAGAAATCAAAAAAAGCACTTTTAGTGCAGCAACTGAATATGAAACTTGTAGTACTACTTCACTTGATACCTGTCGTCCTTTTCTTACTTTAATTACGTACATGCCCATTGAACGTAGAACAAACCCGAGGAGCAACATAGACAAACCAAACCCGAGAGTTGTTGGAATCACTTCAGAACCAAACGATGTCAGCCCCAGTATTTCCTTTAAGGATATCTGGGCGGAAATATATCCGCTTTTAACAAATTCTGCAGTTCCATATTGAACATATTCTTTTTCAAGAAATGCTGGAACTAAATAAAAAGCACATACTAATCCTGTCAAACCAAACATAAATAAAAATGGTAAAAGTGATTGTACTGATCTCTCTTTACGCAAAAAAATTCTTGTTGCTACTAGTACTCCTACTGTGATCGAAATGATGATCCCTGTAATGGCATGGAACAGAAAAATTGCTGAAAGAACTAGGGCTGAAAATACAATCCATGCTATTTTTGTCTTTTTCCAGATTTTTTCAATTCCAAATAAAAACAATGGCAGTACTGAAAATGCTAACAACTCGGCTAAAGAGCCGCGAATATACGCATCGTAATTAAAGTAAGCACTGTATATGCTCACTATGCTGAGGACTAGCGCTTGAAATCGAGATAGTTTTAAGCCTCTACTTAGATAGACATACATACCACCTGCAAATATCACATATGCTACTTGAAAAAGTAATTTCACGCTATTGAGAGGGTTTGTACCCACAAATACCAAGACAGCACTGACATAGTAAGTAAGAGGTGAGTAGTAGTTGAAAAGCGGGTATCCACCACCATTCCCAAAGTTCTGAATAAAACGAACCGGAAATTGACCTGCTAACAGCTCATTCTTCATCTCGATTGTACGGATCACGTGGACGTCATCAAAAATTCTCCACATACCCTGATTAGCTCGCATAGGTTGTATCACTGCAAGTATGAATACAAGAAGAATTCCACCAACAACTAATTCTGGTACCAGCTTTTTTACTAAACGCAAAACGTTATTCATAAAATCCCTTAAGTAGTTGTGTTGTTGTTACCAAAGGAATTGGACAGTGCTTATGTTGACATTGAGCATCATAAAAAGAGTCTGCCACATACAGTGCTTGTGCCATTGCTAGAAATAGGACAACTACTAATCCGAAAGTTATAGCTTTCTGTTGAATTTTTTTATTTGTAAAGGCATCAAGTATGAATGGAACTCCGATGAGCGATGTTACAGTCAAACGCAATCGTTCAGTTGTAGGCAATGGATGCTCAACAAATCTTACAAGGCCTTGATTATTTGTAACCATAATCAGTCCTACTATGGCAACAATCGATGGTTTAATAACTTCAAACATGTAACCCGTACTCACAGTTAGTAGTGTAAAAAGAGGTAACTTATACCAACCTAAGGCGTCTTGCTCAGCACTCGTAATCCAAAGCAACAACAATGCTCCCAGGGTTGAAAACTGCATAAATCTTGTTTTCAATGATTGCTTGCCGATTATGACACCTGAAAATCCCAAAATTAAAATCAGGTAGTACGAGAGATCAAAAAATATATAATGGTGAAAACCTGGCTGAGACATAATGAACGCTGGGTTTACCCAACCTAGAAGTCTAAAACTTTGTTTGCTCGTGATTTCAATAAATTCTTGCCATCCAAGCGAGTACACAAATGGAAGGTATAGTAAGAGAAACAATCCTGCACCTAGTCCAGTATAGACACAAGCAGACTTCCAATTCTTTTGGAGCACAAACCATAGACCAATAACGAGCAACACGATGACGCCCGTCATTTTTGTTAGAAGTGCCCCTGCAGCAAGCACCGGAAGCAGCGCGTACCACTGCTTAGATTTTGAAATCATAATGTATATGCTTGCTAACAAGAAAGGTACAATGACATTCTCACCCACTACCATGCGTTGTCCTATAATAAATGCCGGACTCAATGCAAATAAGGCATATGCAAATACAGCTGCCTGTTCTGAAAATAACTGTCGCACAATCTTCCAAAAAAGCACCAAGGTGGCTAATGCAAGTGCAAGCATAGGAACTCTCACTAATAAACTAGGTGGAGCACTCGGAAATCGATACCCCCATGCTTCAGTCCATAACCCCTGCAGTAAAGAAAGCAGATAAGGATGATCAAACCATGGTTTAATAAAAGTAATTTCTCCTTCGGTATTATAGCTTTTATCACCTGTTGTCTCATATGAATAATGATATTTTTCATCGTAAGAAAAACTTGACCATGAAATAGGAATACCCTGTTCAAGCATACTTTGGCCGGCATACACAAAAGCTAATTCATCTGCATCATTTTGAAATGGAACAAACTCCATTTTCCAAAAACGAGCTACCATGCCAACTCCAGTAATACACACTACCAAAGTGCTGACACTCAGCAATTTTTTTAATACTGATACACCTGCCATTTTCCTCCATCCCATGTTACTACTGTTTTCTCCTCTTCCGAGCGATCATTAAGTTGACCAATGAAGTGATATCGGCCTACTTGCTGACCATATCTAAATCCAATTTGATTTGGCAACTGTTTAATGTTTGTTGTAAAAAAGGTATCAGGGTCCATTCTGAGATACCAAGCAGTTAGAATATATTGATAACCATCTGGATCTACAACAGCAACTGGCCCCTCTGTACTCGCATCCACTGACTGAATCACTTCTTGATACCCTACTTGCAAGAGGCCCGGTTGATGATTGGGATATTCTGTAAAGTACTCATTTACATACTGAGCAAAAAGCAATACAGTTACCACAATAAACAATACTCCAATATTTTTTTTAAGCTTCGTAGCTGCATACACACTTGCAAGGACCATACAAAAGAAGAATAATAAACTTCTGGTTGCGTGCGGAGCATCCACTGTTACAACAGCTGGCGCCAAGGAGATGCTTGTTGTCACTAGTAACAATATCTCAGTTTGATACTCTTTTTTTTGTAAATGTTTTAGCGGTTTTGTTTTTTTCAAAACACCAATTACTTTTCCAAGTGCATACATATATCCCAAAATACCAAAAAGGTATAAGGTTAACGTTAGATGTCCATTTCCCGGAAGCTGATGAAGTGGATGTGGGCCACCTCGTGTTAATAAAAATTGGGGTGAAAATTCAGCAACTGCGTTTTTGAACATCTCTGTTACCAAATAGACATACTGGTTTCCCCATGTTTTTTGTATCAATCCTGTGTAAGAGTTGTACCGTGTGTTTGCCAACTCTCTGTGAGTCTCATCTCCAAAGAGAGTAATGCTGCTCTTTTGAGTAGTTAGATTTGACTGCGGCGAAAGGAGCCCTCCAAATACTAAAGATATCGCCAAAACCGGGACAATCCAATTTTTCCAATTCTTTGCTTTTCTTCCTACAATAATTACAGGAACAAAAAAGGGGATGAGCAGTAATGGTGTGTTATAGGTAATTGCTGCGGTTAGCCAAAAAAGGACAGCTACTAAATCTTGAACAAACCTCTTTCTAAAAAAAGTTTGTACAGGAGCATAGAGTAACAATAAGGCTGTGAGTAAAAGTGCCAGCCCCACCATAGCTTCAAATCCAATTCGTGCATAGAAGAAAAACACAGGTGTAGAAGCAATGGATAAAGCTGCAATAAGCGACCACTGGCGTCGCCAGCCTGCTACTTGAGTGAATGCATATGCAAGCAAAATGAGACTAACACTTGCAACTACCGATGGAATTCTTACTAGTAAGTCAGAAGGCTCAAAGATTTGAAATAATCCTGCCAAAAGTATTGGGTATCCTGGAAGCTTATAGTCACCAAAAGATTCTAGTACAAGCGGCCAGCTCCGACCCCACTCATCCTTTCCAGTGTCTGTTAAAAGTAATGCATTGTATGCCAAAGCAGCTTCATCTCTGTTGAGTATTTGAGGCAAACTGCCAAGTTGTACTAATCGTATTCCAAACGATAGTAAAACAACGAAGAGAACAATTGTTACACTAATTTTCTTGAGGTTCATTGGTTACCCTTCCGACACTGTACTCAAAGCCTCCACTTGTAACAAAGGTTGAATCAACAGTAAACACTAAGTCTCTCTCCTGCAGTTGTCTCATGTAAGAACTAGTATACAGTTCTGTAGGAATAATAACTATTTGTTTTTGATCAGCAAGAAATGGAAACTGAAAATGCACACCTGGAATAGATCTTGAGTCAAATGACTCAGTTGTAAACTGTGATAGCTCACTACCTGGGTATGGTCCATACGCAAGCAGCCATAAAAAGAACTTGTCATGCATACCAACAATCGCAACAGATTCTTCATTTGCAAGATAAGGAGTACTCGCAATTGCCACCTCTGTGATTTCTTGCTCCCAAGCCGATGCAGAAAGTGATGGATAAACTGAAAAATAGTAACAAGTGAATGAAGCAATAAAAAAGAAGAGAAGTGCTCCATACCCTGCAACAATACTGTGTTGTAGTAACTTCGGCCATTTTCTTGAATACACTACCTGCCAAAATTCGAATAAACCAACAGCTACTAAAACTGAAATAGGGATCAGAGCATTTAAGAATCTGAGTGCATGTGGGACTTCTAGAGGGACCGCTGCGGGAATTGCAGCGGATACTACCCAGACAAGAAAAAGTAACAATACTCTTTTTTCTCTCCGAGCTAAAACATACACCCCTAAGATCGTCGGCAGTATCAGAGGAAGTAAGAATAATCCGTACACACCCGTTCCATGCCTAAGATTAGCATCACCAGAAACAAATAAGAAACCGGGCGACAGTTGCACACTCAAATTTTTTGCGAAACTTTGGAACGCAAAATACCACCGATGTGCCACAGCTCTATCAAAAAGACCATTTCCTGCTATTTGGCGGTACTCATTTGCTTGTACTACATACGCATCTTGTTCTAGTACCGATGGTGTACTTAATCGAAACTGCATACTGTCATGGTAATATCTCGAATTAAACAGTGGAAGCATCCCCATCAGGAAGAATACTAAAGGAAGTACGGATACAAACACTCGTTTTATCCAGTGCCTGCCTGCAGAGAGGTCTTTAGTGATAGAGAGCTCCACTATAACCCAAGTAAGGTACACTGGTACCCATACATATCTCACCGAAAAATAAGTGTATGTTGCCAAAAGCGCAACTGCTGATGCTCCTAGTAGCCAAGAAATTCGTTTTCTTGAGTGCAGCAAGAGTAACACACCAGTACCAAGTAACAGTTGTCCCAAGTATGCCTCGAATCCTGTCCTTGCAAATTGAATTGCCCAGGGACTTACTCCTACAGACAAACAAGTTACCCAAACTGCGTGAACTGCTGGTATTGCTCTTTTCCGATATCGTTTACTAAGATTCTGCAGAATACTGTACACGATGAGCACTGTTGCAATACCTGCAACTGCACTTGGAAATCGTACCGCAAAATTTGAAGGACCAAAAATGAGTGAACTTACATACACTGTCCACAGATATACAGGCATTTTATAATCACCATATGATGGAAAGATTGCTTGAAACCAACCATTTCCATTCATATCTCTACCTGTTTCAACCAATGCTTTCGCATCTGCTAACATGGCAACCTCATCAATGTAGAGAGTTTTAGGAAGAGTTCCAAGTTTCCAAAAGCGCAGTCCAAGCACTAAAACTACGAGGAGAGCTGCACCAACAGTTAAAAGAAGGGAGACATTTCTAACTCTATTTTTCATACACCTCCCACAATGTTTCTCCAGTTGGACTTGAAATTGAATCAACTAAATTAAACTCATTTGAAAAAGTTGTGATCCGCTCGGAAGGGGCAGCAAAAATAATGTCTGCGTCTGTTGCATCTGCCACAGAATCATAAAAAAAGATATTTTTGAAACTGGTAAACTCTGACTGATCAAATCTGGCCTGAGATCGAAAAGCCTGTACTTCTTTAGGATCTACTGCGTTCATAAAGAAATAGTACATTGCAGGACGACCATATCCTCTAGTAAATGCCACCAGCTTTCCTGATTCTACATAGTGTTCTGCTTTGACAACTGCTTCCTGATACCCGTACTGCCACTCTAACGAGCTCTCGGCCGGATATATTTTTGTGTAGTACCGCCAGAAAAAGAACACTTGAACTGCATATAAACATAAAAAGACACATATAACACCGATGCCAACTCTTCTTTGTAGTTTTTTTTGATTCTTGACTAACAAAATCCAGCCCTCAGAAAAGCCGAGCGATGCAATAAAAAGCAACACAGGAGCAATTGGTAGAATTCTTAAGGCATGCGGCGTTGCTAAAGAAATGCTGGCCGGAACTACTCCAGCTAAAATCCAGAATAGAAGAACTAACCCGAGCTTTCTATACCTTTTAACCAAAGCATAAAATCCAACTAGTAGTAGTGGTAGATCTAGATAGTACAAATGTCCCATGTACCCAGTTGAGTGTCGTTTATTCAGGTCGCCATGCACAAAAAGGAAATCCAAGGAAAAGTGTGAAAATAGATTTGAGACGATTTCACGACTAAATAGTACGTAGCGGTGAAAAAATAGTTTTGCACCTGGTGTTCCTGACAACTCACGCGCTTGATTGCTTTCCAAAATGATATCCAAGCGAGAAAATATGCTTGTCTCAGCAAAACGTTGTGATACTTCCGGACTTCGTAAACTTGAAAGCAATGGCATCATTAACAGTAAAAATACTATGCCGATGCTAAACTCAAGTAATGGCACTGATGAAAATTTCTTTTTTTTCAGTTTCAGAAAGCGAGCTGCCTTTGGTACAAAACTGTACACAAGCAATGCCAAAAGAAGAGCTGGTGCAATAATTCTGGTTGCATGGTACGTATAGGCACTCAAGACGAAAAGAAGGACCGATAAAACAGACCATAGCCAAGATTTACCACGTACATAGAGTAAAAACAAAACTACTGCCCATACTACTAACGCTGTTGCTAGATTTACTTCCCAGGCAGCCCGAGAAAACATCAGCAACCAACTCGAAACTGCTGCCAACATTACGCTAGAGACCTGAACAATCTGTCGCTGTGAAACAGACATACGGGGAGCAAACTCGGTCAGCAACAAACGGGATAAGAAGTACATGCCTACAACAAGCGCCATACCTGCAATAAAACTTGGAAGTCGTACTGCCAAAATAGTTGGACCAAACACCTTAATGCTTGCTGCAGCTGCATAAAAGTATCCAGATGGCTTCCAATCACCAAATGATTCAAAGGCAACAAGTGGCCAGAAATTTCCATGGTGATCTGCCCCAGTACGGGCTATAGAATAGGCATCATAGCCAAGCGCCATCTCTTCCCAGTAGGGAGTAACAAGACGTCCTAAATTGAACCCTCTCAGAAAGAGTGCTAAGATAACAGCTACAGAAAGGGCACTAAGTACTATGTTCTTCTTCATACCTTGTAAGAACAGTATATAGCCTGGAATGAAAAAATTGAACAAGACATTTCTACTTCCACTTATTGTGCTTATTGTTGCTCTGACCGTGTTACCTGTCCTGTCGTATCCCGCATTTTTCTTACAACCCACCAACATTTCTTCTTATGGTCAGCTGTACGCCAACTCACAATATGTTGTAGGCGAAGCTACAAAGCAGCGGATAGACGATGCAACCATCTATATTTACGCAGGCTATGCCTACATAAAAGGGGAGGATCCCACTTCAATAAACTTCGAACATCCTCCACTTGGCAAATACGTACTTGGCCTCTCCTATGTTTTGTTTGAAAACTCACTAATCCTTAATGTAGTTATCTACGCAGCGTTTTTAGGTGTTTTTGCATCATTGGCAAGGATTTTTACAAAAAACAACTGGCTTATTTTAGGATCAGTCCTTTTCTTAGGTACTACTCGACTGATCTATGTCAACGTGGGGCAGGGGATGCTAGACATTTTTTCGGCACTTCTCTTGTTAAGTACGTTTAGAGTTCTCTTCTCTTCTCTTCCTTCGTTGAAAAAATACATTTTTGCAGGGTTTCTTGTGGGAGCACTGGCTGCAACAAAATATCCTTTTCCATCAATTGCACTTCCAATCTTCTTACTACTAGCATGGGCCTTCACACAAAAGGAGCTCATAAAAGGTCTCATCTCTTTACCAGTTATTGCTCTCACTTACCTGGGTAGTTATAGTGTTTATTTTTTACATCATTCACTAACAGACTTCATTGCATTTGAATGGTTTAGACTCAAATGGTGGATTGTTGATCGAAATATTCCCCCGTTCCTCATTTTTCAAACACTTTTTTTTGGTGCCTTCAGGGACTGGAGAGACCTTCACATAGTGCGTTCTGCGGTGTGGTCTTTCAGCCTCCCTGTGCTATTTGTGTCGCAGTATGTTTCATTTCTGTTTACCAAGTTTGATATGAAATTGGTGGCTGTTCTTGGATACTCTACAACTCAAATAGTGCTGTATGGGCTAGGAGCTGCATCATACGATCGATATCTAATTTCGCTTATTCCACTCTGGCTACTTGTTTTTGTAGCTGGAATAGATCAATACAACAGCAAAAAAAACTATTTTTCTTTGCTTAAAAAAAGATTTACATAAACGTTACCACTTTACCGTTGTTGTATCAAAAATATAAAAGCGAGGTTTTCCATCACTACCGGAAACTACATATTCTGCCTTTTCGAATGGCATCACATCATCAGGAGAGGTAACAATTATTGTATTATCTCTGTGCAAATCGCCCTCAACAAAACTATCTTGGAATAAGTACTTAATGAGCGACCCACCGTGAAAATAAATGGGATTTGTTTTACGAGCAAACAATGCATAGATATAGGGCTGACCATACTTGGAAGTAAAAATAATGTTTTGTACTTCATGAGTGCCATTTGAACCGGTCTCGTATGGAATCACGTACTCAAAAGCAGCTAAATACCCGTCCTTAAATGCATCAGCACTATCCTGTGCAAAACCTTTAAAATAGTGAGAAACATACTTGACAGCAAATAAAGTATGGAGGAGTACATAGGTGCCAATAATGAGCTGAAAATATATTGATTTCCTGTCCCTTGAATCGCGAAGCGACCGTACTTCTTGGTGTTGTTCTGCCCATCTGAGTAACTCCAAGATACCTACAACAGAAAGCATCCAAAATCCTACACTCGCAGTGAGTGCTCGATTACTATGAGGAACTTCAGTTGCAATCGCTGCTGGTAATATACCGAGCAAAATCAACACACCGGCAATGAGGCTCATGGTAACAATTTCTTTTGGTAGGCGATGCTTTTTATACAGATTCCATGTTATCCATGTAATACATCCAAAAACTAATATAAAGGTAGTAGGATACAGCACACCATGAATACCATCTCCATGTCGCAAAGTCGTGGTTTCACCAAACAAGAGAAAACTCGGATGCAAATGTGCTAAAAACTGTAAGGTAGCAAGCCTTGAAGCCTCAAGAAAACTGTAACCCTGCGCAAAAATAGTTACCCCTGCTCGTTCGAGTCCATTTCTGAAGAAGAGGTCAATGACTAACGGGATTATGCCAAGCACTCCTACAAAGGTGGGTATGACTGTAATTTTAATGTCTGAAAAAATCTGTTTTCTGTATAGCCACACCAGAAACAACCCCAAAAGTGGAGCTGAAACTTTAGTGCTGTGATAGGTGTATAACGAAAGAACCAACAACGACACACTCCCTGATATCATGAAGATTTTCCATTTGCTGCTTTCCCATGCTGATATAAATAAGTACAAAGCCCAAATGATCATCGTTAATGCCAAACCAGATTCAAATCCGGTTCGGGTAAAATGTATATGCCAAGGCGATACAGCAACTATGAACCCGAGTAACAAACTTCCAAGCTCGGCATGTGGGTGCTTTCCAAGTATTTTCTTTGCAAGTAGGATACTTCCCACCACTGCCAGAACTCCTGACAGAGCAAAGGGCAATCTGACTACCCACAGTTCTAAGCCGAATAGCAGAGTAAAGATTCCCGTCAAATAAATCGCAAAAGGAGCTTTGTAATCTCCAAATGATCTAAAGGAAAGTGGTAAAAAAGTGAGCCACTCATCTCTTCGAGTAGTTGCTACAGCAAATCCGTTGTATCCAATCGCTGCTTCATCCCAAGTCATACCGTGAGGAACTTCGGCGAATTTGTGAAATCTAAGTACAGCAGCTACTGTGATAATTATAAGAAAAGTAAGTACATACCAGTTTTTTGATACAAATTTCTGAAGATCAGTAATCATATAATTGCATAGTCATTACTACCAGGTTACTATACAGTATATAGTATGCAAAAGATTTTGACCTCCCTCATTCATCACACACACCGACGCTGGTTTTTTTTCTACCTGACAGGTTTTATACTCATACTAACTCTGCGCTTGTTTAACATTCATAGTATACCGGCAGTTATTAGCCATGATGAAATTTATTACCCGGCTGAAGCCCGTGCTATTGCTGTATCTGGTCACGATCCAGCAGGAACTTGGGTCCCCTGGTCACTAACCTCTGCTCATCCACTCTATGCAGAATTGCCTGGATTAGTAATGACTCCAGCAGCAATACTTTTTTCTGATCCCTTACTCGCTGCTCGTATTACACATGTTTTAGTTGGATCACTCTTTTGTTTGGTGCTTTCTGCCTTTATGTACTCTTTAACCGAAAACAAGTACCTTGCTGCGATTACTTTTGGTATTTCTGCTGTTAATCCCTGGCTGTTTCAATTTAGCCGGATGGGATTTGACGCACTACTGAGTCTCTTCTTTTTCTTTTCTGGGCTTACTCTCTATCTACGTTTACCTACTTACAAAAAGCTCTGGTCGCTACCATTTCTCTTTCTTGGCTTTTTCCAATATCAAGGTTTAAAGGTCATTTTTGTTCCCCTTATACTTGGTACAGTTTTTTTCGAATACTGGGTCAAAACAAGTTTGCCTTGGCAAAAATATCTCTCGCTCTTTAAAAAACGTAACACGTTACCTAAACACATTCCCGCCCTGATTGTTGCAGTTTTTTCTGTGGTACTCTTTGGTTCTTACATGGTACGACTCTCAAATCAAGCAGCTGGTGAGAGAAGCACTGATCTCATTTTTTCAGATACAGCTTATACAACCACTCACACCAATACTGATAGACAACAATCACTGAACTCACCGCTTACAAAGGTATTCATCAATAAGGGCACAGTACTGTTTGATCGGTTTATTTCCCAGTATTTCGAATCATTTTCATGGCACCATTTATTCATTACGGGCGAACCCCTACGCAACCCCTTTTCCGTCTGGAAACATGGCATCTTTTATCTGCCTGATGTAATTTTAATTTTTTTGGGAGCAGTCTACTTACTCAAACACTCAGATAAAAAATATCACAAAATTGGTTGGTACCTTCTCTTTTTAGTACTCATCGCTCCTCTGGCTGGAGCAGTGAATGCAAAGGGTTCGTGGATCATGTTCCGCTCCAGTTTATTAATACCAACGGGAATCCTACTTATAAGCTTTGGCGCCTGGTTTCTGTATACGCAACTACCGCGCCTTGTGTTTGCTTTGCTAGTAGTTCTCTATTCCCTCTTTGTAGCTCGTTTCTTCTTTCTCTATTTTTATTCCTACCCAATCATTGGAACCCAAGGAGAATATTTTAGTGAAAGAATTGTAGCCAACTATATTGAGAGAAATCCTGACAAGAAAATTATCGTGTATGCCAGTGAACCAAGATTTATGTTTGAAACAGTGTTAGTTTTTAATAACCTCATTACAAAAGAGACTATTGCATCTATTACTACTGCCTATCAAGAAAAAAAATACTCATTAGATAATTTCTTAATTACCAATACTTGTTATCAACCCCAAGCTGACAGCTCAGTTGTTTCAATAGTGAACAGAGCAACTCCAACCTGCGATGGTTCCAAAACAGAAAAGGCATCCACCGATACAGCTATTCCATCTCTTATTGATAGTGGTGCAATATACCGTCTGTATAATGATTCACTTTGTAGTGGATACCCCCTTGGAACCTTCAGTCATATATCAACTAACAATTTTTATGTTGAAAAATTAACAAACACTGATTTTTGCTCATCTTTTTTCACTCGGGAGTAAGTATGCTACACACAATCCTTAATTTGGCTAAAAAACACTTTCCCTTCCTTGTTTTATTGTGCGTCGCCGGGTTTCTCTATTTGTATAACCATACAGGCTCATTACAACCCTGGGACGAAGCCTGGTATGGTGCCATAACTCAAAATATGATCAAATCAAATAATCCATTTGTTTTAGAGTATAATCAGCACCCATTTTACGATCATCCTCCGTTTGGATTTCAACTTAAGGCACTGAGTATGCTTGTACTTGGAAGATCTACGCTCGCCATCCGCCTTCCTGAAATTGTTGCTGGTTTACTTGCGCTCGTTGCCTTATATAGAACCGGAACCACAGTAAGCTCGAAATGGGCAGGGGTATGGGCTGGAATAATACTTTTAACTTCTCGTTGGTTTCTCTTCAGAGCTCGATTAGGAAATCTAGATATACTTTTGGTAACAACTCAACTTTGGACGGTTACTGCTCTATTCGAGATGCTCAGTAAAAAGAGGCGCTCAATGAGATCACAAACAACCATCTCACTCCTCAGAAACCATGCATGGTTTGTTTTGATGTTTTTTTTCCTGAGTTTAAGTATTCTTAGCAAAGCCTTAATCTCACTACAATTAGTGCCGCTCGTAACCCTTGCAGGTCTTTACTATATATACACACATAAGCTGGACTTAAAAAGCGTAACCGTACTCATACTTTCTGCAGTTGTGGCACTAATAGGACCTCTGCTTCCGTGGATAGTAGCAAATAGTTTAGTAGATTCTACTGAATTCATCGAAACGCTTAAAACAATTGGCTTGCGTTCTAACACTACAAAAGCAATCCGTATTGAGTACATACAAACTGTAGTTACCTACACTCGAGCAGCTATGCATACATGGTTTAAAATTGGAGCCATTACTATATTGATTTCTCTACCACTGCTTTTAATTAAAAAGCATAGAGCAACGTTCTTTTTCTTACTGGTATATGTCTTTTTAGCTTTTGCGCCCTATCTTATTTCTGAAAAAACTGAAATTTGGCACTTGCTTCCTGGGATAGCAGCTCTTTCACTACTGATTGGAGTTGCACTTGATGTAAGCATTGCAGTGATATCAAAAAAATGCCAAAAGATTCTATCAGTTTTTCTTCCTCAAATTTCAAAACATATCACAGTTCTCTTAAAAGTTGGTCTATCGCTTAGTATCCTGACAATAGCCACGCTTAATATTAAGAATTATTGGTCAGAATTCTTACATGTCTATCAATATCCAAGTGATTATGAAAAGATTACTTGGCATATTCCCTATAAAAACAAACCACTCTATACCACAACAGACGCATACTTTCCTGGGCTGGTTTTCTACGCGAACTTGGATAACCAGCCTGTGCTGTACTTTAGTGATTCGGAGGATCTCCAAGTATGTCAAGAGATGATAGCCGCAAATACTCCATTACAAATTGTTTCTCGCTACGGTGACTGGGTCATGGATAGATTGGGTGACACATATCTTATTTCTCGTGAAGGAGATCTCGTACTTACAGTCCTATCACCTGAGGTTTGTAAAGAGTATGTTGTAACTAAATAACAGTTAGTTTGGTACCACTATTACCCACAATCCCGATGCATTGAATCTCATTGTATGCTTCCGATTAAAATGGTGATTGAAAAATAAGCTCTCGTTTTTCTTTTCTAGGCAATTTTTTGATTTCAGCCTCCCGTTGCAAAGCTGTTGATCTATCTTCAGCAGCCTCAGAATATGCTAATTCAACTGGTAAATGACTGCGTGTATACTTTGCACCTTTGCCAGCATTATGAACACGAACACGAGACGTAACATCAGTTGTTACTCCTGTGTAGAGCGAACCATCTCCGCAACGCAAAACATACACGTACCATTTTTTTGTTTGAGTAGGCATAACTTAGAGATACATCATCTTAAAGAGTCTAACGAACCAATACGGCTTCCATAATAGATACTGGAGATACTGTTTTCCAGTAGCATGCTTTACTATAAAAGCTGTCCCATTTTTAAGTGACATTCTGTCAATTCTTTTTTGTCCGAAAACACCTACATGAGTCGATTCATGTTTATGGAAGACAACTGCTTTTTCTTCAAACAAGACTTTCCAACCTTTATTCTGTGCTCTAAATGAGAGATCAATATCTTCCCAATACGCTGGATAGAAACGTGTATCAAAGCCACCGAGCAACACCCATTTCTCACGATCAAACAAACCACTTCCACCACTTACCCATGCCGTTTTACCAGATGTCATACTGCGCGCTTTTGAGTGCATAAACCGACCACGTTCAAACCAAAGTAAGTTCCGTCCGCTAACCTCACCTGACCCATCTTGCTCATACTCTTTGCAACCAACAGCAAAGCAATCTGGCTCATCAAAATACGGAATCAAATACTGCAATACATCTTTTTCTGGAGAAACGTCATTATTCAGAAGAAAGATCAGTTCATTTCCTGCAACTTGGGCACCAACATTACATGCTCCGGCAAAACGCAGATTTCTTTGTGTTTGAACTAGAGTAACTTTTATGTGCTTCCCTTTTACTTTCCCTTCCCACATTTTTTCTGCTGAGCTCGGAATAAGGGCGAACTTCTTCGTTAAATAGTCACGAGTGGTATCGGTACCACAGTCATCAACAATAACAATTTCATCAGCCTCCCTAAGGCAATCAATGACAGCTGGTAAGTGCTGTTCTAGTAAATGTCTCCCATTATACGTAGGAATCAACACAGATACTCGTTTTGCAGCTCTATTTTTCATGAAAAAAGCTCCTCAACTTTTGCTGCAAAGAGTGTTGAGTCAAAAAGAAAAGCCCTCTTAAATGCAGCTTGCTGTATTGTTTGATAATACTGCTTATTCTTTAGTAACTCAGCGGTAATAGTTAAGCACTGTTCACGGGTTGACCAAGAAAGCTCTGTACCTAAATCACCGAGAATTTCTGGTTGTCCTCCTTTAGCAAGTACCACTGGTACAACACTATATGCCATGGCTTCAACAGTTGTAATACCAAAATGTTCAACTTTTTCAGGATTTTTTTCTTCATCAACATCAAAACCCGTGGCATGCCAATACACAGCAGCTTTTTTGTAGTATTCTTCTAGTTGAGAATGAGTGGCGTTCGGTACAAACTCTATGGGAAGTCCTTTAGCTTGTGCCTGTAATTCTTCAAAATACTTTTGATCCTCTACCTGTCCCACCAATATCAGCTTCCATCCTTTAGTAACTTTAGGGTGCCTTTCAGTAAGGCGTCTAAAAATATCAACAAGAATATCCTGACGTTTTGCATGAAGATGTTTGAAAAACCGACCAACGTGCAAAATTACTTTGTCTTTTTCTTTTATAAGTTTTTTTGGTACTTGTACCTGTGGATACAAAACAGTATCGACGTGAACATGCCAAGATTTTTCAATAACCTTCTTTGTAAATTCGGAATTAGTATTAATATGCGACCAATTTTTCAGCTTCAGACGATCTATAATTGATGACTTATCTAATTGAAGTGGAATCTGAATATGGAGATAATTTTTCCGTGCCAAACTAAAAAAGAGACTGCCGTCTGTCACACAGTACAAAGCATCAAAACCGGCAGTCCACACCAACTTTTTAAGTATCGTTCCATTTTGCAACGGAGCCTTAACAAATTGGATGTCAGAGAGTGAAGTCCCCATAAACTCTTCATATTTTGAAACGATTTCAGGTATATCAAGCTCCTCTTTCTCTGGAATTACAATAACGACTTGATGTTTTTTGGCAACTACAAGAGCTACATCAAGTAAGTGTTTCTCGCCTCCACCAGCATGTTTTGGAATGTAGGGTGAGTAGAAACAGATCTTCATGACTCACGCTTCCATTTTTTTTGAATTTCCTCTTCTAAATGAGAATATCGTTCAGGGATCGAAGGCTTTTGCTGCAACTCCCAAACCTGCATGTACACCCACATTCGGTTAATCGCTTGAATGAGTGACTCAATCAATCCAACAGTTCCATCTTTGTATCCTGCATCACGGAAAGCGCGACGCCAGAACTCCATGAATCCTTTACGAAGAATTGTTTTAAATGTTACTGGAGCATTACCTGCTTCAATGAATGCGCGTGCTTCTTTTGGTGTCCATTCTGCACTTTTTTTAAGATTATCTACAACCGATCGATGGGTAAAATGCAACAAAAATGACTGAAGAACTACTTCATCTCCACTCCAAACTGGGCTCTCATGAATTTCACCTTTCCATCCAGAAAGTGCCGAAGCTTTAAAGGCTCGGGTTACAACATCATGTTGCCATCCACCATACGAAAAAGGGTGACCTAAAAAGTAATTTTTTCGCTTCATACTTATCGCAACAGCTGCACCTGTCTCAATTTGAACAGCAATCTCTTTTGCAAGTATGGGAGTGACACGTTCATCGGCATCGATATACAAGATCCAATCTGTTTCAGTATGCTTGAGTGCCTCTTCACGAACCCGAGCAAATGAGTGTGAAGAAAAAGATATGACCCTAGCACCAAGTGCTTCTGCTTTTTTGGCTGTTGCATCGGTAGAACCATTATCAATTACCAAAATTTCATCACACCACCTCAACGTTTCTATACAAACATCAATCATCTGTTCTTCATTCTTAGCAATGATCACAGCCGTGATAGTAGGTCGTTTTAATTTTGTTGTCATACAATAGTTTGCTTTCCAAATCTCCTCAGCACGAAATGGAGAACTGCTGTTCGTTGAGCCTGTGACCCCAAAACATACTGTAACAGAACTCTTACACCAGTGATTTTTGCTTTGATAAACCCATGTTTTTCTGTAAAGAGCAATCTATTCCTTGCGAGATAATAGTGATGAAGACTTGAGCCCGCTCCACCACTCGAACCCGCATTTTTATGCCAAATGACTGCATCAGGACAGAACCCAATCTTATACCCAGCGCGCTCTGTGCGAACACTTAGATCGACGTCTTCAAAGTAAAGAAAAAACCGTTTATCAAAAGTTCCAACTTTTTCGAGTACTTCGCGTCGAATGAGGACACAACACCCTGTTGCAAAATCAGACTCTGAAAACTCATCAAACTGTCCCCTGTCGACTTCGTCCACTCCGCGATGAAATGCGGCCAAGTTTTGCCAATCGATGCTCCCTCCTGCGTACCATAACACAGAACCCAACTCATCACGCGAATAACTTTTTTTGTGGAACTCATTGCCTTTATAAAAATAAATTTTGGGGGCTATCATTCCATAGTCGAGATGTTCTTGACTGCACTCCACTAAGTCCTGGAGAAATTGAGATGAGACAGTAGTGTCGTTATTTAGTAAGAGCACATAGTCTGAGTTATATTTTTCTACTGCATAGTAAATTCCGAGATTGTTTCCACCAGTAAAACCAAGGTTTGCCTCACTTCGAACCACTTCAAATTTTTTGTTGTTTTGAAATGATCTTGGCAAAGTATACTCATTCATGGATCCATTATCGACAATGACCGCATTCCAACTAATAGCTCTGGTTTTAATGACGGCTAACGACTTAAGACACTCATCAGTGTCTGGTTTGGTGTTATAGTTAACAATAATAATGCTGACGTGCATGCGTGGTTATTATAATCCAAATTTTCGCCTCATTCGAGCAAAAAGACGAATAAGACCACTACTTTTTCTAATTTTGTATGTAAGCATCCAATACCGTAGCTCCTTATCAAATTCTCGAAGTGCAGAAAGTGTAGCTCGCTCAGTGAGTGCTTCTTCTTTGAATCCTTGCTTTTCCCAAATCTTGAGTACTACTAAGATCTGATAAAAACTTTGGAGAAAACTTAAACTAACTCCGTGCATGCCCTCACTCAAGCCCTCATTTTTAAACAATCGTCGAAAAAATTCATCCTTAAATGCACCAAAGACCTCGGTTGGTGTCGTTGAAGCCTCTCCAACATTGTTCGCCTCAATACTGGTGTAATTGTTCATCCGTTCAACAAATTGAGAAATATGTTGGTAGTTATGATGCAAAATTGCCACAGACTCATCACTTGGTAAGTACTCAACTTTTCCAGTGACTTTTGGAACAGAGTGTATTTGATCATCCCAAGTGACTGTTCCAGCTTTGAATAAACGCAACTGATGGTCAGGCCACCAACCAGTTTTTCGAAGCTCTTTGCCAAATACTTCATTCGATCGAGGAATGAAATAAGCATCGGCGCTTGGATCGGCTACTAACTGAAGGATTCTTTGCTGTAATCTTTCTGGCACTTCTTCATCTGCGTCCAAAATTAAGATCCAATTGCCAGAGGCCTTGCTAATAGCAAAGTTCCGTGCAGGCTCAACGTAACCCACATCATCAAATGTATAGAAATGGTTAGTGGCAGACTTGGCAATTTTTTGAGTAGTATCAGTACTGTGCATGTCAACTACGACAATTTCATCTGCAAACGTAACTGACTTCAATGCTTTATCTAAGAAGGCCTCAGAATTCTTCGTATTAATAACAACAGATAATAACGGTTGTTGCATACTTACCTTAAACTTTTGATTTCTCGTACCAGTGTATCACGCCCAATCAGGATAAAGGTAACACAATAGACTATACTAACTAACAGCGCTCCACAACCAAGATGATACAAACTTTGACCCCAAATATCTCGACCAAACCACCCCACAAGTGCCATGGCAACTGCAGCAACTGTTTGTCTCCAAATTGATCCGAAAAAATTAATCGGCACGAACTTCTTGACATAATATGCAGGAAGCAGCGACGTAAATGAAATGATAAATGCTGCAACAGCAACACCCTCATACCCATAGTACTTCATCAACACTGGAGTAAATACCCAAGTCATAGATGTCCACATAACCATAAGTTTAAGTGTAATGTTAATTTTGCCAATAGCATTCAGTGTGTTTGCTAGCGGGGTTGATACTGCACTCCATCCAATTCCCAACGTAAATAATATTAAACTAGCCAGTGCCGGTCTCCATTTATCGTAGACCGGGAAAACATCAATAACTGGCTCGATAAAGACAGACATACCCACCAAGATTGGGAAAATTGCGGCTGTAATAAAGAAAAGAGACTTCTCAATGGCTTTTTTTAGTGCTTCTGTGTGGCTTTGTAGTCTAGAGAATGCAGGAAAGGTTACAGACATCACATTTTGAACAGTCAACGTATAAGGATACATTGACCACTGCTTTGCCCAAGTAATGTAGCCAAACTCTTTATTTGGTAGTACCAACCCTAAGAAAATGTAAAAGAGTTGGTCTTTAATTCGAGCTAAGAAGTCGTTAACCTGAAACTTAGCCCCATACCCAAACAATCCTTTGAGTGCATTGGTATGAATGGCAATTCCAAACTCCCAAGGTTGCAGCAACGTCATGCTCACAGCTCCAACGACCGAACGCAAAATAATTGCGTAAGCATATGAAATCAGTCCGTACCCGTTTAAAACCAAGTAGATTAAACTCCCCTGGAAAACTATCTGCTCGAATACCTGTGGCAAAACTAACTTGGAAAAGTCTAGTTTTCTCTCAAGAATAACTGATGGAATGGTTTTGATCGTCGCCAGCGGGAAAGAAAGACCCATGGCAATCAAAATCCATATTCCCTCTGAACCAGCTTTGTCTCGGAAAAGTGTTGTTTGGGCTACAAAGAGTGTTAAGCCCACAATCACCCAACTAAGAATTTGTTGCACAGTAAATGCAGTTCGATAATCCTCTTTTGTTGGTTCACCTTTTTTCTGAATCAGCGCTGCTGCCAAACCAATGTCGGCAAAGAATGTCAGCAATCCAACAACTTGAACTACCACACCATACACACCATAATCAGACGGAGAAAGATACGCACTCAGTATTGCGTTTGCTCCAAAACCAATTAACTGTAGCATGCCTGTTCGAATAAAATAGGAAATTGCGCCAGTCACTGATCGCTTTTTGATCGTTTGCAATGCTTCAGCTTCAGCCTGCTCCCCAATTTGTTCTTGTTGCGGAAATCCTGCTTCGGTCTCACTTGAAACTTCTTGTTCAAAAACTGCTTCGCCTTGTTCACGAACTAGCTTCCTGTGTGCTCGTTTCTGAAAGAATGAACCAAACATTAGACTGTAGCCCTCCTAAAAAATCTTTTTTTATTCTGAACTGCAAACAAGCAGAGTACCATTACAAAGCTAAAGAATGAAGTCACATCGCTCCAATCCCTAGTTTGAGTACCCCTAAGTTGCACGCCAACAAATTCTGTTTGTGCTGGTATGTTCGCTGTAATCAATCCATTTTCATTTTGAAAATGAGGAATTTCATTTGTATCAGCAGTCACCACCCAACCTGGAAAATCACTAATAGCAAAAGTCAGTGTTGTTTCGCCAGAGAGAGGTGGCACAAACTTGAAAAGTTTTTCATGTCCACGATTGACAAGCAGTTCATGCTCACATACCTCACCATCACACAACACTTCATAGGTCGGTGGGTGAATGTCTTCAAGCTGAACACCAGTTGGAATATAGTCTGGCAGAATCTCACTCATGTGTGACTCGACTCGATCGGGATCATCATAATAGAGACCCGAGATATCTTGGTAGTATTCTTCTGGTCTAAAGTAAAATACAGAGGAAACTACAATCAAAATATACATCACCACAATGTAAGTTCTGGCCGCTCTACCTTTAATAAAGAAATACGGTACACCAAACAGCAACGCAGCTGCCAAGGATGCAACAGATAAATAGCGCCATGGGAACTGGATAAATGATAAGAAGCTCAATGCTCGCCAAATACCAATTGAGCGCTGTAGTGACATGTACAGCGACCCACCTAGCATGAACACTACTGCTAGGCTGATCAAGTATTTTTTCTCCAACACAAGACTTAAGTTCTTCTTATTTTTAAGATCTTTAATAAACTGCCGACCGGTAATAACAGCAACAATCACAAACACTAATACTTGAGCTGTACCCAAATAGAATGAGATTGGATCCCCGGGACCCCACTCTGAACCTCCATAACCCCACTCACCACTAAAGAACTGACGAATATATAAAAAGTGAAGCGAAAAGTCGAAATATCCAGATAAAATAGTGTTCTCTATTTGGGTGTACTGTTTTTCTAAAAGTGCTGGAAACATATAAAATGCAGTCAGTCCAAGAGAAAGACCCGCGCTTCCAACCAATGATCCGAGGTACTCCAGTGTGCTACGTACATCATGATCACTTTCAGTATATTTTAGCCAGAGCATGACCAAGGCAAATACCGCAATAAATGGAGCTGCAATTATAGCAGTTAAGTTATGACTGAGTAATAAGATGACTAAGCCAGCCGTAGTCGCCCAAAAACCGTGCCATTTATCGGTGCGGGCAACACTGATTCCATACAGAATCCACGGTAGTGCCATCATTCCCCAAGCTTCACTTAAGGCACCGCGGACAAATAGATTAAGAGCTCTATATGGGGCAAGTGTATACGCAGCTGAAACGAGTACCCCTGCCGACTTATGCGAAAACAATTGCTTACCTAGATAGTAAGCACCAAATGCCGTTCCAATAGAACAAAGCCAGAACAGCAACTTCACCGAAGTTACCAACGGCAGACCCAACTGATAAAAAAGGCTTCCTACGTAATACGGAAGTGGCGCATAAAACTCAAAAAGTGGCATGCCGTAGCCATATCCAAAGTGTTCTGACCAACGCACGGGGAATTGTCCTTCTCCAAGCGCTCGAGTCATTTCAGCAATTCTGACTCCATGAATAAAATCATGAATCTTGAACATACCTTGAGGAAAAAGAGACCAACTGGCACCTAAAATGATCAATCCAAGTGTAAGGCAAAGAAGTAGAGTCCGTTTCATCTCTGTCATTCTATCAGGGAACTATGCCGAGTTACAATCCGCTTTTCTTTTATCATCAGAGCCTTCATGGTATACAATGTAAGAACATACTTAAAGGTTTGTCTATGCCAACAAAGAAAAAAGCCACTGAAGACACCCCCAAATCACTTTCAGATGAAGTCAACACACTTGAAAAAAACATCCAGTCTGTAGAAGTGCTTACCGGACCAAAGATTTTTTTAAGAGCCACACTCTTAGCCCTCTTTTTAGCATTTATACTGCTTCTCATCACCGGTATAGGTTTCGGAATTTGGGGGCTAACTAAGGTTAATCAATTTCTGACTGCAGCTAATCTAAGCTTTAGTGAAGCCAAGACTATCGTCGACAACGGAATTCATACGACGCCTAAAAGTACCCATTTTGTCTCAACATTTTTAGTTTTAGGTGTCGATTCACTTGATACTCGTCCTGGTAGTCCAGAACTCACGGATACCATGATGTTGATATACCTAAACTATGCCAAAGGAACCATTACCATGGTTCCGCTCCCACGCGACACGTGGAATCAAGAGTACCAAACAAAGATCAATGCCCTGTATCACTACGGAAAAGAACGTTACCCAGAATCCCCAGAGAAGTTTCCAACCGAAGTGATTGAGGAAATGACTCGATCACACATTGACTATACCGTGGTTGTAACTATGGACCAAGTCGGGACTATTATTGATATGCTTGGCGGCATTTCTATTGATGTTCCAGTTGCCTTCACCGATGAAGAATTTCCTCGTCCGGATGTTGACGTTACCGTTGTCACAGACCCAGAGCTTTTATATCAAACGGTCTCCTTCGAGGAAGGTGAACAGACCCTTGATGGTGAACGTGCACTCCAGTACATCCGTAGCCGAAAAAGTGGTGATGATCAAGGCAGTGATACGGCCCGAGCAAACAGACAGCAGCTTGTAGTTGAAGCACTCGTGACTAAGCTCCAATCACCCGAAATTATCAAAAGTGCCACAACAGCTGGTTCACTGCTGCGCTATTACCTAGATACCTTTGACCAATACATCTCCATTGAAGAAGTTATCGGCATTGGAGTCGCTGTGCTCCAGGAACAAAAAAGGCTTTCCTTTATATCAAAAAGTCTTAGTACGAGTCTTGATTCAGAGAATCCTTTACTCATCAATCCGCCAGTATGGAAATACAATGTCTGGGTTTGGGAAGTTGCAGATCAAGACAGCTTTAGAAATTTCTTTACGTCCCTGGTAGAATAATCTCATATGATGTCACAATCACTCGAAATCTCAGATAAAACTATTATCAGAATCTTACTTGCGCTGGTGATTACTTTGGCAATTTTATCCGGTCTCTTAGCAGAAGAACTTCGACAACAAAAGCAACTGTATAGTAAAGTAGAAGATATGTTCGTTCGCGTACGAGCCGAACTTGGAAGAAACGAAACACAACGGCTTATTGACCAAAGCTACGAATAGAGATATAGAGAAGAAGGAGACATATGGCACAGACACTACTAGTTACCGGAGGCGCAGGTTTTATTGGCAGTAACTTCATCTTGTACTGGATGGAAAAACATCCAGAAGACAAAATTATTAACTTAGACGCACTTACCTATGCAGGAAATACTGCAAATCTTGCTTCGGTTGAAGATCATAAAAACTACATATTTGTCGAAGGGAATATTACCGACCGCGAACTCGTTGACCGGCTCATGAAAGATACCGATACTGTTGTCCACTTTGCAGCCGAATCTCATGTTGATCGATCAATTTTACATCCAGATACCTTTATTACCACCAACATCATTGGTACCCATGTGCTCCTCGAATCTGCTTTGGCACATACCATTAAGCATTTTCACCACATCTCAACTGACGAAGTCTTTGGCTCACTTAAACTTGGTGACACCGCTCAGTTTTCAGAAGCGACTCCCTATAATCCATGTAGTCCCTACTCTGCAAGCAAGGCTTCATCAGATCATTTGGTTCGTGCATATGGAGAAACGTACGGACTTAACTACACCATCACCAACTGTTCAAATAACTACGGTGAGTATCAATTTCCAGAGAAATTAATTCCCTTAGCAATTACCCACGCACTCGTTGATAAACCAGTTCCAATTTATGGGGATGGCCTGCAAGTTCGTGATTGGCTCTACGTACAAGACCACTGCACTGCAATTGAGAAAGTATTAGAAAGTGGAAAAACCCAAGAAACCTTCGTCGTCGGGGGACTTACTGAAGATATCCCCAATATCGAAGTTGTCGCAACCATTCTGCGTATTATGAATAAACCAGATGATATGCTCACGCATGTCACTGATCGGGCAGGACACGATGTTCGCTACAGTGTTGACTGGACCAAGATCAACGAGGAGCTAGGTTGGAATCCTTCTGTGACATTCGAAGAAGGTATGCGCAAAACAGTCAAGTGGTACCTCGATAACCAAGACTGGTGGCAACCACTCCTAACTGCAAACAAAGACTTTTTTAAAACAAATTATTCAAACAGAAAGTAGTTAGGACACCATCATGTTTACCCCCTACGAAGATCTTGAGATTTCAAATGGTATCTACTCGACTTCTCTTGATGGATTATATTTTGTCGCCAGCAAAAAATTTGACGACAATAGAGGTTACTATGCAGAACTTACTCGCATACCAGAATTAGATGAGGTACGGAACAAAAAATTTAATGTTGTTCAGGTTAACTTAGCACGATCAAACAAAAATGTAGTTCGCGGTATTCATTCTGAGGACTGGAATAAGCTTGTGACAATTACCAATGGTGTAGCATTTTGTGCCTTTGTTGATATGAGACCGGATTCACCTACGTTTGGAGCTGTAGAAACAGTCACATTGGGGGTTGGTAAAGAAGCTCTTCACGGATCTTTCTTCATTCCTAAAGGGATTGGTAACTCCCTCTGTGTTACAGAAGGCCCAGTAGACTATCTTTACTACGTTGATGCTCTCTACAAAGATCGTGACCGTTCCTTCGATCGTGCTGTCTCGCTTTTTGATCCTGACTTGGCAATTAATTGGCCACTTCCGAAAGACAAAATGGTAATTTCTGAGCGTGATTCAAACGCAACAACAGTACGAGCAATATTCCCGGAGAAATATGCCTAAAACAATTTTTGCAACTGGAATCAATGGGCTGGTAGGCTCACATTTTCAAAACAGATATAACAGCTCATACACCATTGTATCGCTCGATGTAGCTGATCCTAGAAACCCCGTCGATATCACTCAGCCAGAGCAAGTACTGAATGCACTTTCAAGTGCCAAAGGAGAATATGTTCTTCACTTGGCCGCATTTACTAATGTTACTGAGGCATGGAAACAGAATGGTGATACTCACGGAATTGCCTACAAAGTTAATGTAGAGGGTACCAAGAACATTATTGCTGCCTGTCAACAACTTGGACTCCACTTAATTCACGTTTCTACAGCATATGTTTTTGATGGTGAAAACGAAGATCTCTATACCGAAGAAAACTCTGTACATCCCATTGAGTGGTATGGACAGACAAAGGCAGAAGCTGAAGCACTGGTCATGGCCAGCACAATTGACTGGACAGTACTTCGTATTGACCAACCATTTAGAAGCGACTTCTTCCCTCGTTTGGATATTGCCCACAGAATTCTTGATGGACTCAAAAATAACACCCTGTACCAGCAGTTTGATAATCACTTTTTTGGTCCTACCTACATTGATGACTTTTCTAAGGTTGTTGACTGGGTACTCCGAACTGGTACCACTGGTCTTTTTAATGCTTCAAGTGGAGAAAAGTGGAGTGACTTTGAGTTTGCCACGGCTATTGCAAATACACACAGCATAACAACTGAAATTCAAAAAGGCGACTTAAATGAGTATCTCAAAACGTTAGACAGACCTTACCAGCGAAATACAGCTATGGATACAACCAAACTTCAAAATGCACTCGACTTTGAACTCACACCAATTAGCAAAGCTATTGCAGAAATTTCTTAATTAACTCTTGTTTGACTTTCGATGAGATTCACGCCACTGGATAATTTTTTTATGATCCCCAGAAAGTAGAACTTCAGGCACTACGAGCCCCTGGTATTCTTGTGGTCGTGTGTATTGGGGATACCCTAAGACACCTGGACTGTCGTGAGACTCCCCTACAATACTCTCATCATTCCCCAAAACTTCAGGTTGCAAACGAATAATACTGTCCGCCATAACTGCTGCTGCAGGTTCGCCACCGGATAAAACGTAGTTGCCGATGCGAAGCTCATAATCAACAAGAAGCTCAATAACTCGCTCATCAACTCCTTCATAGTGGCCGCAAATAATGATGATTACATCTTCAGTTGCTAAACTACGTGCTGTTTCTTGGGTGTACAGCTCTCCTTGAGCTGAAGTGAGGAGTACCTTAACGGTGTCCGTTTCTGATAGCCCAGCTTTCACCGCTTTGAGCGCATCAGCAATTGGCTCTACTTTCATAACCATACCTGGACCACCTCCAAAAGGACGGTCATCTGTGGTTTTCTGCGCATCTTTAGCAAAATCTCGTATGTTGATTATATCCACCTCAACTTTATTGTTCGCCACTGCTTTCCCAATCAACGATGTAGAAAAAACTGACTCAAAGTATTCCGGAAATAATGTAAGAATGACTATCTTCATGATGAATCTATTTTATCATTCATACGCAACCTCGTGAGGCTGAACATTGTGTGGGACTCCTAGATAATGCTATTATGTGAGTATGCCTCAGATGAACACAACGACTCCCAATTTGACCTTCGTCACTTTCATGGCTCGAAAAGTAGTCATTTTTGGGTCGATCGGATTGGTTACCCTCCTTGTTGGGAGAATGGTGTTAACTACTGCCGTCGCGTGGTGGAAAGCCATGAACCCACCGCCGCCGCCGCCGCCAACCGTTGGCTTTGGTATTCTACCTTCACTTCAGTTTCCAGAACAGGATGATGAAGATAAACCACTTACCTACACCCTTGAGACTGCAAACGGAACAACGCCTTATTTTTCTGATAGAGCAAAAGTTTTCTTAGTTAAACATAACGCACCAAATCTTTTGGCTGATGGAAATGCCAAACAACTTGCTTCAACCTATGGCTATGTTTTTGAACCCAATAAACTTCCAGGCAATATTTATCGTTGGACAAAAAGCTCTCCTTTAGAGTCAACCTTAGAGTACAACATTATTTCTCAACACCTGCGACTCACAACCGATTATCTCGCCCATCCTGAATTACTTACAAATCCAGACCTACCCACTGCATTTGATGCTGTTCAACGAGTTAAAGACTTCCTTCGCAAGGGTGATCTTCTCGGGGCAGATATGGCAACAGCTTCTGGGGAAGTTAGCTATCTTAAAGCACTTGGTGATGAAGTAGGTCCTGCAGTTTCGCCATCTGACGCAGACTATATTCAAGTCGACCTCAATAGAACTCCAATCGACTTACAGTACCGAATGTTTACTCCCAATGGATTTGAAGGAATAGTGACTGCCATCCTTACTGGCAGCTTGAAGGACCAAAACAGTATCCTTCACTTAGTAACGGGGTATCATCCAATTGATTACACATTCGTGCACACGTACCCACTCCGCTCCTCAAATGATGCCTGGAAACTACTCAAAGCTGGAGAAGGATACATTGCCAGTCCCGCAGAAAATGAAAACGCTGTTATCAGAGAAGTGTATCTTGGATACTATGACACCCCCGACAAGCAAGACTACCTACAACCGATCTATGTTTTTCATAATCCTGAGGATGGTTTCCTGGGATATGTGCCAGCGCTTGATCCTGAATATACACAGGCCGAACAATAGAAAGGTGGTATAATGGCAGCCATGAAAAATACTGTTGTTCGAACTCGTATGGCCCCTAGCCCAACTGGTGATATACATGTTGGTAGTATGGCTACTCTGCTCAAAAATTATGCATTTGCCAAAAAGCATGGTGGTTCTTTTGTACTTCGTATTGAAGATACCGATAAAGAGCGCGAAGTGGAAGGTGCTATTCAGCGAATTCAGGACATTATTCATGATTACGGCCTTGATTGGGATGAAGGCCCAGACAAAGGTGGGGAATTTGGACCATACATTCAATCCGAACGCATGGAGATCTATTCCCAAATGGCAAAAAAACTTGTCGATGAAGATAAGGCATATTACTGCACCTGTTCTCGAGAACGCTTAGAAGAAGTTCGTGATGCTCAAAGAGCAGCCAAAGTTCCTCCAAAATATGATAAATTCTGTCGAAATCGACAAAGCGAAGTTAAAAAAGAAATAGAATCTGGATCAGAGTACGTTATTCGTCTCAAAACACCAGAATCTGAAGATGTTACCTTCACTGACCTTATTCGGGGCAATATTACTTTTAATTCTGACTCTGTTGATGACCAAGTCCTGCTCAAATCAGATGGCTTTCCCACCTATCATCTCGCTGTCGTAGTCGATGATCATTTTATGCACATTTCTCATATCATGCGTGGCGAAGAATGGATTAGTTCTACCCCAAAACACGTCTTACTCTATCAGGCGTTTGGATGGGAAATGCCAGTTTTTGCCCACATTCCAGTGTATTTAAATCCTGATGGCAAAGGTAAGATGAGTAAGCGGAAAGGGACTGTTTCTGCACAGTCCTTCCTCGATAAGGGATATCTTCCTGAGGCACTTCTTAATTTTTTCATGATTCTTGGATGGGCTCATCCAGAAGAAAAAGAGATACTTACCTTAGATGAATATATCGAACATTTCGACCCAAAAGATGTTAGTTCTAAATCAGTTGTCTTTGATCTTAAAAAACTCGACTGGATCAATGGAATGTACATCAGGAAACTCAACGTCACAGAACTTGAAAAAAAACTCAAACCATTCATCCCGGAATCTTTTCCTAGCGAATTAGTGACTCCAGTTCTCCCGCTCATTCATGAACGCCTAGAAAAGCTTTCTGACTTTGAAGAATTAACCAGCTTTTTTGTAGGTAGCGTTGTCATTCCATCTGACCTCTTGCTTAAAAAAAGCTCATCTGAAGAGGTTACAACACAACTCGCAAAAACACACGAAGCACTTTCCACCCTCCCTCATTGGACACCCACAGCGATAGAGTCCACTATTAGAGAATTACAAGAAAAACATGACTGGAAAAGAAATCAGTATTTTATGATGCTTCGCATTGCTGCAACCGGCAAAAAAGCAACACCACCACTCTTTGAAACTATGCATTTGATAGGAAAACCAGCTATACTGGAAAGACTACAAACTGCAAAAACCCTTGTGTAACTCAAAGAGACAATCATACATGCCTGCCACAGCACAAACGACACTACTTCTTCTAGAGAATGAGCTTGAAAAAAAACTCTCACAAGTGCCTTTGGAACTCCACACCGTTCTAGAACTCTTCGGGGAAGATAACACCTTCTTGGGTACCAGCGTATTTTTTAACAAAGAACAACCGTTTGATGACCTCGCCTCAACACCCACATCAACGGTTACAACTCAATCCGATGCCATCCTCTCTGCCACATCAAAAAACATATACTTAACAACACAAATAACCCAAGAAGAGCAAGAGGATATACGCGCAAAGCTGATGAATTTGGTCATGCAACCTCCGGGACAACTAGATTCTGAATCTGAACTCTATCTTGAACAACAGCTCGGAGAATTACTTGGCTTCCAGGTTAGTAGCAACCTTGATGGATTTTCATTGCTCTATAACACCGGAAAAATTAAAAGTTTACCCCATGTAAAAACAAATCCTAACGACACGATTTCTTCTCATGAATATCCCTATGCAGGGTTAAAATCCTCTCGGGCAAGTTACGGCTGGTTTTTAGAAAATGGATCAGTCAATGAAGCATCCCAAAGAATTGAAAAATATTACTGTTCACTACCGCTCTATTACTACCCAGAATGGTCTGAAAAATCACAACAAATGAAGAAATGGTATAAATATCGCAAGATGCTCATCGTGAACCCATTTGAAGGCATGGCAGTCGTTACGGCCGTGGCAACAATCGGGCCTGCAATTCCAACGAGATACCAATTTGGGGCATCACCTGAAGCAGTCATCGAGGGAAAACTCTGGTCATCTCAAGCACTTGGCCGGGTCTTAGTTCTCTTTATAGATGATCCGCAAAACTCAGTTCCGCTCGGACCCATTAAACTACTTAACACAACAGTATGAACACGAAATTACTCACAACTACCTTCATAGGAGAGTATCTCGAAGTCCCGATTCTTGATGAACTTCTATCCGAGTACTCAACAAATGAGGCAGAAGAAATATTCGCACATATTGTTTCAATCATAGGCTTGAGTGTTCTCACTGTTGCGTTTGAATCTATTCAAGACACTCACAAACGCGCTGCATTTATCACCTCACTTCCAAAATTACTCAAACAAGAAATAAGTATTTCTGAGCTGTCGAGGTTTCAAGATGATTTACCCATGCTTATGTCAGAACATATTAGTAGATCTTTGCTTTCAATTCGTTCAAAACTTCGCCAATAATACCTTTTTCATCTAGAAACTCACATCAAACTATATTAGAATTACAAACGTGTTATGATTCAAATTAATCTCTTTATAGGTTCTAGATATCCTGTCAATCGTGTTCAATTGCGAAATGCAGCTGAAGAAGTCCTAAAAAATAACGGCGTCGACCATGCACAAGTTGATATTTCGGTGGTTGGTAAACGTAAAATCAAAGAATTAAACGAATCACGACTTAAACACGAAGGTACCACTGATGTACTTTCATTTCCAATGCACGAAAAACATCAACTGAATGACTTTCCGCTTCCAGAAGGCATTCCTCCACATCTAGGTGATATCGTAATCAGTTTCCCAGAAGCAGTAAGGACTGCAAAAAAGTTTGGCAAACTTGTAGATGACCAAATTTGTTTTTACTTACAACACGGTATGATGCATTTACTCGGATATCATCACGATTAGTTATGTCTTGGAATCGAACCTATCGACCACAAAAATTGTCAGAACTGCATCTTCAGTCAGTCAGAGATAACTTGCAAGCACTCTTCAACTCAGGAAAAATTCCGCAAGCATTTCTCTTCGCTGGTCCAAAAGGCACTGGAAAAACAAGTTCCTCCCGCATTATTGGTGCAATGCTGAATGAAGCAAAAAATGCAAAAAGTGTACAAATAACTTTTGTAAAAAAAGCACCAAAAACTAATTCGTATGTTGACCCAAATACATCTGATTCGTTTATTCAAAAAATCCTGAACGGCAATTCTTATGTCGTCCAAGAAATGGACGCTGCTTCCAACCGAGGTATAGATAGCATCCGCGAGCTCAAAGAGCGGATCGCCCTCCCCCCACAAGAGGGAAACATGACTGTCTATATTCTGGATGAGGCACACATGCTAACTACAGAAGCCTTTAACGCACTACTTAAAGTGCTTGAAGAACCACCTGATCATGTTGTTTTTATCTTGGCAACCACTGAACTTCACAAGATTCCTGATACCATCTCATCGCGCTGTCACTTAGTGCAGTTTACCAAAGCATCAGAAAAAGAAATTATTGCTGCACTAGAAAAGATCGTGTCAGCTGAAAAAATCACTATTGAGTCTGAGGCTTTACAAATAATCGCGACCCACGCAGACGGTAGTTTTCGCGATGCGATTAAGTTACTCGAAGTACTTTCCAGTGATAATTCACTTACTGTAAAAAAAGTTCAGGCATCTTTAGCAACCACACAAACAGAGATATTTGTGGAACTCATCACTGCTATCACCTCAAAGAATGAAGAAGCGGTTGTAACACTTTTTAAGACAATTCGACAGCAAGGTGCTCATGAAAAACACTTTCATATGCAGCTGGTTAAACTCCTGCATGAAACACTTGTTGCCCATCATGGAGTTGGTACTGCACCTTTAGATATTTCTGCTGCAGCAACGCTTTTTCTACTTAAAGAATTTGCTGCTAACAACCTCAGTGAACCAAGTATCATTCCCTTTTTACTGCTCGAAGTAACCTCGTTAGAGATCATTTCTCGAGCTAAACAAAAAAAGTCCAGTACAAAAGTTACCTCAAAAGCAGAACTTGCAACTCACACTCCAACAATTACGCTTCCTGTCACATCGGAAGTGCGCAAACGAAATAACCCTCCTACCGAAGCGCAGATTGAGTTACTCCAAAAAATTGAAAATGAAATTCCATCAAATCAAGCAGTTGAAGTATCAGTCACAACTAATGCTCCAACTGGGGACCCTCAAAAGATTATGGACCATTGGCACGATTTCCTTGATGCAGTTTCAAAAGACAATAACACTATTGGAGCACTCCTTCGTTCAGCAAAACCACTTTCTGCATCAGACTCAACACTATCCATTGGGGTGTACTATAAGTTCCATCAAGAACAACTCTCAGACAACAAGTTTTTAATTAAAATTCAAGATGTTGTTGAAGATTTTTCGGGTGGTGTCATCAACTTCGTGTTTGAACTCGTTGCCCCTCCCAAAGTCGCAGAGTTGACTGACCCAGGAAACCAAAAAAGTGAAGCCCACGATTTAGCTCGGCTAGCCACTGAGAGTTTGATGTAGTAGAATTAACCCACTCGATTAAAGAGTAAGCAGTAGTAAATACAAAGTGTAAAAGGAAACTATGGCAAATCCACTTAAAGCTTTAGGTGATATTAACAAGCTCAGAAAACAAGCTAAACAAATGCAAGATGAACTCTCAGCCGAGACTATTCGGGTTGAAGAGGGTGATATTGTTGTTGAGATTACAGGTGCACAAGAAATTAAGACCTTTTCCGTTCAAGGTATCTCGAGCGATGAAGCCGTCAGAGTTCTTAACCAGGCAATTAAGAAATCTCAAGAATTAGCAGCTAAGAAACTTCAGTCTATGACTGGTGGACTCGGTGGAATGCTCGGAGGCAACTAACCTCGTGAAACTCCTGCTTGCCACTGCCAACAAAGGGAAAATAGCCGAACTTCAAACGCTTTGTGCGTCTGAGGAGATTGAAGTTGTTTCTATTAATGACCAAAATATTCCTAACTTAGATGTTGAAGAAACAGGTGAAACGTTTGCTGAAAATGCAGAGTTGAAAGCGCGCGCGTTTGCGCGCGCAACAGGGCTCCCAGTCCTTGCCGATGATTCAGGTTTGGAGGTCGATGCAATCGGTGGCAAACCGGGTGTCAAAAGCGCTCGTTGGGTTTCCGGTACTGATAATGATAGAAACAAGGCACTCCTTGAAAAATTGGCACATGAAACCAACCGCAGAGCAACCTTCAAAACAGTTGTGTGCTATTTGGAAAATCCTAATGCAGAACCCCTCTTTTTTGAAGGCACAATTTCTGGTACTATTGCAACCACACTAAGTGGCTCAGAAGGCTTTGGCTACGACCCACTCTTTATTCCGGAGGGGCACAACAAGACTTTTGCGGAACTTGGTGTAGAGGTAAAAAATACGCTCTCACATAGGGCGCGAGCATTCAAAAAAGCAGTTGAGTACTTGCATTCTTCAGCGGCAAAATAGGAAGTAAACTATGAATGGGTCATATACTCCTCCACAAGAGGTACTGGAAAATTACGCTAACGTCCTCGTCAACTTTGCTTTAGGTGGTGGAAATGGTATTAAAAAAGGAGATGTTGTTCAACTTGCTGTACCCGACATTGCCACTCCACTTGCGCTTGAACTTCAGACTGCTGTCCTTAAAGCCAGTGGTCATCCATTAGTCCGCATTATTCCAAGCAACTTCGATAAAGACTTCTTTAATTATGCAAGTGATGAACAGTTGACGTTTTTTCCTGAAAACTACCTCAAAGAGAAAGCTAAACTCCTCGATCACACAGTAAGTGTCATTGCAGATATTAATCCCACAGAGTTAGCAGATGTTGACCCTAAGCGCATTATGCTCTCCCGTGAAGCCAAGTATCCCTACCGCGAATGGCTCTTTGCCAAAGAGCACAGAGGTGAGTTTTCGTGGACACTTGGTCTGTGGGGAACACAAGCAAAAGCAGATATTGTCGGCCTTTCTCTTGAGGAATACTGGGAACAGATCATTCATGCCTGCTATTTGGACGCGAGAGATCCAATCGCCGAATGGAAACGCCTCAGCAACCTTCAGAAAGATATTCAAACTAAACTCAATGCACTTGAAATCGAAACGATTCACATAGAAGGTGAAGACATTGATTTGACCATCAAGCTTGGTGCCAACCGGGCCTGGAAAACAGGCAGTGGTTGTAACATTCCTAGTTTTGAACACTTCACATCCCCAGACTGGCGCGGCACAAATGGTTGGGTAGCATTTAACCAACCACTCTACCGTTATGGAAATATCATTGAAGGCATTGCCCTCGAGTTTAAAGATGGACTTGTCACCAAAGCCACTGCTACCAAAGGTGAAAAGATTCTCAAAGATATGATTTCAACCAAAAACGCTGATAAGCTTGGCGAATTTTCACTCACCGATAAACGTCTTTCTCGAATCACACATCCAATGGCTGAAACACTTTACGACGAAAACATTGGAGGACCATACGGGAACACCCACGTTGCAGTCGGCATGGCCTACAAAGACTGTTTTAAGGGCAAAGCTTCTGAGATGACTGAATCAGACTGGAAAGAAATGGGCTACAACAATTCGTCTGTTCATACAGATATTGTGAGCACTACCGATCGTACCGCCACAGCTACACTCACAGATGGATCAAAAGTTGTCATCTACAAAGATGGTATGTTTGTGCTTTAAGCAACAGAAATCTCTTCAGTAAGATACACATCCTGCACTGCCTGCAAGATTCTGACACCCTCAGCAAACGGCTTCTTAAAGACTTTGCGTCCCATGATCAAACCTGATCCTCCACCACGTTTATTAATAACCGCAGTGCGAACGGCTTCGGCTATATCGCTGTCGCCACCTTTAGACTCGCCGCCTGAGTTGATTAAACCAATCTTACCCATATAGCTATGAGCTAATTGATACCGAACTAAATCAATTGGATTGTCTGAAGTTAACAAGTCATACATTTCATCAGAGTACTTGCTAAAGTCGAGAGCTTGAAAACCGTGAAGTGGTGTCGGCAATTTTTGCTTAACAATGTCTGCCTCTATTGTCACACCAATGTGGATTGCCTGTGAGGTAATATCAACTGCAGTTGTATAGTCTGTTTCGCCTTCTTTATAGTTTGGGTTACGTGGATAACACCAGAGAATAGTAAACATACCCAACTCATGAGCACGTTTAAACTTACGACTGACTTCGATAATTTGGCGATGGGATTCGTCTGAGCCAAAATAAATAGTAGCCCCCACACCTGCTGCTCCCATCTCGGCAGCCTGATCAACAGTGGCAAACATCAACTGGTCCGCCTTAGCTGGATGAGTCAAATGCTCACTATGATTTAACTTCACAATAAATGGAATTTTATCTGCATAACGTTTGGCATGAAGCCCCAGTATTCCGAGAGTTGATGCAACTCCATTACAACCGCCTTCAAGAGACATTTTGATAATATTTTCAGGATCAAAATAAATAGGATTGTTATAAAAAGAGTAGGCTCCTGTGTGTTCCATGCCTTGATCAACCGGAAAGATAGAAAGATATCCCGTACCTGCTAATCGACCATGATTGTAAAGCCGCTCCAAATTAGCAATCACAGCATCTGATCGATCTGACTCACTAAAGATCTCTCTAACGTGATTCCCACTCGTTTGATGGATGACTTCTTTCGGAATACGCTCACATCGATGACCCAACAATGCCTGTGCCTCATCACCTAATAATTGAGAAATATCATTCATTGATAACATATAATTCCGTAAAACTTCTGTACCGAGCAGGTAATCTATAGTACTATGAATAGTGTAACAAATGTCATGAATATACAAAAGTCTGTCTAATGAATACAACTATATCAAAACAACATCCCATTGCCTATTTATGTGCCGAATACGGCGTCGCTACCGAACTTCCCATCTATGCGGGCGGGCTTGGGGTCCTTGCTGGAGACACAGTCAAAGCCGCTGCCGATATGGCCATGCCCTTTGTAGCTGTTGGGTTACTGTATCGTGGACATGGAGTAGTACAGCACCTCTCTCCTGAAGGACTCCAAACTGAGGGTGACTACTACTTTGATCCGCTCGAAAATGGCCTCGAGCATGTCTATGTTGATGAAGAACCCCTTTTTATTAAAGTTCACTTAACTGAACTAGACGTTTGGCTTCGCGTCTGGAGAAAAGATTTGGATAATGGGGTATCACTTTACTTGCTGGATAGTGAAACTGACCAGAATGAGTTGGTTGAGCGCGATATTACTCAGGTTTTATACTCTGGAACCCAAGAAAACTTGATCAAACAGCAACTCATCTTAGGAATCGGTGGCGTAAAACTCTTCTCCAAACTAGGAATAACTCCAAGTGTCTATCACATCAATGAGGGTCGACCAGCATTCGCTCACTGGCAACTTATCCGCATGTACATGGATGATCACGGTATGAATTATGAAGAAGCAAAAGAAGCTGCTATCGAAAAAACAGTCTATACTAACCACACCCTTGTGGCAGCAGGCAACCAATCCTACCCTCCTGAGCTCATCAAAATGTACAGCAAGTACTACGCTAACAAAATGGGAATTAGCAATGACACCTTAATCGAGTCTGGTCTAGAAGAAAACGGTCAGTTTTCTGTTACTCGATTTGCGCTTAACACTTCAAGAAAAGCCAATGGTGTCAGCTCACTCCACACTGAACTTTCGAAGAAACTTTGGCCACAATACAACTGGGTCAACATAACCAATGGAGTGCATCGTGGAACATGGCAACACCCTGACATTCAAAAAAACTTTCACGACAACGAAAAACTCTGGAATACTCATATGGCACTTAAAAAAGAAACCATGCAGTTTATTCAAAAACAAACAGGCTTTGGATATGATGAACGAAAACTTGTGCTTGGCTGGGCACGAAGACTGGCCGGTTATAAGCAGTTGCCAATACTCTTTAGCGATCTAGCTCGCATTAAAGCACTCCTTCAAAATGAGCAACGTCCAGTACAGTTACTTATTTCTGGAAAAGCTCATATGGGGGACACTGCTGGGAAGCAAATGCTTCAAGAGGTTATTGAGCTTTTTAGCACTGAGTTAGCCGGGTCTGCTCTCTTTGTCCCTAACTACAACATTGAAGTTGCCCAACACCTTACCAGAGGTGTAGACGTCTGGCTCAACACGCCAGAACTTGGAAAAGAAGCTTGTGGTACCAGTGGTATGAAAGCCACCTTAAATGGTGTACCAAACTGTACCGTAGCCGACGGCTGGGCAGAGGAAGTTCGTTGGGATGGCACACAAGGCTGGCAGCTTGATCACATTGATACAGCTAACTCACTCTATACTCTCCTCGAACAAACTATCGTACCCAAATACTACTCTAGAAATACTCATGGAATCCCTGTAGAGTGGACTTCTGTTATGAAGAACGCCATTCGTCTTGGCGAAGAGTACACTGGTGAACGCATGCTTAACCAGTACGCTGACAGACTCTATGTAAAAACTTTTGACTAATGTCTTAGAAGTAGGCTATGCCGCAACCAAAATTTAAAAAATACTACGAATTGATGATAACTCAAAATAAAAAAATGTTTGATGACTTCAAAAAAGTTCATGATGCTTTTGCACTCGATGCGACAAAACATCAGAAAACCTTTCACCAAGAAGGGCGTGACGTTTTGGACATGATTCGCTTTTGGGAGCGTAAGCTCTGTTCTGGTATGGAAAAAGGCACAAATAGCCAATACTCAAGTAAATTAGCTGAAAAATTCTGGGGTGAAGTCCGCAAAAACTACGAACTAATCGATCAAGTTGGAGTTGAAGTAACCAAAAAATAACGTATGGATATCTTTATTGAGCTCAGCTTAATTATTACCATCACTACCCTGGTTGCATTCATCATGAAGCAACTCAAACAACCATTAGTGGTTGGCTATATTTTGAGTGGTTTGCTGTTAGGTCCAATGTTTTTAAATATCTTGCACTCGACAGAAGTCATTGAAATTTTCTCCAAACTTGGCATCTCCATATTGCTCTTTATAGTTGGTCTTCACATGAGTCCTCGGGTTATTAAAGAAGTCGGGTCTGTTTCATTAGTAACGGGTATTGGCCAAGTGCTGTTTACTTCTTTAGTTGGATTTGGAATTGCTATTTTCTTGGGACTAACCACAACAGCTGCCTTGTACGTTTCCATTGCGCTTACATTTAGCAGTACTATCATTATCCTCAAACTGCTCTCGGATAAAAATGAAGTTCATAGCTTGTATGGAAAAATTGCCGTCGGACTACTATTAGTGCAAGACGTCATTGCCACATTGATTTTAATTGTGGTTTCTTCGATTGCAGGCGCTGAAGGAACTTCAGTTCCCTTTGTACTGTTAACAACCCTTCTCAAAGGTGGTTTTATTGTGATTGTTATAACCCTGCTTGAAAGGTTACTGCTTCCCAAACTCTTAAAATCTGCCTCAGATAACTCAGAGCTACTATTTATTTTTTCGCTCACATGGGGACTGGGCTTTGCCGCACTTTTCTATGCACTTGGTCTATCTGTTGAAATTGGGGCCCTCATTAGCGGTGTTGTCCTTTCATCCTCTCCCTATGCCGAAGAAATAAGCTCACGCCTCCGCCCTCTTCGTGATTTTTTCATTGTGATGTTCTTCGTGCTACTTGGTTCAACTATGACTTTCACTGCAGGAACTAGCATTTTGGTCCCTGTTATAGTCTTGTCTCTCTTTGTACTGGTGGGAAATCCTATTATTGTGATTCTCATCATGAACTTGCTTGGATACCACAAAAAAACTGGCTTCCAAACCGGTCTCACTGTTGCTCAAATTAGTGAGTTTAGTCTGATTTTGGCCACGCTAGGCTTCAATATTGGCCATATCGATACTCAAGTCTTGACTATTATTACTTTGGTTGGCTTAATAACTATCGCTGGCTCTACCTATTTAATTCTTTACTCCGAAGCCATTTATACCCATATTGAAAAATACCTGAGATTCCTTGAACTACGTAAAAACAATCAAGCCGCTACCGGAAAATACGCTAAAGTAGATAGCTTTATTTTTGGCTTCAACCGAGTTGGAGATACTTTTATGGATATCTTTAAGGAAATGGGCTACTCAGTTGGTGTAGTTGATTTTGACCCAAATACACTGGATCGTTTACCAAAAACTGGAGTTAAATACTATTATGGTGATGCACAGGATGTTGAATTTTTAAGCGAATTACCCTTAAGTACAATTAAATTTGTGGTCTCATCAATCAAAGATGTTGAAACCAATGCAACCTTAGTAAAACATCTTCGTGATCACACCAATCACCCCATTATCATCGTCTTTGCCGAAACACCCGAGGACGCTCAAACACTCTATGACGTTGGTAGCAGCTACGTTGTGTTACCTCACTTTATTGGGGCAGAATCGACAGCTTCATTTATTCGCCGTGTAGGATATTCAAAAAAGAGTTTCACCCGTAAACGTGAGCAAATCCTCAAGGAGTGGGCTTAACAAGTTGCTCTTCTGTGGTACACTATACGCACAATGTGACACTCTCGTCGCACCATTAACAATCCCGAATAGTGAAGTGGCATCACAGCAGTTTCTGGCACTGCTATCCTAGGTTCGAATCCTAGTTCGGGATCACTTCAAGACTCTAACTAGGACGGTTGAAACCTCAAGTCTGCTATAATTTAAACATGGATATAGAAAAATTTCAGAAACTTGATTCAAAAAGAGCTAGCAATATTTCATTAAGCAATCAACATAGTTTATCAGGAGGTGTAGAGGGTGCCGTTTCTCATGGCACCGCACGTCTTCATAAAAACGAATCTAGTCGTATCGTTGGCTCCATGATAACTAAAAAAATTACTGTTGTAGCAGAACTTCCTGAAACAAGCTATACAGAAATTCGTAAAAAGCACTCTTGGCTAAAAAAAAGAGGCTTCCCTGTCGTCCCAACAATTCGTATTAATGAAAAACATACTACATTACTAATGACAGATGTAACTCAAGGTGGCAGACTCATTCTTATTGATAAACATACACCGCTTTCAAAACAAAATATAGAAATATTAAATTTAGAGCTGATACATAGTCAGTTGCGAGCAATGGCGCTCAGCTCATTTAATGAAGGTAATGGTGTTGTTCTTGGATCAGATAGCTTTGCACTAGTGTACGATCCTTACAATAAAATAGCTGAGATTATTCTTGTGGATATTGGTAGAGGTACATATATTGTCGGAAATTATAAAGCCAAAGGACGAAAGCATGATATCTCCGAAAACCTAGTTAAAAGACTTGCTGAACACGCTATTAAAACCCACTTCAGTTAATTTGCTATCATAAATAGAGGTTCCAACATAATACACCAGTGTGATCACCTCAAGACTCTAACTAGGACGGTCAGAACCTATCTGATATACTTCTAATATATGAAAAAAGTTATTTTATTATCCGTATTAATCTTAATACTATTAGCTAGCTACATATCATATAGAATTTCAAAATCTAAGACTGAATGCCCTCTAAATTGTAATTTGCAATTTGACAGTGACATATGTAAAGAAGGTCAAATAGGCTGCGCATATGATGCCTGTATAGCACAATGCGATTTAACTTGCATACACATTCCATTAGTTAAAGATGTTGTGTGCTTTTAAGGTTCCAACATAGTACACCAGTGTGATCATTTTTAAATATATCTGTATATATAAATCTAATGTTTATTAACCTTGATAGGGCTCAGCTACGATTAGAGCGATCTCATCTACTATGATATAGTTATCGTAAGGATTATTGTTATCAAGTAATCCCATGCCACTTAACTCTTGTAAAAGATCTTGTAAAAATTTCTCTGAACTTGGTGATGACGGATTTGATGCTGAAAATAATGACATAGCTGTTTGAGTTCCTATCAGGATTGATTTTCTTTTTTCAATTTCGCTATCTTGATACTTATGCCCATAAGCTATATCTAAAGATCTTTTAGCTCTTTCTAATTCCATAACAAGACGTAAAAATCCCCAGCCCTTTTCTGATCTAATAATTGTTTCTGAGGTCTTTAGAATAAATTCTAAAAGTGTTGGTGTTTGAGAAACTTTTTCTTTTGTAGACATTCTCGAATTATGTCATATAGAGGTTCTAACATCGCATAATAGTGTAATCAGTCCAAATATAGCTTTATATATCAATCTATTTTTCTACATACTTTTATATCACAGTAGTTCGGTTCAATTTCTAGTTTGGAACAGGTTCTGAAATGATATAATTGTAAGATTAAATTTTGATTGGACAAATTATTATGAAAAATAAAAAAGAAATTTTAAACGTCCCAAGTTTAAGAGTAGAAGTTTGGAGCCCAAATCTTACTCAAAGTCAAATAGATAAAATTAAATTACCTTTTAGATTACCATTGGTTTTAACAGATGAAGTGATGAATGATATTAGAAGAATGTCTGAAATGGATACAGATGAATTTGGAAATAGATATGGAATGAATTATAATGAAGCAGCGGAATACGTAGTTTATAATTTAAACTCTGTTGTTTGTGTATTAAGAGATGAAATGACTGGTGTAATAGAAGGATTTACGATAGCAATACCAGCACGTGATGCATACCAATACAACGACGTTTATTCTGATCGTACTCATGAAAATAACATTGCTTATGTTGTTTCTACAGTAATTGACCCAAAGTTAAGAGGACTAAAATTGGTAGGCAAATTAATGCAAAAATTAGAGAAAACGTTGAAATCAAAAGGGTATCGGTTTATAGATAGAGATGCAAGGGATGTGGACCTCGATGGACTTGGAAGTTATGCGGATAAGATCATAAAAAATGCTGGTAAAAAAGTTGTTATTAATCAGAAATTCGATACGCCACTTGGTCCTCAAAGATATATACGAACTAGAATTTAGTTCGGGTTTGTAGGTAAACATTTACAATAATAGGTTCGAATAGCGTCTACGTACGGGATCATACAAAAAATATACCCATTAGGGTATTTTTTGTAAATTCTGGATCGTAGGTGCGAAGAGTCGTGCCAGCAAGAAGTGAGCGCCTGCAAACTTCCTGCTTAGTGCATGCGAGCTTCCTTACGTAGATGAAAAATTGCAGCGAGTCGTGAATCCTAGTTCGGGATCTTATGAAATATAAATTTATATATCAATCTAATTTATATATTTCCAAATTTTCATTTTTTATATATAATTGTATACATTTAGTAAAAATGTGAGAGAGATTAATATATGGACAACGAAGAAAGAACTGAATTTAGTTTTATCGAAACTTTGCAAAATATTCTTCCAAAGGATTTCATATGTCAAGTGGCTTTTAAAACAAGCGACCATCATGGATATCAAGGCAATAGAACTGAAGTTGCTCTTACAGAACGAGCTATTATTGCATTTAAATTAGATCCTTTAGGAGAGATAGAATCAGACTATCCAGGGTATTCTGCAACACGATTGGAATATTTGGTAATTGCACCTCAAGAAAATGATTTGAACTCATTAGCAAGAGTAGTTGAGAAAAGGAATGAATCATCTGCTGCTGGCGGAGGAGTGCATCTTTATGTTGTTGGCAAAATTGATCAGAGCGGTAATTTCACTGCTATAAATGATGGTGAGGTTTTATACTAGCCTTTTTCAAAGTTCAACATTATAAACCATTATTACAATTCACTCAAGGAGTGGGTTCAAATACTGCTCACGTACGGGATTTAATAATATTTATAATTGATGTATCAATATAATATTCAAAAGTACTTCATATTACTGTTGAAAAAAGTCCATTCTGGTAAGACGTTTCGACCTGTTATACTTTTTGTACTATGGACGTATCTAAATTATTAGCATCACATAAAATAGTATTTGAAAAATTAAATCTCCAAGCCCCCGAGCTATTGGGTAATGGTATGGAGGGTTTTGTATATACTGTGTCGGACAATAAAATTTTAAAAATATGGAGAGATACTCATTGTAAACGAAATCATCTATCAGAGAGAAAAAAATTATACGAAATTGTCGGAAAACAACTTTGAAGTTTTTCTGGAAAATACTCAGCTGGGATCACAGGTTCTGTATCGAACATATTCTCATCATACGTAACTACAGTGCATAAAACAACTCTATGCTTTTTGCTTAAGGAAGTTCTATCCATCAGTTCTCGTCTAAACAAACCAAGCTCCCACTTTTCAGAGTTCCAATTTTTGATACTATACCAGTATGCCTGAGAGATTTAATCCAAGTATTCGCAGCATACTAGATCAGGCTTCTAAAAGTCCAGAGAGTTTAGAAGATATCATTCGTTTTCTGTTAAAAGTTGAGGCTTATGAGTATGGCTCAACACTTGAAACAAAACGACAAGTCGCCGAAGCTCTAAAATTACTTCCCATTCCTGAGTCACTTCTTGATGAGGTTGAACTGTATATCCTCTATCTTAAAAGATACGAGCGAACACAACCACTCTTTGATCCAACCTGTATCACTCATGAGAATGGCTACTATATTGGAGGCATTCCACTTTTTGATGCTCACGGCACCTATATTTTCCGACCTAACTACTCAGGAGAAATTATTGGTCGATCTGGAAAACACTATGAAGTAAGATGTTTTCCAAATTCAGTTGAAATCAAAAACAAAGGTAGAATCACACAGATGTCAGACATACCCGGATACTTTAAATTAAAAAAAGATGACTGGTACGCTCAAGCTATTGTAGAAAAAGAGTCACCAGATGGTTCAAAAAAGGACCACAATATCTTTTTTGGTCGCCTGCTTCAATACCTAACAGATACCTATCCTTTTGCAATGGGACCCATTACCCATTTTAGAGCAGAATGGGGTCGAGGCACCAATCATGATACCTATGAAGAATACCGTACACAGTTAGAAGAAATCGCGAAACCATTTTATACATTTCCATCAAATGTAGATGAATTAGGAAAACAACTGACACCATACATACAAGGAACACCGTTAATGGGTATCGATCTTGAATCATATTTCCGGGAATTACGTGCTATTGAACTTCAAAGAAGAAAACAAAAAATTGAAGCTGGCTGGGACTATGATCTTGATCCTCAAGTCATTCACCATAATGCAGTGCTCGAATTTTGTGCTGAAATTGCTGCTTGGAAAACACCAACAGGCAAAGCATTACAAACAAAACTTGGTTTTTCACACATGCACTCTTTTCCTTTACTGATGTTTTCTCGGGATGTAAGTGTCGCATTGGAAAGAGAAAGAAGACTAAAAACACTCGAATCTTTGACACCGTAAATGTTAACTATGGAAACATCTTTACTATCAGTATAATACTTTCAATATGCATGTAAAAAAAAATCTGGAATACCAGCCACGACATAGATCACAGTTTGATATTCTCAACCACTACCGAAATCGTTTAGATGCGCTTTCCCCAGACAAAAAAGCAAGAATTAAACCAATCTCAATCCTTGAAGGAGATAGCCCTGTTCGAGGTTTTAGAATTCAGCTCTCAAATCCTGAATCTCCTAAAAAAGGTCTCATCACCGATTGGGACGATACTCTCGAAAATTATTCAAGTCGTAAAGCCCCATACTTTCAAGCACTCTATAAGCGTTGTGCTACCACAAAATTATCACCTGTCGATTTTACAGCTATGTGTAAGGCTCTTAACCGTGCTGGTCGGGTCCTTAATTGGCAAGACATTCATCCAGAATCCTACTCACCTTTCTTAGAAATGCTGGCTGAAACACAGCTCATTGATGACCTTACTTCTGGTGTTGATGATGAAACATTTTTAAACTTCCTACAAGTCCCTTCAGAAGCACTTGCTCGCACCTATTTACTGGAAAAAGTTATACCTCTTCTTGGGGATATGGTCACTCCAAAACATAAAGGTGAAAAAACATATTTTGCAGAAACTCATCACCAATCACTTGCTCATACTCTTGAAGAAAAACACCCACTCATTGCAGATGATGTTTGGGATGCTTATCAGCAACATATGACCAGACCGAATCTTTCAAAAGCAAATATAGCTCTATTTGACCTTGATCCTTCAGTTTATTGGGCAATTTCAACATTTGGTGCCATCGAGTTCCAAGCAAAAAAAATTATTAGCTCCCTAGAACTGCTTAAAGCTCAAGGAAAACGTATTCCCGATGAAATCATGATTATTACTCATGGTAGAAAACAACAAGCACTCCTCCAAATTATGGATGAGCATCCAGAAACTGAATGGACCTATGTGGATGATAGTGAACGCCAGCTTGCTTCTCTCCATGAGGAACGTCCACAAATACATGCTATCTGTGCTAAACTTTCTGGCACAAAACGTGTAGATGAACCTTCCAATTACCCCACCACCGAAATGACCGATCCCCTTTCAATGCTGATTAACTCTGTTTGATATCTTTGGACATATTGACGAGTTCGGGTTTGCTTAGTGTAGTATGGAGACATGTACCAAACAATTAACGAAACAATTGCCGTTGTGGGCACCTATAAAGATGGCATGTTTGTGCCTCGAAAATTTAAGTGGCGAGAGAGAATTATGCCTGTTGATACTATTACCCTCGTTAATGATACCCGAGATGGTGTTCGCAAGAAACGCTTGTATAGTTTGGTTTCGAAAGGAACCGTATTTCGCCTAGAGTTTGACCGTGATAATGAGCATTGGTTATTATTAGAACTCTGGGTTGAGTAATATGGAACGAACTATCCTGCATGTAGACATTAATTCCTATTTTGCTACTATGTTGCAGCAAGAAAATCCACACTTACGTGGTAAACCCATTGGGGTCGTTAAAGATGAAGGTCGCACATGCCTTATTGCTCTGAGCAAAGAAGCCAAACAGTTTGGTATCGAAACCGGTGCTCGCAAACAAGAAGCCTTGACTCTCTGTCCCCAATTGCTCTGCCTTCCCGCCAGTTTTGAGCGATACCTTGATGCCACCAAACGTCTTCAAAAAGTTTTTTTAACTGTTGCGCCCTCTGTCTACATTTACTCTCTTGACGAGGCCTTTATTGACGTTACCGACTGCCGAGAACATCTCTATCCCGATTTAGAAAAGCTTGGTAAAACTATCCAAGACCGCATTAAAACAGAACTGGGAGAGTGGGTTACCTGTAATATTGGCATTGCCAACAATCGCTTCATGGCAAAAATGGCTAGTGAAGTTGCCCCCAAAGGAGGGGTGAGTATTGTTACTCCCGATAAAAAAGAACTAATTCTGGCGACCACCCCATTCAAAGATGTCTGTGGCATTGGCTACCGCCTCAGTAAAAAATTAGCTCGTTGTAATGTCTTTTACCCCTACCAAATTCGTTTTATTCCAGAAGAGGAGCTACATACTCTTTTTGGCCCGTTTTGGAGTGTCCAGCTAGCTAAAATGGCCTACGGAGAAGAACCTCATCTCTTGCAACAGATTGATCGAGAGATCCCTCATATGAAAAGTGTTGGCCGCTCGATTACCGGATACCATCTGTATCAAAACCCTACAGAAATTAAGCGCATTCTGCATAACCTCTCTATCGAAATCATTGAAAAAGTGCGCATTCAAAAATTGGCGGGTCGAAACATTTGGATTGGCCTGTATGGCCAAGAAGGGTACTGGTCTGCACATCTCACCATAGCAACACCCATTAATCAAGTGTTTGAGCTTATCAATCGGGTAGACCACCTCTACAAACAATGGAATCACTCTTTCGAGGTCATTAAGTTTGCTGTCCGGCTCTCGCTGTTAGAACCACATCAGCAAGACCAACTGTTGCCATCCTGGCAGAAGCACGAGTCTATTCAACGAGCTTTAGATACCATTAATACTAAGTTTGGCCGCTTTACTGCCCGACCAGCTGCAGTACCTCCTCAAAAAGAACTTATTTATCCTGAAGTGACTGGATTTCTGGGAGATAAGCTCTATCAACTTCGCAATGAATAATATCCCATAACTTGCTATTTGGGTGCAACTATGCTATACTATACATTCTGTTGAAAAGCCAAAGAGCTTTACAACTTGGTTTAAGCTAGAAACTTTGTAAGAATATTTCTCAATACCTATTATTCGCTTCTTGTCTTTTACCCCTAGGCTAACTACTAGTGATATTTCGTAGTAAACCTAGTATTAATGAAGAAAAAGAAAGAAGTATCTATGAGCAGACAACGCTCTCATCGTCATAGACGATCAAACAACAATTCATTTAGTAACGCTGGTGGACAACAAGCACAGAGTTCTCATCCTCGTGGCAATCGCAACGGGAATAGAATAAAGTACTTTGATCCAACTTCAGTTATTTTGCAGTCTCAGACAGAAACGCAACAAATTGTGGAAAATGACGTCTACGAGAACAGAAACAACTTTGTCGATTTTGAGATCTCACCAGAACTCAAGCGAAACATTGCTGACCGCGGCTATAAAACACCAACTCCAATTCAAGATCAGGTCATTCCTCATATCTTAAAGGGGAAAGACGTGGTGGGTATCGCTAATACGGGGACCGGAAAAACTGCAGCCTTTTTGATTCCATTGATTGAAAAGATTATCCAGAATCCTGAAGAAAAAGTTTTAATCATTGCCCCAACTCGTGAGTTGGCTGTGCAAATTCGAGATGAACTTAAACTCTTCATTACCGGGATAAACATCTACTCTACCCTTACCATTGGAGGGACATCTTTAAACCGTCAAATTGAGCATCTTAAACGCGGACAAAGCTTCGTGATCGGAACTCCTGGGCGAATTAAAGATCTTAACGAACGTCGAAAGTTACCATTTGATCAGTTTGGCACTATCGTGTTGGATGAAGTCGACCGTATGCTCGACATGGGCTTCATCCATGATATTAAGCGTATTATTAGCTTGCTGCCAGCTGTAAGAACATCATTATTTTTCTCGGCCACCATGACACCCATTGTTCAAGAAGTAATGAATGACTTTTTACATGATCCTATCTTTGTCTCTGTGAAAACACAAGAAACATCAACCAATGTTATTCAAAATGTCATTAAAATGAATGGTCGATCTAAGCTTGATGTGCTCCACGAGCTACTTCAAGGAGACTCATTTGAAAAAGTCTTAGTGTTCCACAGAACCAAGCATGCTGCAAACAAACTTGCACAAAAACTCACTCAACGTGGAATTAAGGCAAACGCTATTCATGGAAACAAATCTCAGAATCAACGCCAGCGCGCATTGGATGAATTCAAAAAGAACTACGTCAAAGTGTTAATTGCTACCGACGTGGTCGCTCGAGGCGTTGACATTAAAAATGTCACTCATGTGATCAACTATGACTTCCCTGAATCATACGAAAGCTATGTCCATCGCATCGGCCGCACTGGTCGTGCAGATAGTAAAGGTGTTGCACTAACGTTTGTAGAGTAAGACTAATAAATAGTAGTTTCCTCAATATATGTTGTCGATGCGGCATCACTCGCGGGCAGATAGAAGATAATCATACCTTTACGGAAAAAATTACCCGTTTGATCACCTACAGAAATGTAGTGCCATTGACCATCATCTCTAACGGCTAAAATGAGGTCTCTATACAGGTGTATGTTTTGATCAGTCACATGCTGAACATGCAAAAGTTGTTCTGTCATGATGCCATCATCCACAAATGCATAGAGCTCATCACCAAAAGTAACTCTTTCATAGGTGGTTTCTAGTAATTTTCTGTACAACGGCGTTTCAATGATAAAATCTGGTTTACTCAAATAATTTTTTTCAGCATCAATCCGTGGATCGAGCCAAAGAGCTGAATTACTAAATACTGTTGTCGCAAGATTTCCTGCATGGTATGGATACAGTATATGCAGCGGTTTACCTTTTGGATTGAGATTGTATGCTTTTTTTTCAAGCAAGTACTCTAACCCTAAAGCATCATAGTACTGCATGTCAAAGATTATTTCACTCACTTCACCTTGAGTTACTAGTTCATCAATAGATTGAACAATCGCATCCTGATTTTTAATTTCGAGGTTGAGCGGATGCATATTCGAAAAAAGCAGAAAAAAGACATACACTGCAGTAAAGAGGATAAAAATAATTTTTTTCTGTAAAGCTGACAACAGTGTCCCTAAAACACTCGCAAGAATATAAAAAATTGCAGGCAGTTGCACGAAGTAGTAATACTCTGGTGTCTGTCCACTATATAAAGAAAAACAAACTGCTATACCCAAAATCCAGAAAAATGAAAGCTGAAACAACTTTTTTTCTTTTTCTGTAATCTTTTTATAAAGAAGTAAGGTGGTCAAAACTACCACTACCCCAGCAATCAAAATGAGTTCGAGAGAATTTCCTTCCAATAAAACACCGCCCAGGTTTTCTAGAGAAATTTGCATCGCGTGTAGAAGTGTAGTAAAAAAACCTACTAGACCAAACCCGGTCTTTCCTTCCAACAGACTTAACAGTCCCCTTGTATTTAAATAATTATTTTTTATGTCAAAAAGCACTGTGGGCAGAAGTGAGGCAAGAAAGCCTACAAAAAGGGCCCCGTATAACCATACGTTTTTATACCTACGCACCACTAAATAGATACAAGCAAGTGGAGCTAAAATGAGTCCAGAAAAATGTGCTTGATACCCTAAAAACGCCCCAACAAAGAGCAAGAACTCAGTTGGGATGTGTTTTCCAAACAATTGATATCTGTATTTTCTCTCTAATGCTAACAGAGGAAAAAATGTCAGACTACTTGCAAGAACAGTCAGATTTGGATTCCATAAAATTCTATCCATTGGAATCAGGAGTGGTGAAAATGCCCAAAGAGCAAGTATAAGGTGTTGTTCTCTTTCTACTACTTTTGTTAACCATGCTAGAGTTATCCCAGTAAGCAACGCTAAAAAAAGCGGTACAAAAATTGCTGTGTAGTGTGAAAATCCGAGAAAAAGAAACGGAGCCGCAACATAATAGATGAGTGGCCCAGTAAACATTTCTGCCGGACCAGTTCTTGGCCCTAAAAAAACCAGGTCACCTTCAACAATTTTTTCTGCACTGGTTATAATTTGGAGATTATCAAACCCCAGTGGATAGTAACCAAATTTATATGCCCTAAGAAAAAGTCCAACCGCGACAATTAGAATGAGAATGATGCTGTTTTGTATTTTTTCAGGAATGCTTATCATTATCTTGAGTATAGCAAACAATTACAAAAGACCATAAACTACTTTTTACCCTATAACTTGAAGTTACATTAAAAAATGATATGGTCAAAAGTATCTGTGTACGAAGAAGGAATTGATAAATCAAAATAAATTAACCAAAAATCAAAAACAACTCTTACTAGACTTCAAAAAAACTCTCGAGTGCTACTAGAAAAAAAACAAACTCCAATCAATGTAGTCAAAAAAACGCACTCAAGAAGAAAATGGGAATGATTGGCAAAAGAATACAATAATTAGAGCATCTCGACCCTTACCTATCTGGTCTGAAACAAGTATACTACATAGGTGACTACCATCTATTACAAAAACCTCAAGCACAAGACTGTCAAGCAACTCGACACTCTCCGGGTTGGTTCTTGGATGCATATAGAGTCAGCAACTCAAGATGATATTGACATGGCTTGTAAGCGATTTAAGCTAGATGAAAACATTCTCGTTGATGCTCTCGACATGTTTGAAGTGCCGCGTATCGAAAAGGACGAGGGGAAAACATACCTTTTTACGCGGTTCGTATATGGATCTGTATCCGCTGCAAAAACTGCGCCACTCTTAATAGTTGTTGGTCCCGATTTTTTTCTGACCATTACACCTCAAAAAATGGATGCAGTCGAATCAGTTATCAAATCAAGTGACTTTTACTCAACTCAAAAAACAAAATTACTTATTCAGCTTCTCCTCACATTAGATCGCGATTTTGAAAAATACATTAAAACAATTGCCAAAGATATTCACCGAGTTACAGTCAACATCGAAGAAATAGATAACAAAAGTTTAATTAGCTTTGTAAACTATGAATACGTCTTTAATGACTTTTTGCTTGGCCTAAGACCAGACAATAATACTCTGGAAAAACTTCTCAGCGGCAAGTATGTCAGACTATTTGAAGAAGACAAAGAGCTGATTGAAGACTTGTACTTAACTAACGAACAACTTATCAATATGAGCCAAGCCAATATTAAGTACTTAGTAAATATTCGTGACTCCTACTCTACCATCACCTCAAATAATTTGAACAAGACCATGAAGTTTTTAACTTCGATCACCCTAATCTTAACTATTCCAACTATGGTCTTTAGTTACTATGGCATGAATGTACACTTACCTCTAGATAGCAATCCGCTTGCTTTTATCTATATTATTGTTGGCACCATACTAGTATCGACACTATTACTTTGGTACTTCAATAAAAAAGATTTATTATAGTGCTCTTTTCAATACGTAAATCTTATGTATTGACCCCCCCATTACACTTAGATTATGAAAACACCTTCAGTTTTGGTTGTAGAAAACGACCCACTGCTCACCCAATCATTAAAAAATCACTGCAAACACAAAGGTATTCCAGCTCACTTTACGGGAAAACTTACTGCTGCTCTTGATCTCATTGAACAAGAGAAATTTTCAGTTGTCGTCGTCGACCGCATGCTTGATGACGGAGATGGTATTGAACTTGTAGAGTACCTGCACGACATATCTCCACAAACTAAAGTAATTGTTTGCTCCAACATGGGAAGTGAGCATGATCGAATTTATGGTTTAGAAACAGGTGCTGATGCATATCTATCAAAGCCATTCTCTTTCTCTGAATTCTCACTCATTTTAGAAAAACTCTTGCGAGTTCACAAACAAATTGAGTCACACGTATTGCGCGCTGGTGCAGTAGTATTGCACACCAGTTCCGGGGTTGTCACCATAGGTAACTGCACAAAACAACTGAGGAAAAAAGAAACACAGCTACTAGCATGTTTAATGATCCACAAAAATACGGTGGTCAGCCGCAATGATTTGATCGAGTATGTGTGGGGCATTACAGATTCACAGCCAAACTACAATACACTTGATGTCTACATTCGTCGGATTCGCATGAGCTTTGGAAAAGACCATGCACACTTTATTCAGACTAAACGAGGCTTTGGTTATCTGTTGCGTATTTAATTCATTTTATTGGAACAACAATATGCACTTTAGTACCAACTCCTAGAGCACTCTCTAGACGTACAGACCCAGAAAAGTATTCTCGTATTGTTCGTACAGCAAATGGCACTCCTAATCCCGTACTGTGTTTATGACAACTCACTCCTTTAATCCTTGCCATGAACTGTTCGACAGGGTTCATTCCTCTACCATAATCAGAAATTGTCACACAAATTGAATTACAATGGAGAGTTATTGCGATCTCAACCTGCTTAACTACTCCCTCAGGATACGACTCAACAGCATTCTTTACTATGCAAACCAAACATTCAGTGAAAAGAAGTTTTGAACCTGAAATCAAGGCAGCACGACGCACTTCGGGTGAACAACAAATAGAAAATGCGGCAGAGCTCCCCAACATCTTGTGTACTTCTTGAACCGCATCATATATTTGAAATTGTTCTGACAAAACACCAGAAACTGATTGAAATAGTTCCCGTAATCTTAGTACGGAAATTTTCATTCTGTTCACAGTTTGAGGGTCATGTTGCTCTGAGGTTAATAAACTATCCGTGTCCAACAGAAGTGTTGTAAGCGGAGTGGCACATGCATGCTGAAACACACTCATTCCTAGAGGACTTTCAGAGCTCTGCTGTGAAATCGTCACAAAAGAGAACGCAGTTCTCCATACGGGCAGACTGAGCAACCATTGGATACAAAGCCTCATATACAAGGCGTACTTTACTCGACAAAACTGACATTATCTGTAGGAAATTACCTATCAATATGAACAACAGAACTCACATCCCAAATGACTAAACAAGGAGCATCATGAGGCCGACAGTACCGTGCCACTTCAGGAAAACCTGATACATTCATCTTGACCCGGTCTTCATTTGCAACGTACCACACGTGCTCGAATGACTGCGAACGTTGAACAAAGTTCTCAGGGAATGTTACTGAAGGGAAGCCAACTCCTTCTACATAGATATGCTCAACTGACTGGCGATGTAAGTACATCAAGATACCATCTGGCAATGTTCCAAAACTACCCTCTGTTGCCAATGCTACAGAACTTGTTTGGGCAGTGTCTCTTAGTAATGCAGTTGTCTCAAGAATTCCATGCCCAGATGACCACCCTTCTAAATACTGAAAACTATCCTCCATAACGTATGGAGTAGTATCTGCTTTTGTAGCTGCAGAAACAATAAATCCAAGTGACTGAGTGACAGTATTTGCTAACAACAGTGCTATTCCTAAGGCAAACCCAACACGCAGAAGCATTCGTTTTTCAAATTTCTCAAAAAATACTACTATACCCTCAAAACTAATAGCTAACGCGAGGGTGAAAAAGACAACAGCAGGAAAAAAATATCGGGGATGCACCACTTTTCCCATAATAAAAATGGGTAAACATACCAGCATACCAGCCCAAAAAAAAGTATGCACCCGTTGTTGTACTGTGCGAGAAAACAAGCCGTAGACAGTAATAATTACAGCTGGGAGCGTCATGTACCACACAAAGTAATACAAGTATCGGGGTATACGTAGCACGTTACTCAACCACCTACCGTGTAAAACTTCAGAAAGTGGATATAAAAAGTCACTTCCGCGAGCAAAAAGTTGAGAGAAAGCAGGATGTACTGCTAACAAACTCACTACTGCTGCCCCTAGCCCAATAGCTACTGATACTAAAACTACTTTTCTAACTAACTCATTTTTATTTTTTGTGAGTGTTAAAAGCAAATATAAGGCAGGAAAAGCTAGTACTGCTGGAATTTTTGCCAACAAGCCAATGACTACACCAAAAACCAAAACTCCCAATGCAACGCTTTCTTGCCCGCTGACAAGCTGTTGTTTCTTCCCAGAAGCTCTCGTTACTAGAACCACTCCATATATCATTATGGTCACAGCTAGACCTAACAGGGCCTCTGTAAGTGCCATTCGATGGTAGGTATACCAAAATGGAAGTATCACTGTCATCAATGAACCAAAGATATGAACGCTTTTTCGAGTACTCAGTTTTTGAAGCAGTGCATACATCATCACCAACTGACCAAATCCAATCAAAACAGACACAAAACGAGCAGCATACAGTTGATTATCGAATAGTAACTGAAACGGCACCATTAGCCACATCATCAATGGTGTTTTCCCGTCATTGAGCGGAAAAAAGGCATACTGCTGCCAATCGTCAATCATTAACTGAGTCCAACGGATATAAATTGCTTCGTCGGCAAACACAGGTAAGGAAACCAGGCCCCATAGATGGAGCCCCCAATACAAACCAGCCAATGAAATAAATGCAAATGAGAGTTTTTTCATACTATCTCCACCAAAGTGGTTTTTTACGATAGGTCCATGCGTAGTACCCAACCAGAATGAGAGCCACACCAAACCATGTAATAACTTTTTGATGAGTCAGTACGTCCCCATCAAAGTTGCCTGTAGCCAACCATGGTACGTATCTAAACAGAGAAGTAATTGAAAAGCCAACAAGTACCATTCTCCAAATAGGATTCTTTATAAATGGCAGCCATACAAAGACCCAAAGCAGATACCAAGGATGAAACTGCTGAGAACGACTGGTTAGTAGAGGAATGAATAACAACGCCGAAGAAATATACGGAACGAAACCAAATACTTTTTCTAGCACCAAGTTACTGCCTCCATTCAACAACGTTACCACGAATGGATACTGAATCCTCTCTGCAATTTTCTCGAGAGAAAAAAGCTTTACTGCATGTAAAGCCACCAACAGAAGCCAGGGAATTATCAATACAACCGTCGCAAACTTAATCATTATTGAAAAACACAAAAACGCAGCACTCACCGCCAATGCGGAGGGAGGCACGTACTTTTGTCGCATCACCTTGAACAAAACTGCAAATGCTGCCACTGCTGGCGCCATCATCCACAAGTCGTTATGCATATTAGAAACAACTTCAATCATAAAAAGTGGATTAGCAAACAGTAAAAATAGCTCTGGCACAGAAAGATACTTCCGACGCATTTCGACTGAAAAATACTGTAGCGCCACATACAATCCTAAAATGCTAAAAACGCTCAACAATCGAAAGTTCATCCAGGTTACAAAAAACTTGCCAAATCCCAAAACATAGGGCGCTATCGAAACACCAGTCCATCCATATCCATAGGGAGCCGGAGTATGAGTATTATGCATAAACCGTGTCCATGGATCTTCAGAAAAATCGAGCGCAACTTGTTGGTGAGGATTAGCGTCATACTCCATCACCATCTTGGCATTAAAAATATAGTTAAACACATCGTGAGACAGTGCGTTGTAAGAAAAAAGGAGTGGAAAAAGTATTAAGACATACACAAGCAGAGCTTTCTTATACTCGCCGGTGAAAATCTTTGTAAGCGAAAAATGAGTCGTTCTATGCAATGCACATTCCTCAACTTTTTCCGCCAATGTACCAGCAATGCCTCTACGCATCCTAAAATACACAAAAAAGTAGATACAAAAACCAAATGAAACTAACGCAGCAAAAATGAGCGCAGATAGCTGTGGATCATCATACAAAAGTTTCCACATAAAGGCCTGGAATGATTGATACCATTCTGCCTGAAACAAGACCAGGTTTGGGTCAGTCAAACCAAAGCTAAAGAGTGTGTACAGTGCAGTCCATACGACAAGTAGTAAACTCATTACAGATCGTACTTTCCACGAAAACGGGCAAACCGCATTCGTAAAATATCAATAAACATTCTCAGTGAATCTTTGACTGGGCTAACGCGCTCAGTTTTATTGTGGTACCACGTAATAGGTACCTCTTGAATCTTAAATCCAAGTTTATTCGCTAAATATAATAATTCTACGTCAAATGCACCTGTGTATGCGTCTTTTCTTTCTTTTTGAGAACCATAAATATAGAGATTATTAAATAATAACTCAGTTGCTTCTGCCGAAAATAATTTAAAACCACACTGTGTATCAAGAATTCCAGGGACCGCAAATATTTGTACTATTAAATTAAACCCTCGACCCATTACACGACGGTACCAGGGTTCTTCATCACGTCGAGCTCCAACCATCTCGCGGGATCCAATGATCACATTGTAGCCTTTTTTCGTGAATTCGAGTAGCTTTTCAATTTCAGAAAGCGGAGTTGATTGATCAAAATCAGTAAATAACCGCCACTCGCCTTTTGCAGCTAGCATCCCAGACATGACCGTTGGAGCTTTTCCAGCATGGATATTTTCTACAACAGAAATTCGTTTGTCTTTTTGTGCAAACTCTTTGAGTTTTTTCGTGGTTCCATCTGTCGAACCATCATCGGTCAAGATAAGTTCCCACCGATAGTCTTGTTTTTGTAAGTACTCCAGTACCTGCTCGAGTACGCCTCGCTTTAAATTGCTCATTTCATTGTACGAGGGAATTACAACAGATAAATATGGTTTCATGACTCTATTTTACCTTCTTTTCTATTCATTTGGTACTTCTGGCGTATCATTGCTTTTCCGAAGCATGGTAATTTCTGGTCCTCCAGGAATTTCAAAAACTTCTTTTGGTTCCTTATCTGGAAAAACAACAATTTCGTACACAGGAGAGTCAGTTACTTTTTCAAGCGCTCTATCTTCATTAATAATAAAGAGCGTTTCAACACTGCCACGCTCTTCAGTCATAACAGGAGAAGTTTCTGTTGTTGAAAGAAAGTACCGATAGTTTTGACCATCAATATCACCTGTTTCAGATAACAAAACAATATTATATTTTTCTCCTGGCCTAACTCGTTCCGCAATGGCGTCGCTTGTTCGTTTGATATCGCTCAATTTCCAACCAGTGTCTCCCAGTTGCAAAGTAGACAAATTAAAGAAGGTGTAATACCCAACAAAACCAACTGCAGCCACCTTTCCAATGATGCCTTTTTTCCATGCTTCAACAAGCAACATACCAATAATAAAGAAAGTCACCGGGAAAATATAGGCAACATAATGGTCATATACACTGTGTTCGTATACAGCCGTTCCCAGAACTGCAACTACCATAAACACAGTAATAATAACTTCTCCAAAAGCATGCTCTCGTTTTTTCCACTGTGACGCTACGTACCCAACACCTCCAAGCACAACTAATAACATAAACTCATTGAGGTTTCGAATCTTACCAATCGTGATTTCGAAAAGCATATGCATTGCTCTTCCCTGAGATTCTTTAACGGCTCTAAGGGCTCGATTTCCCTGATGTGTTGCAACCTTAAAGTTGTCTTCGCCAAAGAGCAAATTTTCAAACGCTTTGACATTGAGCCAATCATGCTTCCAATCAAACAACATCAATGGAATAGTCGATGCCACACCAAGAATTGCACTCACCATCGTTGCTAACCCAAAAAGCCTCAGTTGTATGTTTCTTTTCTTTGATTTAGACCTGAGCAAAGAAAACAAATGATACATCCAAAATAGCCCAAAGCTCACACCTGAAAGCAAAGTAATGTAGTGTAACTGAATAAGAGCAGCAAACATGCTAGTGACTACTACCCAATACCATGGATTTTTTTTAATAGCTCGATATATAGCCCACATCATAATCAGTGAAAGTAGGGGTGCTGGATTTGGATTCCAACTGAAGCGGGTATACACAATCACAGTGGTACAAATAGTGTAGAGTGCTGTCGCGACAAGTGCAGTTTTTTCTCCAAGCATTTCTCTACCAAGCTTATACATCAAATAGACTGTTAGAACCCCAAGACCTGCAACTGCATACACTGGACCCATAGGGCTCGGATAGGATAGCCATAAAAATGGCAACATAAAGTAGTAGTACAACGGACCTAAATACATGTTTCCAACACTGGTAACTGGACCAATGAAAACTGGATCTGCATCAGTAAATATGCGGGAAACTAGAAACGCATCACGACCCTGATCTCCTAAAAACTGGACCGTATCCTCTAAATTATAAAAGCGAGTAAAAAAGGCAATTACTATCAAGCTTACCAAAAACCACTGTTTCTTGGTCAGCCCGGCAATTTTTTTGATTACTTGCTTCATAATCAGCTTACTTCTTCTTCCAAATAAAGAAATTATAGGCAAAAAAGTTCCAAAATAAACCAATACCAATGCCTGTCATCGCAAAAATGATACCGGTATCTATAGCCATACCAATCAGTGGTAGCTTAAGCAACTCGTGCAGCCCAATAAACGTTTCACCAAAGAAATTAATCACTAGCTGAATAAGAATAGAGCCTGCAGATGCAGCATTAAATGCCAAAAATTTGCTTGGGATTTCGCTGGTCTTAAGTTTGCGATCGGCAAACGTCCACATATTATTGAGCGTGAAGTTTGAGACAATAGCAGCTTCAATACTCAGCAAAGTAGCAGCCAAAAAATTGGTGAAAAACAACACTTTAAATTCTGGCAAGACCTCTCTGAGAAGGGTAAGTGCTACAAGCTGAACAATGGTTCCCAAACCGCCAACAAAGGCGAACTTAAAAATACGGTTACTCAGTAGATCATCCAAGCGTATTTTAAAAATATACAGTAAGGTGTTTTTAATATACTCCGTGCCCAATTTTGACTCACCAATAGTTCTATCAACAAAAACAAATGGCACTTCTTTGACTTTGAATCCTTTGCGTACTGCATTGTTTAAAAACCCAATTTGGAACGTGTAACCCATAAATCGTTCTGAATTGATAAGAGGATGTACAGCTTCGTATACTTCCTTTTTTATAGCGCGGTACCCAGTAGTCCAGTCGCGAATGCTGAAATTTGTGAGCACAATAGTAATAATTATATTTCCAACAACACTCAAAAACTTTCGATGAAATCCCCAATCGGCAGGTATCCCTCCACCCTTGATGTAGCGAGATCCTAAAACAAAATCTGCGCCATCGTCGATTGCTTTTAAAAATTCCGGAATTCTTTCTGGATCGTGAGAAAAATCAGCATCAAACTCAAAAATGACATCTGCTTTTAGCTTACCAAAGGCTTCGGCCATACCTTTGAGGTAAGCTCCTCCAAGCCCTGCCTTTTGCTTATTCTGCAAAAGGTGGACATTTTTTTCTTTCTTTGCCATCTCTTTGACAACTTCGTAGGTTTTATCAGGTGAAGTATCGTCAACAACTAGGACATGCATGTCCCAAGTACTGACGGTCTTAAACACTTTTTGGAGTGCTGGGACTATTTTTTGAATATTCTCGCGCTCATTGTAGGTTGGGATAATTACAATAGCTTTTTTCATGATTCGTTAGCACTCTCTCTTTCTAGTTCTGCTTCAACCATAATGCGTACCAATTCTTCGAAATCGATTGATGGTTTCCAGCCCAATTTTTCTTGAGCTTTAGCTGAGTTTCCTATCAAAAGATCAACTTCAGCTGGACGATCATACTCAGGATTGTGTTTCCAAACAGCTTCCCAGTCATCAAGGCCAGCAGCTTTACAAGAAAGTTGCAAAAATTCTCTCACTGAATGAGTCTCACCTGTTGCAACCACAAAGTCATCTGGCTCATCTTGTTGCAGCATCATCCACATAGCCTCAACATAATCTTTGGCGTACCCCCAATCACGTTTGGCATCAAGATTGCCGAGTTCTACATACTGTTGCTTTCCAAGTTTTACCCGAGCAACACCATTAGCAATTTTTCGGGTCACAAACTCAAGACCACGACGAGGTGATTCATGGTTAAACAAGATGCCTGAAGTTGCAAACATATCAAATGATTCGCGGTAATTAACAGTGATCCAATGGCCATATACTTTAGCTACACCGTATGGTGATCGAGGCCAAAATGGAGTTGACTCTGTCTGAGGAACTTCCTGAACCTTACCAAACATTTCACTTGAACTAGCTTGATAAAACTTAGCATTTGGGCACGCCAAACGCATAGCTTCGAGAACTCGAGTTACACCTAAACCGGTAAACTCTCCCGTTAACACTGGCTGATCCCAACTTGCTTTTACAAACGACTGAGCAGCTAAATTATAGATTTCTTCTGGCTGAATATCTTTAAGAGCATGCGTGAGGGAATGTTGATCGATTAAGTCTCCAGAAATCAATTCCAAATTATCGTCGTGCACAATATGCTTAATGCGCTCGAAATTTTGTGTACTGGTTCGACGAGTCATTCCATATACACGATACCCCTTTTCGAGAAGTAATTCCGCTAAGTATGAACCGTCTTGGCCGGTTATTCCGGTAATAAATGCTTTTTTCATATCCTGTCCTTTATTTATTGGTTTCTGTGCCAATCGACTATTCTTTTTACCGTATCTTGTATCTTATATTCTGGATGCCATCCAAGGGCTGTAATCTTTTCATTATCCGCAATACTCACAGGAATATCAAGAGGTCTCATCCGATCTTCACGTTCTACCACGGTAATTTTGGCAGTACTTTCAGCGATCAAAAGAGATAACATTTCTTTGATTGAATGACCCTCACCTGATCCAACATTATAGACTTCACCTGTCTCACCTCTATCTAGTAGAAGTTCATACGCTCTAACAATGTCTTTGACATCAGAAAAATCACGAATCGCATCTAGGTTTCCCACTTCTATGTGAGTGGCATTGCCACGCTCAATTTCAATAATTTGGTGTGCGAATGATGGAACTGCAAATGCAGTTGTCTGCTTTTCACCGATGTGGTTAAACGGTCGAACATATACTGCATCAAGTCCATAGGAACGTTGATACGCCCCCGTTAGCAGCTCTTGTGTTAGTTTTGAGACGGCATATGGGTTGATGGGGTTTAATGGGATTAACTCATTTTGATGAGCAGCCAGGTCCTTCGATACCTGCCCATATACTGCAGCCGAACTAATTTGAAGCAGTCGAGCTTTTGGGGAAACTTGTTTCATGGCTTCTAACACAGATAACATTAATGTTGTGTTACTGTGCAACATCATTTCGGCTTTTTCAAAGCTATCCCCAACTGTTGCTACAGATGCCAGGTTGATTATATACTCAGGTGAACATTTCTCAAAACACTCCTTTGTTGCGGTTGAATCAGTTAAATCAAGAACATGCAATGTAACCCCATCTGGAACTTCTCTATCTTGACGATCCGTCACCGCAATATTGGTATACCCACGATCAAGTAAATATTCAAGCAAGTGAGAACCCACAAAGCCGAGAGCTCCGGTAATTAAGAGTGATGAATCTTTTTGTAGTGCCATTATTTTCTTCCCACTCCCAGATACTCATACCCAGCTTTAGAAATTTTTTCGGGGTTGAATTGATTTCGTGCATCGATAAAGTACTGCTTTTTATCCTCTTTTGTTGATGCATAATCAAATGCCACTATCTCACTCCACTCAATCAATGCAATAACGACATCTGCTCCGGCCACTGCCGCTTCAATGGTTTCGTGAAGCTCAATCTGAGTATCTTGTAAGAAATATTCAGCAGATTTGAGAGCTTTCGGATCAAAACCATGAACTTCAGCACCTTTTTCGACTACCCAAGGCACAACTTTGGTACTCGGCGCCTCACGCATATCATCTGTATTTGGTTTGAAAGATAAACCAAGAACAGCAACTTGTTTTCCTTCCCAACCACCGATTTTTTTACCATAGGCAGTCAATAGCCGATTAATGCGTTGATTGTTAAGCTCGTTGACTTTATTAAACAAATTTTGATCTTCACCAACTAATCTGGAGTAGTAAGCTAACTCTTTCACATCTTTCGGAAAACATGATCCACCATATCCAAATCCCGGATACCAGTAGTGGCCACCAACACGTTTATCAAGTCCAATTACTGAGATAACTTCTTGCACATCAGCTCCATTGTGTTCACACAAATCTGCGATCTGATTTATAAAAGTGATACGAGTTGCTAAATAAGCATTTGCTGCATATTTACCCATCTGAGCAGATTCGGGAGTTACTTTAACAATTGGAGCTTTAAGTGGACTGTGTAAATCTTCTAGTACCTCAAAAACTTTCTCATTTGTTGCGCCCAGCACAACTCTGTCTGGGTTAAGCGTATCACTGACAGCACTACCTTCTCGTAAGAATTCAGGAACAGAAGCGAGATCATACCTTGCCGTAGCATGTGTTTTAAGTATGTCATCAACCGCATCCAGTGTTCCTGGAGGAACGGTAGATTTTACCACCACAATGACCCCTTCTTTAAGATGCGATGCCAATGATTCAGTTGCTGCATAGAGGTAGGAAAGATTTGCTTTGCCTTCATCGGTTGAAGGTGTGCCGACTGCAATAATAACAATATCGGAACCACCGACTGCCTCGCCATAGTCTGTAGTGAAAGAAAGATTTCCATCTTTTTGTTGTTCGAGAAGCAACTCCTCAAGTCCAGGTTCATAAAAAGGCACCTTGCCGTTACGGAGTGCCTGAACTTTTTTCTCATCAATATCAAGCCCAACAACAGTGTGCCCAAAGGAAGCGTACACAGCAGCTGAAACTACACCCACAAATCCTGTTCCAATTATTGTAATCTTCATCTGTAACCTCTCTAAAATTGCAATTTTAGTATACCACTCTCTACTCTTGATTTGAGAAGAGTTTCCACTGGTAGCGACTATACACCCAATCAGCAAGGGCACTAGTGTCGTAGAAACGATCCTGGCTTCCCATCATAATCACAATAATATCGCCGGCCGTTTCAGTTTGATATTCAGATATCAACACTTGCCCAGCTTTTTCGGTGGTACCTGTCTTTATACCAACCACCTGAGGATTTTCAAGCAGGAGCTGATTTGTGGTGTGAAGTACATGGGGCACTGTCCCCTGGTAGTTATAAATAGTCGTTTCAGCTGTCGCAACTACATCTCGAATAAATGGCACTTTTATTGCTTCTGTTGCCAAAACATATAAATCGTAGGCCGACGTGTACTGTGTCTCTGCATCAAACCCAGCAGGGTTCTCAAAGTGAGAGCTCTGCATACCAATTTCAGCTGCTTTTTGGTTCATTGCCTCAATAAAAGCTTCGAATCCATCAGGGTGATTATTTGCTATCACATAGGCTGCATCATTTCCAGAACTTATCAACATCGCCATTAGTAAACTCCTGACTGTCAGTTGCTCACCACGGAAAAACCCGATCACGTTACCCGCTGTGTTTGTTTCTGATTCGACCGTCAAAACATCATCCAAAGAATACGTATCGAGAGCTACCAGAGCTGTTAATAGTTTAGTAGTTGATGCTGGAGCTCGTTGAATATGTTCGTTCTTTTTGTAAAGCACTGCCCCAGAATCTAAGTCGGCAATATATGCCGCTTGAGCAGTGATAGATAGATCACTTGCTTTAGGTGTAGCAGCAATTGTGGCACTTTCAGGGGATGATGTCTCTAGATCAGATAAAACAGGAATTGAGTCGATTTGACGCAAAAAGACAGGATACCTGGTTGGTTCAGCACCTATTGAAGGCTTCTGCCACCATAGTACTAGACCAACCAAACTTAACACAAAAACTATAATACCAACTACACGCAGTAATTTATTCATTACTTCCATTGTAAGAGACCAGAGGCCTCAAGCCAAGCGCTACTTACGCATTTTCTTTTTTACAACAGAAATGTGTAAATCTGCAAGTTGTTCCTCAGAAACAGGACTTGGCGCATCCATGACAGCAGTTCTACCACTTGAGGTCATTGGAAAGGCAATTGCTTCCTTAAGTGAAGTCTCGTTGGCCAAAATCATCGCCAAACGGTCAAGACCTAGGGCAATACCCCCATGCGGAGGAGTTCCAACTTCAAAGGCCTCAAGCATGTGACCCACTGAGTCGGTAATTTCTTGATCACTGTAGCCCATGATCTTGAAAGTGGTACGAAGCACTTCTGGATTGTGCGCACGGACACTTCCTCCACCGGCTTCATAGCCGTTACAAACCAAGTCATACTGTGATGTTAGGATTTCACCGATGTTTTCTTGTGCAAGGTGTTGTTCAAGGTGTTCTGGAAGTGGAGCGCTGAATGGGTTGTGAGTAAAGGTCCATCCGCTCTTTCCGTCACGAACTTCTGCAATGTCCTCCTTATCAACTTTCTTAAAGAATGGGAACTTAACCACCCAAGCAAAAGATAATACTCCAGCTTCTTTTTCTTCTTCTGTTCGAAGATCGAATTTATCAGCACCGTGCTGCTTGATTGCCTCTTCGTAGGTGAAAACTGGGAAAGTTTCATCTTTGAGCGTGCCGCCAACTTTTTTGACTGCATGTTTTACCATGGCTTCAACAGTGTTCATGATGTCTTCTTGTTTGGCAAAGCTCATCTCGAGGTCGAGCTGAGTGAACTCAAATCCACGATCTGCACGCAGGTCTTCATCACGAATACAACGAGCAACCTGGAAGTAGCGCTCAACACCGGCAGTCATTAACAGTTGTTTGTACTGCTGAGGAGACTGTGGTAAAGCATAAAACTTTCCTTCCTGGAAACGTGACGGCACGATAAAGTCACGAGCGCCTTCTTTGGTTGACTTAGTCAACATAGGAGTTTCAACTTCAACAAAATCTTCTGCAAATAAATACTCTCGCAAGGCTTGAATAAAGGCTGAGCGAGTGCGAAGAGCGGTGTTCATGCGAGGCCGACGTAAGTCTAAATAGCGATACTTGAGACGAACTTCTTCGCTAATTTCTTTACCATCACCTTCTACCGGAATTGGCAGTTCTTTCGCTTTGTTCAAAACCGTGTATTCTTTGACTTCAATCTCAATCGCTCCAGTGGCTTGCTCCTTGTTGATCATGCGCTCAGGACGTGCTTTAACAAGACCTTTGATCTCGATAACAGACTCTGTGGTCAACTCTCCCATCATCTGGAAACCAACACACTGGACACTGCCAGTTCGGTCGCGCAAATCAATAAAGGTTAGCTTGCCGTGATCTCGTTTGGTGGCAACCCATCCCTGGAGAACTACTTCTTCTCCTACTTTTTCAAGTGCTTCTAACACCATGGTTCTGTCTGTAATGCCGCGCATACATACTTTCCCGCAACCTTTTGGGCCGCATTACTATTTTGTACTCGCAGTACTACGCGTTTTATTTTTTGAGTGATTAGATATAAAAAAACCTCGTCACACAAAAAATTGTGCGTACGAGGGTCTCCAAAGTATTTTGAAAACGGTGCCACCTCTGTAGCTGCTTCATTCCTGCTGTTACGGGCTTACCCGGCTGGTTCTACTCTGCATTCATAGTTACACATTTTTATGTGAAACAAATACATTTCTTCAAGCTGCGTGATATAGTTTTATTACTATATACTCGTTTGTTGTCTGCAAACTGTTGCGCATTTAGTTTTATCAAGTAGTGATATTCTACAATACGAGTTTCCAGTTTGCAACTCAGAAACCCGCCTATACTTTTCAGCTACCTCAATCTTCTCCCCACCTACCGTAACCCAGAACCCGTACGTTCCGTTCTAGTCAGTAGTAGTTGACTCAGAAACACCCATTATGACCATTTGTAGGGAGGCTCTATTTTTCCAAACATTTTTTTCGATTACTCCCACTAAGGTGTAGCTTTTTCCGACTTCCAGCTTTGGAACTCTAAATGCCTGTCGCCATCCGATTACTTTTAGAGCTGGGGCATCTTCATGTAATTGGACAGTAAGCAATAAGTGAGAACCATCCTTACCCATAGTTTTTGCAGTTAATAGTTTCACCTCATGAATAGCAAAGACAGGATAATCGTTTCCACTTCCAAACGGTGCAAAACTATCCAACACATCGACTAAGTCTAGAGATACAAGTTCTGCAGGAATTTGAAATTCGATTGTCAAGGTTGCCTCAAGCATTTCTTTTGAAATTTCAGTCAATGCTGCCGTCTGAATATCAGTTATCAATTTCTCGAGCTTAATAAGCTCAACACCAAAACCAGCCGCCATTGGATGCCCCCCTAGAGAAGTCATCCTATCTTTAAAGTTTCTCAAGTAATTGGTTATGTGCACACCTGGCACGGACCGAACTGATGCCTTAGCTGTATGTTCAGAAACAGCCAAAACAATGGCGGGTTTAGAAAACTTTTCGACAAGTCGGCCTGCAAGTAAACCAATAATTCCTTCATGGAATTGGTCAGAGCTAATGACGAGCATATGTTGATCTTCTTGTTCTTTAGCTTGTTGGATAGCCAAATCGTAGAGCTCTCTTGTGAGTTCTTGTCGCTCACTATTCGTTGAGGTCAGGACCTCCGTCAGTTCTGCTACTTGTTGAGGATTGTTTGAACATAGCAGCCGAAGAGCGTCCATACCATGTGCTAATCTACCCATTGCATTTATACGAGGTGCAAGCACAAATCCCACTGTTGTGCTATCTACCTCTGCTTGCAGAGATCCAGCTGCTTTTAATAACGAGATAATACCGCGACGTTGTGTAGTGCGAAGCGCCTCGATACCATACCTAGCAAATGATCGATTGGCATGAAATAAGGGAACTTGATCTGCTATGGTAGCTATTCCAGCCAAATCGAGTAAACTATTTGCAAACTCTGTTTTAACCAGATCTCGAATGAGCATCCATCCCACAGAAGCTCCACACAGCTGTGTTGAGTGCACAACGGCAGTAGCTGTTGGAAGTAATTCTTCAGGTTGATGATGGTCAGTTAAAATAAGATCGATATTTTGAGCAACTAAAAAGTCTGCTGCTTCATGTGCCACAATTCCATTATCGACGGTGACTATCAAAGATGGGTTATGTGTTTCAATAACTTCTTCAAGAGCACCAACAGACAAACCATATCCATGCTTATCTCGAAGCGGAATAAATGGTTTGGCAACAATGCCATACTCTTTCAGAGCCAACCAGACAATAGCTGAAGCAGTGATGCCATCAGCATCATAGTCACCAAAAATAACCACGGTCTCGCCAGTTTTTTTGGCCTCTGCCAAACGATCATGGGCAGTCTGTAATTCTGCAACATTTAGACCACATGCTTCTAATGCCAACTCGCTCGGATGCTTTGGAAAAAAAAAGTTCTCAAGATTAGTGATGTTTCTGTTTTTTGCCAAAAGTGTTTTGACTTCATCAAAGCTTTGAGGGATTTCATCTGAGAGATACTGCCATTTCATACCTACACAATGTACGCTAAAAATACCCTAAAAGGAAGTGGCTCCACTCGTTTTCTCGGGTTTAATTAGCTATAATGGAAAGATGATAACAATTACCGTCGATACTGAAGTACTATTTATCATTCATACCCTACAAAAAGCTGGTTTTGAAGCCTACATCGTTGGGGGCGCGGTTCGTGACATCCTCTTGGCAGTTGATGATGACAGTATTTCGGTAACTGACTTTGACTTTACCACCAATGCCAAACCAAAAGAGATTTTAGAACTCTTTGCCGATTCATTTTATGAAAACACTTTTGGTACAGTCAGCATTACTCGAGAACATGTTCGAGAGCACATGCCCGTTGCACTTTCACTTGCATTACATGATGACAACCTGAGTAGTACCAACAATAAACTCATAGATATTGAATCTGCCTCAAAAATTCATGAATCGCTTGCAGACGCCACACATCAGCATAAAGCCCCTGAGTACCAAACAAAAGCTCTCTATGAGATCACTACCTTCCGAAGTGATGGTGCCTACACCAACAACCGTCATCCCGAAACTGTCACCTGGGGTGAGTCCTTGAAAGAGGATGTTGATCGTCGTGACTTTACCATCAACGCCCTGGCTCTGGAGATTGATCAAGCTTTTTGTACTTCAATCTTAGAAAAAAAAGAAACCTCAGAATACACACAGGTTCCTGCTGAAGCCTACACCCTCATTGATTACCATGAAGGTATCACTGATCTTAAAAACGGTCTTATTCGTACTGTTGGCAATCCAAACAAACGTTTTATGGAGGATGCTCTTAGAATCTTGCGTGCAATACGTTTTTCAGTCCAACTCAACATGCAGATCGAAGATGAAACCTACGCCGCAATTGAGACACATGCCAAACTTCTACAAAATATTAGCTGGGAACGCATTCGTGATGAATTTTTAAAAATGCTCGCTAGTAACTACCCTCGTGAAGCAATTGAAATTTTAGATGCTTGTGGTTGCTTAGAATACCTTCTTCCAGAGTTGCTTCTCGGTAAGGGTGTCGAACAAGGAGGCCACCATACAACTGATGTTTGGGAGCACTCATTGGCAGCCCTCGAAACCTGTCCTTCAAAAGACCCGATCGTGCGTTTAGCTACGTTAATTCACGATATTGGTAAGCCAGATACGTTTAAGAGAATTAATGGCCAACCAACTTTCTATAATCATGAAGTAGTCGGGGCACATATGGCAAAATCTATTTGTCGCCGCCTAAAACTTTCAAAAGAAGAAACCGAACGAATTTTTATCTTGGTACGTAATCACATGTTCTACTATCAGCCAGAGAATACCGACGCTTCGATTCGCCGGTTTATGCGCAAAGTTGGCCTGAATAACATTGATGACATCTTAGATCTGCGTGAAGGCGACCGCTTAGGCAGTGGAGCTAAAAAAACCAGCTGGCGCCTCGAGGAAATGAAACAACGCATGGTTGAACAACTTCATCAACCATTCGCTATCAAAGATCTGGCTATTAATGGGCATGATTTGATGAATGAGCTTGGACTGAAGCCAGGACCTCGGCTTGGTGAAATTCTCCAGCAACTATTTGAAGAAGTCTTGGAAGATCCAGAGTTAAATACTAGGGAAGCGTTGCTTGAAAAAGCTAAAGAGCTGGCTTAATTTCTCTTAGTTGTATCTATAATTTCAATTGAATCATCAATTATTTTGACATACTGATGATTTGTTAGAACAAGCACAGGAAACTGTTTTGCGTGGTACATGAGCTGTAATCGGCCCTCTAAATATCGTTTTTTAAAGTCGTCAGACCCCCAATGCGGTAGAACTATAAAATTTACAAACCCGTATCCCGCTGCATTTAGGAACGCATCATCAATGTTTTTTTCACCAAGATCAAGTAAATACTCTGGAAGCTGTGGACCTGCAATAATTGAGCCTGCGCTCGTACCCACATAGATCTTGTCCATTTCTTCAACTAATGTATGTACAACTTCAAAAAATCCTGAAACATGTGACTGTTGCAGCATGAAAAAGGTGTTTCCACCTGAAACATAGATAATGTCGTACGAGCTTAAATCCTGGAGCAACTGCACAGCGTTCTTATTCTCAATACTGTAATCTGTGACATCTAAACCCGCTGCTACAAGAGAATCTCGATCATCCATCAACCACTGCCTATCACCCTCTTCTGCATCTGCAGGCGTGGTAATGAAAGCTAACTTGTTTTCTTTTTTAAGATCCAAATGCTGCACCCAGTGATCAGAAACTGTGTGGGTGCTGGAGGTTAAAATAAGTCGCTTCATTTTTTCTTATTTTTGATTGCTAGACGACGCTTCTCAGCCACCTCATCCCAAAGAATTAAAAGTGGCGCTGCAAGGAAGGTAGAAGAATATGTTCCAACAACCGCACCAACTAAGAGGGCAACTGAGAACCAGCGAATGGTTTCTCCACCAAGCAAAACGAGAGCTGCTAACATTACAATGATGGTCACCGAATTATTAATCGAGCGACTAACGGTTTCGACAATGGCATCATTTACAGTGGTCTCAAATACCTGACGGCGATTCTTTTGTTTCAGTTCCAAAATACGATGGAAAACCACCACGGTGTCATGAATTGAGAAGGATAACGTAGTCAGCAAGGCCGTCACAAACAAAACATCAACATAAACATCGTAATAGTGACCAAGCAAACTGAAAACACCAAGTAAAATTAATGAGTCATGTAACATTGCGGTAACAGCACAAACACCGTATTTGAGCTCAGAGAACTGTCTCCATACGTAGAGAGTAATCACACCTGCAACCAAAACAATCGCAATTCCTGTCTTATACAGTAACTCACCACTAATAGTTGGTCCCACAACTTCAAATCGAATCACCTCTGTCTGACCAGTCTTTTGTGCAAGGGCTGTTAAAATTGGTTCCTGTGAATCAGCAGGAATGGTTGGACCTTTTAAGAGCACCTGCTTTTCACCAGAAAACTGAATGCTCGTTGGCTGGTACACATCTTGCAGAGTAGCGTAGAGATCATCTACAGGATAATCAGTATTCTCAACTGAAACTTCAATGAGTGATCCACCTGTAAAATCTACTGAGGGTTTGAGACGAAAGACAGCCAAAGAGACAAGGCTGATTAAGACCAAAGCAGTAGAAAACAAAAAGTAGAGTTTTCGATACTTCATAATGTTCATTTGGCACCTCCACTCTTCTTCACAGTCATTTTTTCGGTAATAAAGAGGCGCATCAAAGTACGGGTGACAATCACACCAGTGAAGAGACCTAAAAGCACACCTATAAGCAAGGTGATACCAAATCCTCTCACCAAACCACTCCTGTTAAGGAAGGCAAAATCCATTGGATTAATCAGCACCAAAGCTGTAAAAATCGTGATGATGTTTGCATCCTTAATGCTATCCCAAGCCTTGCCAAAACCGGTTTCCATGGCTACTGTAAATGGTTTAGCTTTGCGCAGCTCTTCCTTCATACGCTCAAAAATCAAAATATTCGCATCCACCGCCATACCAATGGAAAGCAAAAGACCGGCAATACCAGGAAGTGTGAGTGTTACTCCAATAATCTTGTAGAGAGCCAGGGTCACAACTGCATAAATAGCTAGTGCCACACTGGCAACAACTCCTTGAGCACCATAGTAGAGAATCATAAAGAGCATGACGAGACCAATACCCACTACTCCTGCCTGAATACTATTCTTAACAGACTCCTCTCCAAGTGAGGCACCTAGGGTGCGGAGTTCAAGCACAGAGATTGGTACGGGTAGCGCTCCAGCATTTAACTGCACCGAAAGCTGTTCTGCTTCTTCTGGAGTAAAACCCCCTGTAATAGTTGCTTCGCCAGTCAAAATGGGGGTTTGAATGACTGGGGCCATGATCATACTACCGTCAATAAAAATTCCCATTGGCTCGCCAACGTGATCTGAGGTAATCTCACCAAAAAGCTTGCTCCCTTCGGCATCAAACTGCAAGGCCACCAATGGCTCGCCAGTATTTTGATCAAACTGTACACTGGATTTTTTAAGCATCTGTCCAGTCAAACCAGTTGGAACGATGGTGACTCCACCAGAAAGAGAGGCTTCTGGATTTTCCTCAAGATCAACCTGTTCAAACAAGCCAAACTCAAGTTGAGCGGTTTGGCCAACAAGAGCTAAGGCATCTGCCGAGTTGCTCAACCCGGGTAACTCAACATTTATCCGATAACTGTTGTCATTAACTGAAGTCTGAACTTGCGGTTCTGCAATACCATAGAGATCGACACGACGGGAAATGATTTCTTTGGCAGAAGTCAGGGCGTCTGGCCGATCGAGAGCATCAATTTGAGACATATCTGCCTCAAGCACAACCTGCATACCACCCTGAATATCTAAACCTTGTTTAAACTCAAATTCTTTATAAACCGGGCGTCCAAAAAATGAAAAATTAATCACCGGTGAACCAATGGTGTAACTCACGTCATGACCAAATGCCGAAAATGAGATCGGCAGTGACTTGGGCAGGGCAATACTGGTTGCAATAACTGTGGTGAGTACAATTCCTAAAAAGAGTACCTTGGTTCGATCCACTGACTTCATGCGTTCTTTCTAATTGGATGTATTAAAGCCCAGGAATTTTTCGTTCGACAAACTCAACTTCGCTACCAATGACCATAACGCGTGTACCATATAAGACATCCATCATGAATGGGTCGCGACGAGTTTTTCTAAACTCAAACTCTTCGTCTGAAAAGACAGCGTAGTTAATTTCTCTCTCAATTTTCTTTTCTTCTGCTTTTATAAGTTGCTCTAATTCTGGCAAAACAATATCCCCAACAACCAGGAGATCAACTTCTCCTTGACTTGGAGCAATACCTTGGACAAACTTTCCAGAAAACATCACAAAACTTACCTGTCCAAGCTTGCGCCTAAACTTTCGAATTTTACCGCCCAACCCTGATGATTTAACTACCATTTGCTGAAGCTCTTGGTGATACACATAACGCTTATTCAACTGATAATACAAACGGTTACCACGCTCTTCACTTCGTAACATTCCGTTACCAAGCATGCGATCTAACTCGCGGCGAACTGCATTGATTTCTTCTTTAATTTCTCGGGTAATCTCACGAACGTAATACATCTCTTCAGGATTTGAGTAAAAGAGCTGAACCATTTTGGCTCTGACTCTCGAGATCATGAAATCTTGTAGTTTGCTCATGTGTTGTGCCTATTCTGCGCTTTTCTTAATAGTTAACTGCTGTATTTGTGTCAAGAACTGAAATCCACGTCAATCCTCGTGCAAGTTCTAAATCATCGCCTTTGTTATCTGTAAAAGTGAGTTCGTCTTCACGGGTCTTCTTGGACCATCGAGCACTGATAGCTTCACCGTTCTTGAAGACAAGTGCTTTTCCTGTTCCAGTCGTAGTATAAAGCATATGCTTAAGTTCATCGATCGGACCTTTTTCGGTGGTGAACAAGATAATAACATTGGCTGCACTAATTTGCTTGTCAGTATTAAGATCCACATGAGGTTCTCCTGCCATAGTGCGCTTATACATATCTGTCTCTGCATCATAACTCCATGCTACACCCCAGTTAGCAAAACCATCCCAAAATTCGTAATCAATTTCAGTCACGTCTCCGTCCGTGGGATTTTCATCCTGGAAACTCCAACTTGTGTAACCATCCTTCCAATCTTCATCCTTATAAGTAATTCTACCAATTCGACGTGCTGGAGCGATATTGGTCCATTCACGCTCTTCAGCTGCATACGTCCAAAGCTTCTCAGTAGTACTTTCCATGGTGTGCTCGGTAGCCACGTCTTTGTCTAAACGATTTGAGTTTCGATAAAAGGTTGGATACCCGATAGAGAATTGATTCATGTCGTTTTGGAGATTCCATCCATAATCACCCAGTTGACCAAGTGCATCTGCTGGTCCAGGTATATTTGCACCACCAACATGTACATAGAGTGGGAAGTTAAATCCAGATGCCCAATCAATGAAGTAGCTACGTGCTGAGCGAATAGGAGCTAAGGTGATGTCATAACGTTGAGCATCACAATAAAAAATTCCCATAAATCGGGTCACACCCCCTTCTGCAAGAGCTTCAAACACAATGTCAGCGTGAGAGAGACCAGATTGTGGGCGTGCGTCTGGATGGTTCTCAATCATGACGGCCAAAGGACGCTTTTGCTCCCAGGCTGCACGCTCTGTTTGAGTGAAGAATTTTCCATTTAACGGACACGCCTGATCTTTTGGTTCAGATGGATCAATCTCAAGCAATGCACCAAGGGCTGTCTCTTCGTCTGAATCGACAATCATCTCTGTTTCTTGAACACCACCCAATAACGCAGTTGTAGTTGGACCGACTAGGTAGGAAAATGCGGCATACGACACCAATGAAGACAAAAAGTATAAACCGACAATTATTGCTGCTGTTTTCTTATTCATGAATATCCTTTATCGTACGTACGCGTATATACCAAAAAGTATACAGAAAACCACTGCTGTAACTATACCAGTTTTGCGAAGATCTTGGTATAGAAGCTTGGTAATTTCTGAACCGAAACTTGATTTTACTCCCTTTTGATCCATCAGTGTAGTAGCTTTTTGTTGTTTGGTGGCACTAATTGCATTTTCACCACCAGCTTCTGTTACTACCACTCCTTCGGCTGAAAAAATAAATTCTGTTGAGCGTTTTTCAGCGGCACGACGTTTTTGAGTTTTTGTTCTTTTTTTGGTCATATATCCTTAGCAATATACTGCAACCGTTACGTAAATAGTCTAATTACATCCCTGATAGTAATAACAATGATAAGCCCCATTAGCAAGAAATATCCACCATAATTAAGGTAGTACTCTACTTTTTCCGTTCGTTTTCTGCCCAGCACATACTCTGCCATGAGCAATATGGCTCGCCCTCCATCGAGTGGTGGAATTGGCAACACGTTCATCACTGCAAGATTGATAGAAAGCAATGCGGCAAACGAAATGATAGAAATGAAGCCACCAGTTAAAATTCCAGTCTCTTGTGCTTGATGTACAATACCAACTGGTCCAGCAACATCATCGGGAACTCTGCGATTGCTGGCAATGTCAGAAACCATGGCACCAAGCGCTCCAACAATTTCTCGACTTAAATCAAATGCTTGTGTAAAGCCAAACGCAATTCCTCGAAACGGCATCTGCCATGAAGGATAAAATTGATAGACTACAGATTCAAAAGCCACACCAATTGAACCTTGGTTTTCAGGTGTTTCTTCTGCTGTCCGAGCATAGACATCAAAAGTTTGCACTCGTTCTTCGCAAGCTAGTGCTTCACAGTTTCCTGTTGTCTGGATTCTGACTGTTTCACCACGATGCTCCAAGATAGTTTCGATAACATCAGAAACTTCAGGTGTTACAACGTATTCACTCAAATCCTCTCCAACAAACATACCCATAATAGTCACATTTGTTGGAACGCCTGCTGCTTGAGACGGTGAACCCTCAGAAACTGCCCCAATACGAGCCTCTGTTAACAAATGAGGAATGCCGCTCCGTGTAAATACTGCTGCAAATACGAGAACCCCAAAGAAAAAGTTAACTCCTGGACCAGCTAAAATAATCAACAACTTCTTCCAAGTGTCAGCGGCATAAAACTCTCCGCCCTCAGACTTCTTCTCAGAGCTACCTTCAATAACTCCTTCTTCACCTCTCATTCGCACAAATCCACCAAATGGAATCCAGTTGAGAGTAAAATCGGTGCCTCGCCAGTTGAAAAGTTTGAAGGCTTTTGGAGGGTACCCAATACCAAATTCTTCAACAACAACCCCAGAGCGAATTGCGGCAATAAAATGCCCTAGTTCATGTATGAACACCAAAAATGAGAGAACAAGGATGAAGATAACGATAGACATATTAGACAGTCATTAAATCTTTTTCTTTTGAAGCGTAGATCTCGTCTAACTTTGTATTATACTCTTGGATCATTTCCTCGAGTGACTCAACGTCACGCTTGATGTCATCTTCACTAATACCATCATTACCTTCTTGAGACTCAATATCTTTTTTTGCGTCGGTACGAATAGTGCGAAGCATTACCCGACCTGCCTCAATCTTCTTGGCGAGCGACTTGACCATCTCTTTGCGCTTCTCTTCTGTAAGAGGAGCAATGGCAATGCGAATAATATCTCCATTAACAACTGGATTCAAGTTAAGATCTGCGGTAGCAATTGCTCTTTCGACAGCAACTAACAGTGACTTATCCCAAGGAGACACAACTAATAACGTGGGGTCTGGTACCTGCACTGAGGCAACTTCCACAATCTTCATTTTGGCTCCGTAGGCATCAACCATGACAGGATCAAGAATTTGGGTAGTTGCTCGCCCAGTACGCAATGTCGCAATGTCTCGGCGAACATGCTCGAGAGCCTTGTCTAGTTTTTCAGTAATTTGAGTAAAAGAGTTTGACATTGATACTTTCTTGCTTGGACTGTGTGTCTTAATTAGATGAGCCTTATTGTATCAAACTTTGCAATGACTTCACAGACAAGATATAATCCAAGTATGAAACTTTCTCTCCTCTATGAGATCCTCGCGCACTCGGTCACTTCAATTAAGCGATACAACCACTTGCTACTCCTTAAAAACAAAACTATTGTACTCTACTTTTTCTTTTGGATGGGGTTAATGTCTATTGCCCAAGGCATTCATGCGGGTGTTTTTTTTGTGCCAAAGTTTTTTTCAGAATTAACTGGGCAAATTGACACACTGGTTGCCAACTATCCCGATGACTTATTCTTTAAATGGGATGGCAACTCTATTATCACTTCCAGTTATGAAACGCTCGAAGTACCCTATCCAGACGGATTTGATCCGACTGAATACTATCTCCCCGCACATTTTTTCTATTTTACTTCCTCAGAAGTTGAAAACCCTCAAGAAGAATTTGGTACCTATTTTATGGTTGCCACCCCCACACAATTCCACATGCAAGAAGAAAACACCACTTGGTCAACAACTCCGTACAGTGAAATGTTGACAGATATGCCCTCTACTACACTGACAGTTGAGGGAGTGCGGGCGCTCGGCGAGCTGTGGCATGAAACTGCGGGTTCCCTGCAAAAGTATGCTCAGGTTGCGGTGGGCATGTTAGTCAGTGCTGGCACACTTTTTAACACAATTGTTGTGCTTCTGATTAGAACCATTTTAATTTTTATGGTCGTCAAATTCCTAGTCAGAATTAAAACAACGTACAAAAAAACACTCAAACTTGCAGCTCTCTTTACCGTGCCAGCCACAATCGTTCAAACCCTGGTTATCTACCTCTATGGTTCGGATTTCTATGGTGTCTCAGGACTAACCTTTTGGATCCTGTTTGTTCTGTATATTTGGTTCGGAAAAGTCACAATCAAACACATCAAAACAAAAAGAAACTAGGATGGGCATTTAATTCTGGATTGGATCCAGTTGGATACTCATGTTAACTGGAGGAAACACCAGCGTCTGATTACTAGGATCTGCTTCTGTTAGTTCATCCTGCAGGTTTTCAACGCGATCCCGAAGTGGATTATCTTTGACAATAGTTGGAGATGGAGAAGGAGATGCTTCTAGAACTTGTTCTACTTGTGGCTTTCTGCCAACAATCATTAAAACTAGTATCAGCAGCAGAAAGACCCCAAAAACTGAAGCTCCAATAATAAGCACCTTCTTTTTCTTCTTAGGCTGAGCCTGTTCATTCTCAACAGGAACCTGAGGCATCTGTGGAGTGGTGACATTCTGAAAGAGGACTTCTTCTTCGGCAAATTGTGTCTGGTTGGTATCGTACTGATGTATCATAAACTAAGTAACTCCTCTAAGAAACCAATGGCCTTTTGGGCTGATACATAGGGCTCATTTATTGATTTAGACTGTTGAGTATACTGCCCCTTAAGAAACTCCTTTTCTACTGTGTATTTTTGTGAAAGTAACTCTAAGAGCGCTGCTTCGGTGGCTTCAATATGAGTACTGGTTTCGGTATAGGCACGTTCACGCTTAGCAGTTACCAAAGAAGTGGCTTTCTCGGCTTCATGCGCCTTTTTAATATCTGCCAACAAAGTTCTGGCTTTATCATTAACAGTTTGTACCTTGCCAACTTCAATGAGCAGTCGTGAACGGTAGACTGCGTCTTCAATGAACAATTGTTTCAGCGAGAAATCAGTCACCACGGTAGCTATGGCTGCACGGTCATTTGCAATCAGCACCGCATCCTCATGTGTCTTCAGATATGCTAACTGCGTATCAAGCCGCTCGAGTGCGTCATCCTTTAATGTCAGATTAATACCATGTTGGGCGTACAACTCTGTGCGTAAAATTGTCAAGTAAGTAGTCAATACCTTAGTTCGTGCCAAGAGCGCATTACGTGTGCCAGAAACAGCTTGTTCGAGTGAAGCTAAGGTTTGCAACTTAAAGTACTGTTCTTTAGCGACTTCAAACGTTCTCTCGGAGTCACGATACGCACTAATTTGGTCTCGGTATAACTGAAGTGTATCTTCCGATACTGCCGATTGTGCAAACACTATCCTTGGCACCAGACATAACGCCAGAATAAACGCGCCAACTGTGAGAGATAGTTTCCAAGTTGTTGATTTGTACATCAGCTTATTATGCCACTTTTGACCGGTCACGAGCAAACTCAATAGCTGCATGAAGTGACTCGAAAGTACCCGTGTCAAACCACTCACCTTCAACAAAGGCAACATCCAGTGTGCCTTCCTTGAGGTACAGGTTGTTTATATCTGTGATTTCAAGCTCTCCTCGTGGAGATGGGGCCAAATTCTTGGCTTTTTCAACAACTGAGTTGTCATAGATATACAAACCTGTCACCGCATAATCTGATTTTGGCTGCTCCGGTTTCTCTTCAATTGAAAGTGCTTTTTGGTTTTCATCAAACTCAACTACACCAAATCGATTTGGGTCGCTGACTTTTTTTGCAAACACCCGACCACCATTTTTAAATGATTGTATTTCTTCTGAAAAATCTTGTTCGTACACGTTGTCACCAAGAATAAGGGTAACTGCATCTTTACCTATAAAGTTTTCTCCTATTAGAAATGCCTGAGCAAGTCCCTCAGGCTTGTCTTGAATTTCATAGGTAAACTTACAACCAAACTCCTTACCACTGCCTAAGAGTTTTAAAAAGTCACCAGCATGATCTGGAGCCACAATGATCAGAATATCGGTGATACCTGCTGTCAAAAGAGTTTGCAGTGGATAGTAAATCATTGGCTTATCATAGATAGGCAACAACTGTTTACTGGTAACACGCGTAAGCGGACTAAGGCGTGTACCTGATCCACCGGCGAGAATAATACCTTTCATACCCAACTCCTTTGTTTACTAGATTGTATGATTTTGTAATACTTGCAAAAGTAGTGTATCACTTCGATCTTAAAAGGTCACCATTAAAAGCAAAAAGGTGGCTAAGGCAGCAACCCCGAGATACTCAAAAAAAACATGTGGTGAGATGTGTCGAGTTTTAACATGACTTATCACCCCCCAAGAAAAGTAAAACATACCCAAGGCAATGCTCATCATTCTCTGTTTTGTATGGTCTGGCCAAAACATAAAAAAGAGCACCAAAAACACAGCAAATCCAAAAAACAAGATTGAGTATGAAACCAGATGACGTTTGAATTCAGTAAACATTAGCTAATCACTCCTCCCCTAAAGAATATGAGTACATATAAAACAATTAAAAATAGCGCTAAATGGGCTAAATTTTTACCAACAATACGAGCGATTCGTCGGTTATGAGCGATGAGCCCATCGTACGTTAAGGTGAAAAGCAAAAGAAGTGCAACAGCAATACCGAATGCTTTCCAGAGATTGTTTGGAGCAATCATAGGACCTACAGATATCTCACCCCCTGGAACTACAATCGTTGACAGGACTTGTACTGGTCCGTCTGCTACAGATGGCTCCTCTTGAAATTCTAGTGCAACAAAATCGTCTGCAACTGGAGCTTCTTCTGCTCTTGTTGCATCCCTAGTCTCTTCAACATTTTGTGTTCCCGCAATTTCAGCACTAGGATTCTGATTCTGAGCCACAGCCACTGGGGACGTGGTTGGCTCTGGAACTTCTGCCGTGGCAATGACTGGGTCACCAAACATTTGCACAACGAGTGTTGTCTCGGTACCTAAGAGCGTTCCATTCACCACGGCAACTCCGATTTCTGAGTATCGCGGATTCATAATATTGGCACGATGGGTTGGTGAGTTCATCCAAGCTGCGACCATGCTTGGAGTGTCTAAAAAGTCTCTGGCCAGGTTTTCTCCTGCAACTTTATAGGTATACCTCACTTCACGCATAAAATCCCAGGGCTCTTTTCCACTGGGAGAAGTATGTGCCCAATATTGGGCAGAAAACATATCGGCAGCTTTGCGACGCGCTGCATCACTAAGAACCGGATTGTAGCTCACTTGTTGCAAACCAGATTTTGCACGTTCTTGATTGGTATACTGAATAACTTTATCGGTAGTGATGTCAGAAGCATACCCTAAAATGTGACCAAGTTCGGTATCCGAAAAAGAAATGGCATAGGTAACAATAAAGAAGGCAATAGTTGTCCCCAACAACCCAAATAAATATTCAGGATGCAACAACTTGGAGCGATGATTGTTTGACCGTCGGGGATGAAATAAATGTTTAAATGATTTCTTGAGTGATTTCTTGACTGACACATGCTCATTATGCAGGTTTTTTTACTGAGTTTCAACAGAGTTGTGGCAAAGTACACTTTATTGTCAATTTTGCATCTTTTTGTGTAATTTTGAAGACACAGATTTGCGATAGTAGCAGTAGCTACTTGAGTAAAGATGTAACACTCAAAATTGCCAAAGAGATGTGAAAGTGCAATGAATGTTAATTTGCTACAACTCTGATAAGACTGCTACCTGATGTCCAATTGCGTCTGTAATGAACGGCGGTCTCATGCCCGCAGTGAAGCTTTCAGGCTCTAAGTATCGAACCATTGGAAACTCTGTTGAATACGTTCCAGTGGTTGTAGTGATTATTTCGCCTGTTTGTGGGTGAACATAGAGTGGCTGCCACCAGCTGCCATTTGTTTGTATAACAAGATAGTGATAACCCCCATTACTCTCGATATATCGGGTGTAGAACAATTCCTCTGGACTAGGTAGAGGGTAAACAGCCAAAACAAACTCGCTTACATTTCCAGCTTCATCACGCAGTACAATCGAACTTTGTTGCACTTCCCCATTTTTTTCGCCATCTGAGAGTTGAAACTGATACTTTCCACCAATCCAGGTAAACTCTCCAAGTGAGCTGCTTACAACTACCGGACTGGTATCAGAGACCGCTAACTCTAACTGAGTTTCTGCACTTATGACGGCAACATCTTGGTGTTTGACAGTAATACTCACAGATTCTGAAAGTAAGTGTGACACAAAACTAAGTGTGTCTTGTCCAGCGGTGTTCGGCACCACAACCACATGAGGTGAGGTATCTTGAATCTCAAGACAATCAAGCACAAGTACATCGTTGACTGCATTTTTTATAACCAAACACGGTTCTGATTGATAGCGGTTCGGAACTGCACTAAACATAATTTCCAGCACAGTGAAAGGTAGATTTGTTGAGACTTCGATTGATTTTTCTTCATTCCCAGTTAATTCCAGCTGAGTTTGCTGATCTTCACTTGAGTTTACATCAAGTGAATATTCCCGTTCACCGACAGTCAGAGTAACTACCGCAGTAGGTGCTTGAAAATCCGGTACCGTGAATTGAGCAACGTGTGCCTGAACAGTTCCAGAAAAAAATGAGTGGAGCTGTTGGGGACGAACAAGTAGCGACAAAGATAAGAATGCTAGTATCCCGGTGAATGATACTCCCATGGTAACACTGTGACGACTACTTGTTCTTACTTTCATACCTCACTACCCTTGCTTAATTGGTAGGCCAGGGAACTTGATCGCCTGTCTCTTTAACTGCTACAACTGCCTCCACATCAAAACTTTGCATCATGTATTCAAGCCCTACTGACTCATCGAGCATCGTCTCAACTTGTACCGTCCATGATTGACCTGGAGATAGCTCCCATAATGCATCTTCCATCCCGAACTCACTGAAGAAAAACTCACCATCTAAAGCAAATGGGAAGTCATACACTGTTTGAAACCCTGAACCCGTATCAACAGCAAGCGAAACGCCACTAACTGCGTTCGGATCTAACAAGGGATCTGACCACATTGTCTCCAGCTGACTCTTCACATGTACGGGCACTGTACCGACGTTTTCGATGGTATACAAAAACTGCTGTGTACCTCCTGGAATAATGTTCTGTCCATCAACCTCGACTGCTGAAACAATCACATCGGTTGATGCCGTCTCGAACCCACCCAACGGGGCCCGCTTTATAAAAGTAAAGTATGCCATCACTGTCCCCACAGACACGGCGAAAAGAGTGAAAACACTGGCGGCAATTAGCGTCTTTCTGCGCATAAAAATCTCCTGTTAGTTAGTACTACAGGAATTCTAGGGCACGATTATGACAGGAAATGTAGCGTAGCTTGGGACGCAAATGGCGCCGGCAAAGCCGGCGCCATTCTTTTCCATTTACTACTCTGGATTATGCTTCTTCGATAAACCCATAGGCTAGAAGTTTAGTTACCACAGCGGTCACTAGCGCAAGCCCTGGGAACCATTGGGTGATCATGGCTAACCATGAACCATCGACGTAACAGCCAGCATCTTTGAAGACGTAGAAGACTGCTACTACTCCAACGGTGATTGCTGCCACAACACCGAGCTTGAGTAAACCTGGAGTTCTGCGGAAGAACTCAAATGCAAGGATTGAGAGCAACTGCAATGCGAGCAAGATAAGTGGCAAGTAGTACTTCCAAGCTGAACAGCTGGTTGCACCGAGTACTTCACCTTCCTCAGCTGCCTCTTCTGAGCCAGATTTTTCTGAGCCTTCATCTGTAGCTTTTTCATCTTCCTGTGAAGATCCGTTGCTACGTGCGCCGAGAATTGCTCCTCGGATACTGTCGCCTTCAATGGTGTCAGTGACACCTAAGACTGTTTCAGTTCCAGTTGAAGGTTCTGGGCCAACTCGGAACGAGACCTTTGATTCTTTAAAGTTACCGGCATCATCCATAGCTTTAACTGAAAACTCCCAGACACCATCTTTAAGCTGATCAAGCTTGTGCTTGAAGGTATCGCGACCAACGGTTGCACCTCGAACAGTACCATCCTGATGCTTCCACTCGAGGACGTAACGAGTAACGTCACTGTCATCCTTTGGTCTTTCCCAAACACCATCTGCATCATCTGCAGTGATGTTTTCAACTCGAACGTTAAGTGGGTAGTCTGCAGGATCGGTGTTGTCGTAGCGAACATCTTTGACACCGAGATCAGAAACATTACCTACTGAGTCAACTGCTCGATAGTAGAGAATGTTTTGACGCTGTGATGGAGGCTTAATTGGACCAGTGTAGGTTGTCCAGTTACCATCAGTAGTGGTATTCCATTGATACTCGATGTAATCAACATCATAGTTGTCAGATGCTGTCAGAGTAATTTCTGGTTCATAGAGTTTGTACCAACCGTTATTTCCATCTGGAGTTGCAGGATCGATTGTCAGTACGACCTCTGGAATAGTCTTGTCGTAGACAATCTTAATGGTATAGGTTGTCTCCACGTTGCCAGCGTTGTCGGTGGCGTGTGAAGTGATGTCGTAGATACCTTCTTCGACTGAAGCTTCAGGAATCTGATAGCTCCATGTGTCTGTACCGGTTGCAGGGACCTGTACTACGCCGGCCTGCCATTCCCCAGTGTCATGATTCCAGTAGACACTGTCAGTTGATCCAAATGGTGTGTACATGATCTCAAGATCGACTTTAGCTACACCTGAAGTTGCATCAGTTGCAGTTCCTTCAATCAGACCATCAAAACTGTTGGTTTCGACTTCTTCACCACTTTGAGCAGTGTTGAAGGTAGTAATCACGCTTGATGGATTGACTGTGTCATAAGTATAGGTAACAGCGTCACTCCATGCTCCAACATTACCAAGTGCATCATAGGCACGCACTTGAATAGTGAAGTCTCCTTGTACATTTCCTGAAAGACCTTGATCACGATAGAGTCGTGATGCAGGGACCTCTCGATATGCTACCGTTGGAACACCGTTAACTAAGTACTCGTACTTAATCTCATACTTGTCCATACCGCTTGGGTCGGTCACTTCGGTCCACTCTGCACGGATGGTGTTTACGTTGAAGTACTCACCTGCAGTTGGAGCAGTGATTGTTGGGACGCCAACAGTATTATCTACCGTTACAGTAACCCAAGACCTTGAACCTGCATCTTTGTTGTCTGCAGCGTCTCGAGCCTCAAGCTTAATGGTGTAATCTCCACTTGGAAGTGATGAGGTATCCCAGCTTAGAAGTAACTTGTCTGTGAATGAAGTAGTATCATTAACAACTCCAGGACCTGCAACGGTTTGACCGATGCTGTTCTGAATCACAAACCAGTAGTGATGTGGATTATCGTCTGTGACCGTTCCACGAACATCTACCATACCATGAACGATTCCTGCAGTTGGAGTTGTAACTTCGACATCAGGAGCCTGCCAGTCGGTAGTAATAGTACAAGTATTTGACCATCCTGAAGTGTTACCCAAAACGTCAACAGATCGTACTTTAATATGATGTGCACCCTCATTAAGTGAACCACTGTACTGAGACTGGGTCAGGTTTGTTGACCAAACACCACGAGTGCCATTTGTCTTTGGATAGTCAATGTTGTACTCATAGTGATCAAATCCTGCTCCTGAATCTGTTGAGTCAGTCCAATCTACAGTGGTGTTATGAATGTTTGTTATTGCATTACACTGTAAATCAGGTGAAACAAAACCTAAGACTTGTGGAGTAGTTGGAGCACTCTTATCGTAGTTAATTTCACAGAAATTACTCCACTCAGAAATTGGCTCACCTTCGTCAAACCTATTATTACTGTTAAGGTCTGAGTATGCTCTTACACGAGTTTTGTAAGTACCCTCGTTACCACCAAATGTTCCCCAACCTGCATAAAAGTTGTCGTAATCATCAGTAAGTGTAGCTAGTACTGACATGTTGTCTGCATCAGCACTTGATGCTAAAGTTACTCTACTTGATTGACCCAGGATAATGTCATTCAATCCACCAGGTCTCTGGTTGTGTCGAATATATTTAACATTACTTGCAGATGATGAAACATCAGTCCATGTAGCAGAGGTTTTAACACTGCCATTAACTGAAGCTCCACAAACTAAGTCTACAGGGGTGTCAGTTAGTGAACTGCTGTTTTGGAGGTTAAATCCAAGCATTTCTGGAGTTTCTGGGTTAGCTTGAGTGTAACCTACTCCCAAATATGCTGCTGAGTTTCCATCTAGAGTAGTTTCCCAACATCTTTCAAACTCATCAGATGCAGAAGATTGATTTTCAACAACCACTGCATCAGCATAACCTGATGGTGTTTGGTTATTAACATTGACGACATGTTGACCGAGCGCCGCAGGAGACTGGTTATAGCCAACCTTTTCGACACCACATACTCTGTAAGTATTGTTTTCATTAAGAAGACCTTCAAAAGTATACTGTCCAACTTCTGCAGTCTTTGGGGTGGTTTGCTCTTCAACAAAATTCCATGAGCTGTCATATAAACGAACAGTAAATCCGTCCATTCTTCCATCTGGGTGATCTCCATCTGAAACAAGTCTTAATCCATTATTGTTCTTATCAATAAAGGTTCTTCCAATAATTTTTCCTAGACAGTCACCTGCATATGATGGATTGTTAAGATCATTAGATGTTAACCAAGGACAGTAAGAAACATTCGTTGAAACTGCATCTCCTGTTCCAGGTCCCTCTCCGTCTGGACCACTTGCGTCTCCCCACCAGTTTTTACTTCCATCTACTGATGAAACTGACATGTTGATAAGTCCACCATAGTAAGAACCATCAGAGCCAATATAAGTTTGTGCATTTCCTGAAATAATGTTATTTGTAACTACAACATTGGTTGGTCCAGCATTATTTTTTCCTGGCTCGCCAAGTCTAATACCTCTTTCATTATTAGTAACGGTATTGCCTGTAATGGTTACATTAGAAAGCGTAGCTGGATGTGCTCCATAGGTTGAGCCATCATCACGGGCTTTAATCTCAAGTGCAGCACCTTCTTTAACATCATAAGCATTTCCGCTAAATGAACTACCAGTTACAGAAATATTTTGATAATTTTCTTCACCTTTTAAATTAATGTCGAAACCAGCGTTCCAATCATTATTCCAGAAAGCTGTGTTTCTTCCATTTTCAATGACACTAACATTTGAGAAGCTCGTATCTGAGAGTTTCTCAACGTAGAGCCCCTTGGCATCGTTATAACTGAAACTTGTTGATTCAACAGTAATATTTGTCGCATTACTTCCACCTGGACCCCAATTACCGTGTTTGGCAAAATACCAACCATAGGTAAGATGATCAAATGCCGAATCTACAATGTAAAAATCATCAATTGAGCCATTAGTTGAAACCTTAAATCCAGTTTCGCTTTCAGTATCATTATTCTGATTAGTACCAACAATGTGGACATTATTTAACTCAACATGGCTTACTGTTTTGTCATCTCGGACTTCTAATCCATAGACATTGACAGGTTCTATGCGCAAATCTTTAATTAACAATTTATCTGTAGAATCTGCTCCAGACGCTTCAAGATTTATAACTCTAAGATTAGATTCCTTTTGTAAAACAGTATTTGTGTTTGAATCTGAACCAGAGCCAACTCCAATAAGATCTACATTTTTATTCACAGTGATATTTTCAGTAAACAAACCAGCAAGGATATTGATCTGATCATTATCGGTCGAAGCATCAATTGCATCTTGAATTTTCATACCTTTAAGAACCCAATATGTGTCCTCTGCTGTGTTATAAATTAAAATGTCTGTGTAACTAAATAATCCTGAGCTCATCAAGCCCATTGCAAAGTTTTTGGCATCAGCCAAGCTTTCCTGGTAATACCATTGCATGTAGTCATCGCCTTCACGGAATGTGTAAACAACATATCCTAATGAGCTAGGTGTGGTAACAGATCCAAATGCTGGATATGTTGGAGGATCTTTTTCGAGTAAAAACTTTGCTGTTTCTGCTGCTGAAAATGAACCTGAAAATACGATGTTATCTGGACTAACACTTACTGCCTGAACAGAAACACCTCCCCATGGATTACCTGAAGTTGAAATGTTATGTACAGTTACATTTTGTGAATCCAAAAGCATTAATCCAAATCCACCAGCTGTATCATACACTTCAATATCACTTAATGATGCTGAGGTAACTGTATTTAGATCAATTCCAGTCTTTCCTGAATCTTGAACTTTTATATTCTCTAGAGTCACATTATCAACGTGTGAAACTTTAAAACCATAATGGTTGCTACCAATAAGTGTTAAATCTCTAACTGTGGTATCGTCTCCAAAGTTGCTAATCGCATAACCAGAGAGTCCTTCTGCATCAACAATTGTCACATCCTTACCTGCACCATCAATAGTAAGAGACTTACCTTGAAGATTAAGTGTTTCTTCAAAGTTTCCATTTTGAACATAAATAGTTGAGCCATTAGTTGCGGCATTAATTGCCTGTTGAATTGTGTTATAACAATCTGTTGCTGTAGATGCACCTGCATCAATACATGCTTGGCCAGATAAAGCTGAAGGTGTAGTGACTACAAAGATTGTGAAATGAGTGAGACCACTCACTTTTTGTTGTTTTCCAACTACTAAACTTTCTACATAGTTTGCTGATTTCAGAGATGAAAGATCTTCTGCATACTTTACATCTGTTTCATCACTCCCCTCCGGCCGTGGCAACGTGAGTTCATACTCAAATGTGCCATCTTCCATGCTCGAAGTGATGTCGTAGGCGACAGTGCTGAGAGCGCCAAGTTCGGCGACTTGCTCGTCGGTTAGGGTGATTTCTTCGATTGAGAGTGTTCCAGGGTTTTCTGGCAACTTGGTAAAGGTGATGGTAACGTCATCATTTTGTGGAGCTACGTACTTGGTGCCAAGTTCTACTTGGGCAACGGTTGCGACTGCACCGGAGCGAAGCCAAAGTACACCATCAGTGATTTCGTATTCTGCCTTGTAGTTAGCGTTGCTTAACACAACGGTACCAGAGACAACTTCGTCAGCGACACAGTCTTCACCAGAACAGGTCCCGGCATAGATAGTCTCGCTAAAAGTACCATCGGTAACTTCAGCAGTGCCTATGACAGCTTCTTCAGGAAGTTCTGGATCAGAGCCACGGTAAGAAAGGACGTAGTCAACTGCGTCACTGGCAGCACCAGTTAAAGTAAATTCATTTGAGTCTTTATCGAAAGAGAGTGCAACTCCACTAACAGCAACTTCTTGAACCTCGGTAGCAGCGTAGGCAGGAGTTACTAAAAATGCAGCCGGAGCCACAGTTTGAAAGAGCATCAACACAATGTTGAAGAGGGCGTATACCTGTTGAATATGTTTTTTGAGCATTTTTATCATGCTTCCTTTTCTAAGTGCACACCTGCTACGCGTGCATTTTACTGTTAGGTACAAAGACAAGACAGACGAAAAAATCGCCCTTCAAATCCAATCCTACTATATCAGAATGGAACTTGCAAGGATGAAACTCGACGGATATATCAATAAATACACACTACTTACACATCTGGGAAAACAAATATACTTAAAAGAAGCGTCGCTTCACTTTTTCGAAAATAGTTTCACCAGGTATATACTTTTGGACAATCAGGTAGGTCACAAACAGGATCAAACCAGAGGCCACATAGGGGGCATCCTTCGAAACAACCGCATAGAGTTCACCCCCCAGAACTGGACCCAAAATGCGGCCCAAACTGGCAGAAGATTGTAGGAAACCCAATGTTCCCCCATATTCTTCTTTGTCAACATTTTCGGATGCAATTGATTGAATGGTTGGATTAGCCAAACTATTTCCCATCACTAGTAACCCAGTAGAAAGCAGTAATAACCCGATATGAATCGAAAGTGGAATACCAGCTAACCCGAGTCCAAGTAAGGGAATACTCATCTTAAAGACGGTTCGCTCACCAAAACGCTTAACCACTCGTGGCAAGACTACTAACTGCATGATTACAGACATCACACCGATATAGGCAAATAAGTAGCCCGTTTGGGTTGGACCCCATCCAAGTGTATCTTGGCTCCAAAGTGCAAACGTACCCTGCATGGCAGAAAATGCCAAACTAATTAAAAAGAAAACCCCAATTAATATTCCCAACACCGGTGTAGCTAATGTTTCTTTCAGTTTTGAAAATGAAAAGCTTGCTTGCTTTTTTGTAACCGCAGCTTTGACATCAACTGTTTCTTCTAAGAAGAGCGCAGTAGAAATCGCCGCTATACCAGCAATACCAGCGGCAAAGAAAGCCGGTACCCAGAAACCCCACTGTGATAAGAAACCACCAAGAGCAGGCCCAAAGATGAAACCAAGTCCAAAGGCAGCCCCCAGCATTCCCATACCTTTTGCACGATCTTTTGTTGTAGTCACGTCTGCGATATAGGCTTGTGCAATTGAAATATTTCCACCAGTGATACCATCTACAATTCGAGCTAAGAACAAGAGTGGTAAGGTATGAGCAACACCTAAGAGGATGAAACCGGCCACAGTTCCCAATTGAGAAATAAATAACAACTTCTTACGTCCGTATCTATCCGAGAGTCGTCCCATGATTGGAGCTGCAATAAACTGAAAGAATGAGTATGCAGCAGCAAGAAGTCCAATTTGAAGTGGATTAGCCTGAAATTTCTCTGCAATGAAAGGCAAAAGGGGCAAGATTAGACCAAACCCCAATAAGTCGATAAATACAATTAAGAAAATAGTCAGTAAGCCTTTTTGTTTCATAAGTTTTGATTCTGTTACCTCCAGAAAAATTAGTATACTCCCTAAATCTGCCTTTTCCTAGCGTTTAAAAGTTCTGTGCGTAGGTACCCAGAGTTGATGCACCACTACATTGAGTTGGTGCATTACTACTTGTACATTACACATCTTATTCATCCACACACTAGGAACAAACAGTGCAGCTTGCTTAGTTCAGAAGAAAAATACTACAACAAAATGCTAGTAACGAACGCCTGAATTCTGTTGAGTAGTAAATTTTTGACATTAGCATCCTACACTTGCATCCATGAGTAATAAAGGTGTACACATTGACATAGGTATGAGTGCATGATATACTAGTAATTAGACAACAACGCCTTGACGTATCGCGCTGCGCGATACGTAATTACAACCGGCCAGTCAATTGACGGTCGTTTTTTTTTGTACTAGTTGCAAAAAAAAGCCGTCCTGGCCATTTAACAAGGAGAATAACAATGAAACAAAATGACATTGGAGTTGAAAAAAAACGAAAAGTCGGGTTTCTCGGTGACTCATTCGTTGTCTTAGTAAAAAACCTAAGCAAGACAGAATATGTCTGGCTTAGGCATACAAAACACTACACGGGGGGGGCTAGAGGAAACTATGGTGACAGCACCATAGATATCCACGAGCTAGCTCCGGGGGGGGAATTAACCCTGACAATAGATCAGGACGAATTCCTCCTTGCTCAGAACGAGCAAGGAGTATTATTTCAAAAAATCTAGTCTCTTATTTTCCTACAATTAAAGAGCCAAGTGAAAAAAAGCCCCACAATATTTGTGGGGCTTTTTACTAATTAAATCTGCTATACTCTAAGTGTGTCTATCTTACCAAAAAACAATTTTTTTCTACTCGTATTTTCCATTCTAATCTCTCAGTTAGCTGGAGTAATTGGTTCTTTTTTTTCTATTTCTTCTATTCCAACCTGGTACGCAACGCTCACTAAACCATTCTTCAATCCACCTAACTGGTTGTTTGGACCTGTCTGGATCACGCTCTATACGATGATGGGAATTTCGTTGTACTTAATTTGGCACACTGTCAAATCGAAAAAAAAGGATACACTGATTAAGCTCTTTCTTGGCCAGCTGGTGCTCAATGCATTGTGGTCGATTGTCTTTTTTGGAGCCAAACAACTAGGGTTAGCCATCATTGTGATTGGACTACTGTGGACGATGATTGTCTCCCTCATTAGAGGTCTCTTTCCACTCAATAGAACCGCCGCATGGCTCTTGGTCCCCTACATTGCTTGGGTGAGTTTTGCTGCCTTGCTCAATATTGCAGTCTGGTACTTAAACTAAGCATTTGCTATCAAAAAATTCACAGATAATAACCCGCACTAGATCCTTTATTGTGCTGTAGCATCATCACAAAGCTTCATCACAAGAGATCGCTCTGTTTCGTCGAACTGTGTGCTGTCATAAACTCGAAGTGCCAGCTGGTCTTGTGGCTGGTATCGGGTCAGGTGATAATATTCTTTTACTGGCTTGATGCCATTAGGAAACATTTCCCCATCAGATGCCGCCGAAATTAGTAAGCTATTTTCTTTTTTTAACATGCAGGGAGCGACATTTGATTTGACTGTAGTAATAGTAATATTTTCAACCCTTCCTAACCCATTTATGTTACCGTGCTCACGTGTCTCAGCTAATGACTGAATATGTACTGGATCAATTAAGTTGTACCAAGCAAAAAAGATGTAGACCTGAGTGTCTGTTTCAGACATAAACACATTGTCATAGCCATGTTGTTTTACATAAATGTCTCTGGCTGCTTCCGAATAGAATCCATGCCAATACGGCTCTGACTGCTCGGGAAAGAGCAAGTAAAAGTCACGCAGATACAGTGCGACGTTAAACACCATGCCGAAAACTATTCCCAGCCAAATTGCCCAAGAAAAAACCGGATGAAGTTTCTTAGCAATCGCCTCATACAAAAAAACGATTCCTACTACAGTAAAATAAACCAAGGCAGGAACCATAATCAGCGCACGATTTCCGTTTGGAGCTCCGTTCGTCAAGCTTGATGGAATTGGAGAAACTAATAACCATGCCAAGAAAAACCACCAGGTTGAATCTTTCTTTCCAAACATAAGTCCCAAAAATAAAAAGGGGATAAAGAAATACAACAATGAACCATGCTCATAAAATGCATAAGCCGGACTTTGATTAGAGTGTGGGAATAAAAACCCAGGACTAAAGTGGCTTAAGTATTGAGTGAAAAACAGATCAAAAATGTAAATCCCTTTATTATGAAATACTCTTATCAATGGCAACCCAGTCACCACACTTCTATAAATACCCTTCTCAACCTGAGCATGAGCAACGTCTTTATTCCAAAAAAACACTGTGCGAGCTCGATCACCAGCGGAACTCCCGAATGTTGCAACAAATATTAACAAAACTGATAATCCGCCCGCTAAAAAAACTGCAACATTTTCTTGAAAGTACCTTTTAACATTTCCTGAGTAGGTAAAAAAACACTCATGCACCACAATCAATAGTGGTACAAAAAAGCGTGAGGCATTATAGGTGTACATTGCTAACAAAAAGAAAAATATACCTATTAATCTTTTTTTATACGCATGTATTTCTTGAAAAAAAGCTAAACCAATCAACAAAAAACTCAACGAAACCATAGGGTCAAATGCGATCCGACTGTAATGCATGTGCCATGGTGTAATAGCCATTATCACCGCCGCCAAAGCACCACTAAAGCTTGTAGTGTGCTTTTTGACTATATAATAAAACGCTACAACTCCTAAAGATGCTAATAGTACTACTGGCAATCGAGCAAAAAATTCATTGACTGAGAACAGTGTAAAAAATGGAATCATTAAATAACTTAATAGAGCTGGCTTAAAATCTCCAAAGGCTTCCAAAAAAATAGGCATCGAAACCCCCCACTCATCTTTACCTGTTTTAAGAATTGAATACGCGTTGTAGGCATAAGACGCCTCATCCCACTGAAATCCCCAAGGAATATGTCCAAGCATAAAAACTCTCAAAACAAAAGCAAACAAAAAAATCCCAGCAGGGAGGGTCAATAGATTAAACAATTTCTTAGCCATAATTCTGATAGTAACACTCAAAGCACTTTCATGTCATCAACAATACTTCAGAACGCTTGCCAAGCTGACAGAATGACTGACACTGATGTCTTTTATAGAAATGAGCTCACTTAATGTGTATTCTGCTGCCACGTACCTTGTGGCGTATTGCGTCTAATTGGTGACGGATCGAGTGCCTGAAACTGAACCACATCCTCAACACTTCTGAACACCAGTGACAAAATAATATCTTCTGTCAGGTTGTGGACATGGAAGGGAATAGTGGGAACGCCATACGGCAAGTGCCGCATGTGAGCTTTTTTAATCCCACCCTCAACAAATGATGGCATTTGGAATGGCAACATTTTGTTGTCGAGGTACTTGGTCCGAGCTGAAGCCTCTCCGCCGTATGGCTTAAAGTACTCACCGTCTTCGTCTACGTAATACAGCATACCACCAGGAGACTCAACCGTACCGCCAGCTACTGCGCGAGAGACACCAATGCCAGAAGCTCCCAAAGCAAGTGAGGTAGCAATATGATCACTCGCACCACCTTCGACAATAATCGGGATCGAAACTTGGCCTCGTAACTCCCACAATAAAATTGGCCAGTCAATCACACTGCCACTGCGGACCCCGGTAATACAGCGACCGCCGCCGCCAATACCAATGTAGAGGCCATCTGCACCGGCTTCCTCAATTTGTTTGGCTTGGGTGACATCGACCACTTGGCCGGCAAAGATTTCAATCTCATCGCCAAAGGCTTTGCGCAGAGCTCTGACCGTGCGCACTACTGAGAGTCCTGGCTCTGGTGAGTAGACGCGGAAGGTCCGCACACCCACTTTGTAGAGTGCCTTTCCACGTACCAAGGCTTTTTGGGGATCGGCATCGAGCACACCCATGACGTTGTGCTTCCAGTGTTCGAGTAAAAATTTCTTCTCGTAGTAGCTGCGGCCAATCAGGACTTCACTCTCCTCTAAGGCCGTAAAGACTTGTTCTGCCAAAGCAACCTGTCGGGCAATTTCATTAAACGGACCATTACGCGGCACCCCCACCAGCGAGAGACACTGCGCCATAGTAGAGATAGCATAGACACTGCCCCACGCATCTGGCATAGCCGAACCAACCAAAATTGAACGAGCATACTTACCCAACTTTACAAAGGGACCGTGATTGAACCTAAACTTACGCGAAACCCGCTCGCGCTGGGAACCAACCACGCGAATACCTAAATCTGAAATAGACAGAGCTAAATCATCGGCAATAGTTTGTTCCATAACGGCACTGGCAACTTTGCCAGGAGCCACAAACTTCTTTCGTTGAACTTTTTTGAGCGCAGCAATCCGCTCGGGATGGTTAAAGACTTCCAAAAAGTACTGACGCACCCGAAGAATGCGGATCATCTCTTTGATCGGCACCATACCGCGCTGTTTATAGTCGAGGAAATCAAACGGGGTTTTGAGCAGTCCTTGGCTGGGATACGCACTGGAGTTTTCTTGACTTTCGACGTACCAGTACTTTAAGTAGTCAGGGAGATTTTTTTCAAAAGGCGTCAACTTTTCCGTAATAAATGCTTCCCAGAGTTCTGAGTCGCGGAATGATGAAAATGGCAGCTCTTTTATGTGCATGTATCTGTGCAAATATGGTAGCAAACATCTTGTGCAAAGAGCAATGTGTAACCCTTACTGACATCTGGCAAGATCGAATTCACAACCTTTGGCCCCCATGGTATAATCCTCTCGTTACAGCAGCAGACGGCCCCATCGTCTATCGGCTAGGACGGCAGGTTCTCATCCTGCAAAGCGCGGTTCGATTCCGCGTGGGGTCACATACACGCATATGCACGAACATACATTGATATTCGTTTACATAGCTTCCTTCATAATTTCCTCAATTTTTTGAATGAATTTTTGATTCGTTACTTCGTCTCTAATACTCACCCTAAAAAATGAGTCATCAAATCCATCAAAGTTTGAACCTATCACAACTGAGATACCTTTTTCAGATAATTTTTTTACAAACTGCTTTTCTGACAAGCTATTGGGTATTTTCGCAAATAAATTATTTGCTTCACTCGGGAAAATGGTAAATCCTATCTCTGTCAATTTATTTTGTAAAAATAATCTTTGTTTTGCAGTAACTTCCCTAGTTCTTTGGATAAATTCATCATCATCTAATGCAACACAAGCTAACTGCTCACTAATACCACTAATCTGAAAAATAGGAGTTTCTTCTTCCAGTTTCTGAATAATGTTTTGATTTGCCACCATAAAACCAATCCTGAGTGTTGCCAAGCCAAATCCTTTTGATAAGGTTCGAAGCACAATTAGATTTTTTTGATTTCCAATCTCACCAATAACAGATTTGCCTCCGAATTCGATATTAGCCTCATCTACAACCACTAGCACATTTTTAGGTACTTGATTGATAAATTGCATAATTTTGTTTTTAGGTAAAACTGATCCAGTAGGATTATTTGGATTACATAAAAAGATCATTTTTGTGTTGTCAGAGATGACATTTATTATTCCTTCTAAATCAACTCCCAAGTCATCTGTCATTTCTACAGATAAAACATTCAACCCTGCTAATTCAGAACAAACTGCAAACATTGGAAATGTTAGCTTTGGAATAATAACCTCATCACCAACTGTGCAAAAAACTTTTGGCAAATCATTGATGATCGATTCAGATCCATTTGCAACAAAAAAATTATCTATGTTTAGCAAAAACTTTTCTGAAAGTTTTTTTCGCAGTTTTTTACCATTTGGTGATGGGTAATCATTGAAATCCACCCGCATCTGTTTTAGAGCACTAGAAACCATAGGAGAACATCCTAATGGATTCTCGCTCAAAGACACATCTATTGGTCTTTTTTCAGTTAGAGCATAAAGTTTTTTCATCGCTCTTGGCAGATTTAGTATATTTTTTTTCATTTTTTCCTTTCCACGCACAAAAAAACCTCCATTTAGGAGGTTTGTGACATTGTGTTAAATTATTATGAAATTATTGCATCAGAAACACACACCTCCCAATTGGGGCGTAATACCAAGCGTTATGGTGTGCATTATTTGATAACAACATTGGTGGTATTATATCTCAAGTAGGTTTATTTGTCTGTATTGAGTTCAATACCCTATGGAGATGTAATAAAACCGAGAGCTTTTACATCTGCATAAAAAATGAGATGTTTTTGAGTGGCTGTTGTCGAATCTCATCTTTGTAGGAACCGATTATGAAATTTCCATCTACCAAGCAAAAAACGGCACCGTTTTTCTTTTTGACGATGAGTTTAATCTCCTAAAGATTCACAGAGACTATGTGCCATCAGAACTTGAAGACTCAATTCAGTAGTCATCTGTTCTTGCCCAACCAGTTTGAATCTTAGTGTACAATGCCCTCATGCACACTTCTCCATTCCTCACCACCGGCCTCAAAGCCGTCCATGCCGCTGAGACTATCACATCGTCGAGTATTTTCAAAATCCCAACCTGACTACTACTCAAAAAGATGATGGCTCTCCCGTAACAGTAGCCGACAAAAATGCAGAGGAAATAATTCGTGACATTATTTCAAAAGCATATCCGGAGCATGGATTCGTGGGTGAAGAATATGGCAGTGATAGCAACCGCAAAGAATATACCTGGGTCATCGACCCCATTGACGGTACCAAAAACTACTCGCGCGGCATTCCACACTTTGCCACCGAATTGGCGTTATTCGAGGGTGACGAGCTGATCTTAGGAATTTCAAACGCACCACTGCTCAAAAAGCGAGTTACTGCAGAAAAAAACAAGGGAGCATTTTTGAACGAAACCACACAAATACATGTCAGCACAATTTCAAATTTGGCTAACGCGTACATCAGCGTGGGCAGCATCAGATACTTCGATTCTCGGGGCAAGTTAGAAACACTTTCACAGCTGAACAAAGACATTGCTGGCCTCAAAGGTTTTGGCGACACCTGGAGCTATCACTTCCTGGCAGAAGGCAAACTTGATGCTATCATCGAAGCCAAAACAAACCTCTGGGACTTTGCTGCCACAGCAGCCATAGTTACGGAAGCTGGTGGAAACGTGACTGACTTTAATGGTGAACCAATTTCGTTTTCTACCGAAACATTGATTGCATCAAATGGACTGCTCCATGATTCCTTAGTACAGCGATTTCATAAATAAAATCACATTAAAAAAGTAGAACTATTCATCACCATCCTCTAGACATAACTCGGAAAGTTCCAGCCACTCTGCTGCACTCAACTAATTTTTCTTGCAAAAAATCAAACAAGGACTATAATCTGCTCCAATTTACAAAAAAATATGTAGCCTCTGTAAGATGCACATCTTACCACCAATAATGTATTATACTGTGCATACATAGCAACTACATACCAAGAAAGTGGATTACTACTATGTATAACGATATTAAACCGTTAATCAGACACATAGAAGACTTTCCCAAAAAAGGGGTTACTTTTAGAGATTTAGCCCCAGTCTACGCAAATAAAGAATCTCTGAAAAATACTGTTAATGCACTAGCTCAAGAATTCTTAAAGTGGAATACACCAATTGACTACGTCGCCTCACTCGAATCTCAAGGCTTTGTCGTTGGTGGAGCATTAGCACACACTCTTGGTGCAGGGTTCATCCAAATAAGAAAAAAAGATGAGCTTCCTGGGAATGTAGAGCAAGTTAGTTTTGAAATGCAGTATGCAACATCTACACTTGAAATTCAAACAGGTATCTTCCCAGAAGGGAAAAATGTCCTTCTCTATGATGATACGCTTGTGACTGGAAACACAGCAACTCATGCTGCGTATCTCATAGAAAAAATTGGTCTGCACGTTATTGGTTTTTCGTTTATTATGCATCTGACAGGGATGTGTAATCCAGAAAAAATGCTTAAAAAACCATGTACAATTTTATATGCAGAACCTGTATAAAAATGAAAAATCACGAACTCGAACCCCAACCTACCAAAGAAGTCCCTAAAAAAATACGAGACAGAATGTGGCTGACCAAAAATGGTTTATCACTCCCAACTGTTGTCGTAGAACCTCAAGGATTACTGTATACCGATTTAGCCGAAGCGTATCGTTGCATGAATGAGGAAATCACAACCTATGATTTACCACAGCATGATGGGCTTGTTGTACGTAGTGTTGTCCCATTTTCTCTAAAATGGGCGACTAAAATGACCTGCCTTCAATGGAAGACACAAGAAACTTGGCCATCACGTACGCGTGAGTACATAACGACAACTGATCCTACTTCTTGGTATATGATTCATCTTGACGATGCTTCTCTCCAACAGAGGTGCCTTCATGCCAGAATCGGAATGGATACAAAAAATGGTCATTATTTCGTCACTTGTGATCGGGGATCAGATCATGCCAGAATCTTAGACAATAAGCAACAAGATTCATATCTGGATTTCTCACTGTACAAAATTGCCTATTTTTTAAAAAGCAGATATCCTATCCTTCAAACAGAGAAGGTTATTGAGCTTACCGATTTTTTGGCAATTCAGTTTCCCCAATCAAATCAGTATGAACTACGAATCTATCCCAACGGAAAAATATTTGTGTTAGGAGTTGATTAAGACACAGGGCAAGAAAAACTTTTGCTGTTGTCGCTTGAAAACTCAGAAGAGTGATTGAGCGCCCCTTCTTCCTCTCGATCCTCTACAAACTTACCTCGTACCTATTTCTCCAAGTAATTGAATTGACCTGAAGTCTGGATCTTCCAAAGCAAGCACTGTGTGAAGCAGTGTTGACTTTCCCAAACCCCAAGGGTCCAAAAAAAGAAGTATGTTTTTTTACGATGTAGTAAAAAGCTATTATTCCAGCACTGGCTAACAGTGCAACCGGAAGACGAGCATAGAACTCATTAACTGTAAAAAAGCTAAAAAATGGAATCATCAAATAGCTCAGCAGTGCTGGCTTAAAGTCCCCAAATGCTTCAAGGAATACTGGGAACGATACACCCCATTCATCTTTACCTGTCTTAAGAATTGAGTATACATTGTATGCATACGATGCCTCATCCCACTGAAATCCCCAAGGTATTCTATCAAGAAAAAAAATACGTAGGGCAAGAGCGAACAAAAATAGTACCACGGGAATACTAGTAATAAGGAGCTCATTCTTTTTCATATAGCCCATAGCACCACTTGAGGTATCTCACTGTTAGTCCCAGTGAGATTATTTCTCTCTCTCTGCAACAAAACGAGTCATCACCATCAGCTGCTTTTTAAACTCTTTCGAAACGGGTAGTTTGTTTGTTTTTGTAGCAATGCTATGTATGTAGGTATCGATCTTCTTCTGCATTATTTCTGTCACACCAAACTCATCATGTAACTGCTGAATACTATGAATTTCTTGTTGAGTTAAAGCTTGTTTTCCATACAAAGCGCTCACTTCTGTTCGTTGTTTTTTAGGAAGTTTAGAAAGCGCTTTAAAAAAGTAGTATCGGTGCATGGTTTTTTTATTTTCTATCACATCCCCGCCGACTGGTTTCCCGGTAACCATCTCATCTCCAAACAAACTTAAGTGGTCATCTCTAATTTGAAAAATCATCCCGATAGACTCCAAAATGGCTTCAAGATCTTTGAGCGCATTTTCAGAAACTCCACACAGTAATCCTGCGGCAAGAACCGGCATCACAAACGTGTAGCGAGCGGTTTTATATTTGTAGACATTCTCAATTTCTTTCAGTTTATTACTCTGACTCATTTCATGAGCAAACACCACATCTTGCCATTGAGCAAAACCAACGTGAGCATATTCTTGAGCCATGAAATACCAAACTTTTTGAGCATCATGTACTACCGAACCAATTTGTTCAAAGGCCAAGAAAAAAACAATATCTGTGGCACACATAACTGCACTCGGAGCATATACACCTGGTCGTCTAAACAACTGTTGTTGCGCATGTTTATATTCTTTTGAATGTAGTGCCACCATACCTCTACGGGAATCGTCTTGATCCATAAAATCATCTTGAATAAGCAAAGAACTGTGAATCAGCTCGATACCAGCTGCAACTGGGAGATATTTTTCTAAAGAAGCGTCTGGATCAAACTCAAAAACTGCTTCGAGAAATAGGGACCCACGAACCGTCTTTCCTGATTGTACAAATAATTCCAAATATTCAAATAACGAAGAAGTAAATTGATGAGCCACAAACGCTTTTCGCTTGCTTTGTAAAAGAGAAAGCAGGTATGTATCAATATCGTGTTTATGTCTCAAAAAAGTCAGAACATTTTCTGGCATAGAGAGCCTTTACTATCCAGAGATACAAAAGTGCGGCATACCCAAAATCCTCAATTGGAATAGTGCCCACCAGTGCCCCGGTTTTATATATATCAGTATAGAGAACGATTGGTAAAGATGTCAGGTAGTAATTAAAAAGTAATGTTGTAAAAAGTGTAAAAAGTAAACCAATAGTAACTGCTGTTTGATTCAATAACCGTGTACCAGTAAGTGCAAGTCCTAATACTACGATAACCGTGTACCATTTTTCCTGAACAAAAGAAAAGTACAGCCCCACTACAAGAGAAGTTCGATATAAAAGACTCAGTGCCACTGACACCTTTCTTGGGATTACAATCTGTTTATCTGGGATATGATCATGCAAATTCTTTAAAAAAGTGACTAATGCATAGGGTACCGTCACAAAAAAAAGGAGCTCTTCAATGGGAAGCCTCAAGAATGGTACATGAGTAAACCCGAGCACAAAGGTGGGGTTAAAACTCCACCACACATCGGTAACCAAATAATCCCACACAATAAAAACCAATGAAATCGGAAGAAAGCTGAAAACTTCAGTTTTTGTTGGCACCTTCATTTTTGGGTAGAGCATCTTTCCTAGTATCAAAGAAGTCAGAACCACAAGATGAAAAAAGAAATAAGCAAAATGTGAGATCTGCATGATTACCTGAAAGCCTCTCGTAACGCGACTACCAATAACGTACCAAACACGCGATACTTACTTGGTTTGACTTTTTTTCTGAATACAATGTGGGGGTCAGCCTCGATTTGATCTGCCGTCCATGCATAGAGCCGTGCCGCTGTCGCAATAGGAATGCGGTATCTGTATGGAATATACCCATATCCTTTTTCTGCCTCGGTCTGAGTAATTCTATAGAGAGAAATTTCATCCCGAATGAATGCTGCAAATTGGTGATGTCGGTTTGAAGTTTCAGGAATATCACACAACTTACTCAACCCATACTTCTCGAGCACCTCACTAGCCATGTAGGTGCGATGTAACTCACAGTCTTCGTGAATGTCTCTAATAAAATTTATTTGCTGCATCGCAGCCCCTTGCTTACGAGCTGCTATTTGTGCCTGCTTTGGTAATCCTAAAATTTGACTCATCATCAATCCAATCACTTCGGCACTACCATAAATATACTGATTCACTTCTTTGCGGGTTGTATATCTAATCCAGTCCCCATCTGCTGATAGATCACTCATCATCGAATATAAAAAGGCATGTACCCATAAAAATGAAATATGATATGCAAACATTAGTTCTACAAACGGTTGAATAATATCAGTGTATTCAGTTCTCTGGTGATACTCGGCAACTAGATGCCGTCCAGCCTTCCAAGAACTAGAAACTTTTTTAGCAAGCGCGTAGTACTCACAAATCCTTTGGGTTTCTTGAACAAACGCAGCAAATGTTTCAGGCTGCTGGGGCACTTCATCAACAAAGTCGTCAGCTGTTCGAACATACGCATAGAGTGTCGCCACCTTTTCCCAGGTGTCTTTAGGGAAAAACAAACTACTATAAAAATAGGTAGTACTAGCATTCTTAAAAATGAGTTTTTTTCTTGACATTACGCACTATCTTTTTGAATTTCATCAATAACATACTGTGCAGAAAGCAGCACCATCGGCACCCCGATTCCTGGTTGAGTAAACTGTCCAGCAAAATAGAGATTCGATAACTGCTTCGCTTTCATTCGAGGTCGCATAAACACGGACTGCAGCAACGAATGCGATAGTCCCAGAGCATTGCCTTTGTAAGCGTTGAACTCATGAGCAAAATCTTTTTGAGCAAAGATTTTTTTATACACAATATGCTTTTGAATTTCAGCTCCTGTTGTCGCCTCAACGTGATCAAGTACGTGCTCCACGTACTCATCAACTCCGTGCTGCTTTGTTTGGACACTCACAGGAACCAGTATAAACAGGTTTTCTGCATTCTTAGGTGCCACTGTATGGTCTGTAACTGATGGAGCACAAACGTAATAACAGGGTTTTTTTGGAAACTCAGTAGAATTTTGAATCGTACTAAAATGATCATTCCAATCATCCTGGAAATAAAAGTTGTGATGCTGCAACTCAGGAATTTTCTTGGAAAGACCAAGATATACTAACACACTCGAAATTGCATATTCTCTGTTTTCCCAGTAGTCTTTAGAGTACTCTTTGTACTCATTTGGAAGCAGATGTATATCGAAGTAGGCATAATCGGCAGTAGTTACAAAGATGTCAGCATCATATGTTCCCTGTGTCGTATCCACGGAAGTAACTCGCTTTGTTTCATCGTCAATGTGTACGCTCGTAACAGCTTCTTCCGTCTTGATAGTGACTCCAAATTCTTTGCATAGTGCTTCCAAAGCCTTGGGTAACTGACCAATGCCTCCCTCTGGATACCAAATTTTTCCTTTAAAATCTGAGGCAATTAAAATGCTATAGAGAGCTGGTGTTCTCTTTGGAGATCCACCTAGAAACACGGTATGAAACTGAAGAATTTTTTGTATCAACGGGTGTGATAGTTGTGTCGTGATAAATCGCTCATAACTTTGAAACGGATTAAACTGGCTGAGAAGCCGTAATCCGGCTAACATTGTTTTTGGAGTAAGCAATGAAAGAAACGAGTCATACTTTCGTGCCAGTAACTCTATAGAAAGTGTATAAGCGACGTTCGTTTTGGTAATCAAAGAAACAAGCTTTGCTCTGCTTCCTGGCTCAAGAGTCTCAAAAAGTCTTAAGTTTTTTTGTATATTTGAAACAATATCAATTGGTTTGTGGGAATCAGAAAAGACTCGATACTTTGTCGATAGCTCACGTAAACTGTAGTAGTCACTACTTTTTTTCCCAACAGAAGCAAAAAATGACTCGATCACTTCTGGCATCATGTACCATGACGGACCCATGTCGAAAGTGAACCCTTTCTGCTTAAAAACTCGAGCGCGGCCACCAAGGTCTTTGTTTTTCTCAATCAGAATGACTGAATACCCACGGTACGCTAAGCCTGCCGCAGTGGCTAGGCCAGCTAAACCACCTCCTATCACAACGCATTTTTTTTGCTCTGAATCAGGTATACTTTTCATTGCGCTTTATAATACCATGCATTTGCTTATGTGATAATGTATAGTAAAGCTAGCAATGCAACTTTCACTCTCCGCTTCTATGTCTAATGATGAGATCGCAGAAGTCTTTTCGTTCATCTCTCAAATACTAGGTACCGATCCACGAAATCGCTACCGAGCCAGCGCCTACGAAGAAGCCGGAATAGTCATTCAGCACCAAAATGAACAGCTGCTGGATGTCTTCAAAAAACATACTGCTAACCCCGCAGCATTTACTGAGTATCTTGACTCACTTCCCGGAATCGGAGAGTCTATCAGCAAAAAACTTACCGAACTTTTCACCACTGGAAACATCGCATCATTTCAAAAATATGTCGCTAAACTCCCTGGAGGCATGTATCCACTCATGAAGATACATGGCATCGGAGCCAAAAAGGCTCAAAAATTAGCCGAAAATTTTGATCTTGATGACCCACAAACAGCTGTCTCAAAATTACTCACTAAAGCCAAACATGGCCAGGTTCAAGGACTGACTGGCTTTGGAGAAAAAAGTGAACAAGCGCTTATCGAAGCCCTGGAATTACAGCATGGGAAAGCACGTATTCCCTACAACGATGCTTTTTCTGTAGCTAAGAAATTTAAAACTTCACTAGAAGACTCAGGATTAACTTCGCGAATTGTGTTTTTAGGAAGCCTGCGTCGCGAAGCCCCTACCGTTGGAGATATCGACGTGGGTGTTGCCACTCACTCACCCAAAAAAGTTGCCGACTTAATCACTTCACTGCCCTTCGTTAAAAAAACCTTAGTTGCCGGAGATAACTTAGTCAGCGTCATTACTGATGAAGGTTGGCAGGTTGATACCAAATTTGCACCACTTGCAGAGTGGGGAAGCTTTATTCAACATTTCACTGGTGATAAACAACACAACATAGTGCTGCGCCAAATTGCTCTCAAGCAAGGTTTCTCTCTGTCAGAGCATGGTATAAAAATCAAAGTTACCGGTGAAGTTAAGACCTTTGAATCGGAAGATGACTTCTATGCCTTCCTCGGCTTTGCTCCAATTCCGCCAAGTGAGCGTGTGGGGCGTGATGAGTTTGAAAAGTATAAAAAATAAACTAAAGTTCGCAATTCAACCAAAAGCCCTTATGATTTTCTCGTGCACTCCGCTCTGATTCCCTAAAAACATCTTGAAACTTCACATCTGGCGGATAACTCGTCGCCTGCGCAAAGCCTTCGGCAACCATCACTTCATTTACAAACACATCACCAACATAGACATACCCTAACAGCCGACCATATCGATCGGTTTCTGAAACATCTTTCTCAAGTCGTACTTTGTTATCTAACACTAATTCCGAAAGCTTGTTGCTTGCCGCATCAAAATAGCACTCTCCTTTTTCGGGGGTATTTATCCCAATCAACCGCACCTTCTGACCACTTTCAATTTCGAAGGTATCCCCATCAACGATGCGGGTAACCAAGTAAGTGTCGGACATACTTTCTTCAGGTTGCTGAGTTTCAGCGACAACATCTACCACTTCTTCAATTGCTTTCTCTGATCGAGAATTCACAGACACACCCAATCCAGTCAAGAGCACAATTATGAGAGAAACAACCAGCTGCCTTTGTTTTTTAGTCATAGCTTCATTCTATATGAACCACCATTCTTGAAAACCCGCACAACAAGGTATATGCTGAAGATATTATGACAGGATACATCGATAACATCGAACAACTCACCCAAAGTAACAGCAATTTTCGCCACGTGCTCTTCACTGCCCAACACTTGCAATTAGTGCTCATGAGCTTGAAGCCAAAAGAAGATATTGGTATGGAAGTACACGCCACGACCGATCAATTTTTTCGCGTTGAAGCTGGGACAGGCAAAGTCATCATGAATGGTGAAGAAAGAGAAGTTGGTGATGGAGATGTTGTTATCGTCCCGGCTGGAACCAAACACAACATCATCAATAGCTCTTCAGAAAATGAACTTAAACTCTATACTATCTACGCTCCACCTCACCATGTTGATGGCGTGATTCACGTCACCAAAGCTGAAGCTGAGGCAGATACTACCGATCATCTCTAAACTAAGTACTGAAAACTCTTTCGACCCCATGTGGTGTCATACCTGAGTACCCCTTCTTGTGAGCAAGCAATTCCTCTTGAGTAATCCATTTGATAGCAATGATTTCTGCACTACTCGGTCGGAGTGTGTCTCCATTCCACTCCACTTGCACTTTACCAATAGCAAGACTCAGTTGTTGCGTATGAAACTATCATGTGCCATCACTCTCAGTATTTTTGCGTTTGCCTTTGCGATGACGTTTTCTTCTCTTTCTCTTTTTCTTTTTCTGGCCATCTAAAGTTATTTGTAAATCGATGTTAAACAGAGCCCACGCGATCTGTGCTAGCTGGATATCCGACCAGGTCCACTGATCTGCATCTGCCTTGTCATGACACTTTTCACACACAATCTGTAAGTTCTCCATCCTAGTAAGTAAATGCGGTGCCAAAATTGGATTTTTTCGAGCCAAAAAATACGGCACTAAATGGTGGCCAAATAAGCGATCACTGCTTCCACACACTTCACAAACATTTCCAACTTTTTCCTTCCGAAGATCAATCAACTCTCGCGAAAAGTTGTAGGGTTCTCTGTTTCGAGGCTTTTTCATCACTACGCATTGTACCAGCATCTAAGTTTTTCTCAGAGCAGAATGCTATACTCAAACTATGTATGGAAAAATCGTCACTGTATCTGACAAAATGCAAAAACAGTACCACTATGTTCTTTCAGAACCTACGGGACAGAACTTTCACCCTGAATTTCAACCTGACCTTACTCCCAAAGAAATGCTTGAACTAGGCGTCTTTGGAGGCAAATACATGACTGACTGTTCAGATGAGTTCCCAAAAGATTGGTTCAAAAATGCAAAACTAAGTCCGAAAAAAAAGGATCCCTCACTCAACTTTTTTGGGATTGATGCCAGCCAGCCTTTATCTGTGTGGCAAAAAAAGGGTTGGATTTATGAAGAAGATCCACGTGGATGGTTCCAGTGGTACTGTCGGTACTATATGGGTAGACGCATCCCCGATGAGGATGAGCGTCAGATCAGGCGTTGGAAAGCGTTTAGAAGACACATCGGTCAAATAATCGCCAACTGTCAAAAAGGCGACCTGAGTTGCCGTCCTCGTCAACGCCAAGCACTACTTCATTGGGCATATGACAGCAGAAGACTATAAATCCACTTTATTAGTGATTACTGAACATTTTTTTATTGTATACTTACATACATCGTACTATCTGAAATAGATTTATTTACAATCATGTTTCGTAAACTTCTCATCCCGTTTGTTATCATTGCTTCTATCTTTGTTAGCTATGTCTCATTATTTCATAACGACTCCGTTGAAAACGTTGCTCTCATTTCACAACTCTTTGGCACACATGGCATCTGGATCTTAAACCTGCTGTTAGTAGTGATGGTTATCCCTATTTCACTTTCACTTATGGAAATCATTACCGGTGAGTTTGGCCTAGAACGCTTCAAACGAATTGCTGCTATCAGTATTGGTATGACTACGCTTAGTTTTGCTGCTTTGCAATTTATCGGAGCAATTGCAACGTCTTCTGCAGAAGGTGCCACTGTCGTAGTAGAAGTCTTTCAACAAATTGCCCACTTTGCCACTCATGGTGAACTAGAACAATACGGCCTGGTGGGAATGCTCACGTCAGATGCTTCCGGTCCTTGGAACTCCAGCATCTTCCCACTGCTCATTATGATTATATGGTTAATCCGTCGAAAAACAGTTGGCATCGAAACAAAGCAACTTCATGTTCCGATGATTTTTCAGTGGATTTTGTACGCTCAACAATTTTTCTTCGGTCTTGATTTACAGTACACGCTACTGGAAATTATCTTGATGGGTATTACTGGATCACTGTTTGTCTGGGGAATGATCAACTTCCTCGTTTCTATGTTTAGAGAAGCAGAGCAAGCAGAAGCCAAAGCAGCAGCAGAAATACCTGAAAAAGAAGAAGCCACTAAGAAACAAAACTTCTATAGCCGTATGATTCATGGTATTTCCCACCTAACTTTTGAAGTCCTAACTTTCAATCCCTTTAACAAAAAAGTAGATACTGCAGATGAAAAAATTCAAAAAAAACGTGGTGGCTACGGAAACATCGGTCGCGGTTACGTTACCTTGAACGGGCTACAATTAACGCTAGCCATGACCGTTGCCATGTTTGCCCTTGTCAGTGCAACTCAATTTCTTGCAGTCCAACTACGCATGAGTGATGCCGAAGCTGCGCTCTTTGGTACGGCTGGTCTTACGAGCGCTCCAGAAGCATTTGTTGCTCTTGCTGTCGGTCCCTATATTAACGCACTCCTCCTCGTAGGGAGCAACATCATTGATGGTTGGATGTCTGCTCTAGGACAAACTGTCCTCTTAGGATATGCCGAAATCGCGAGTGGTGGTCATATTACCGCAATACCCTTGCATCCAGCTATTCGCTATCTCACTTTTCTCTCATGGACACAGGGCATGCTCGTTTGGGCTGCATTAACACTCTATGCTCACACCATTCACACTACTTTAAATAAAAAAATCATTTCCATTACCTCAATAGTTTTGCTGTCAGTTGCCATCTTGTACTACTTTGGTGGGGCATGGTTTAGTGCTCAAGCCTTGGGATATGGCGCTGAGTATGCTCAAGAGAGCTTTATCGTCAAATCGATTGGTAGCATTATTAACCTATTAACAATGATAAAAGCACAACAAATCGTATTGGTACTCAACATTATTGGCCTGGGAGCATTGGCTTTCTGGTGGAGTGGAATTCTGGAAAAACTCTCCTCACTTCTTCAAACAGAAGAGGACCAACGCATCTCTGGAGCAATCACTGAATTACATGGAAAGATTTCAAAGCATTTAGCACGAGAAAATCAACAAGTTATCATCGTTCTTGATACGAGTTCTGACATGAACGAGAAAACATTTTTTTTCAAAAACAAATGGATAGATCTTGTCTTCCGTCAAGCTGCTGCCTTTGGCCTAATTCTTGATGATGATGGCCATATTCCGGTCTATACGACCAGTGATGGTGCAGTTAAAAAGATCAAACACTTGCTCACCCAAAAAAATGCGGATACCTTTATTGAAAAATTCGTTGGCAGAAACACCGCAGGAAAAGTGAGCTACACTCCTGTCATTTCTGAAATATTTGCCGAATACAAAGATACCCTCACAACTGAGCATGACCCAGTGCTCGTACTCTTTATCACTGCTGGAGGTGGCACCGATGCTGCAGAAGCAAACAAGCTTTTCACAAAAATGGAGTCCTATCCCATTTTTGTGCAGTTTATTGAAATTCACGGTGACAAACCACATAAAAATGCTCAAGTAGTCACCGGAATTGCGAATAAACCTGGAAAAATCATCGATAACTCTGGTATTTCTTCACTACCATTGTTTAGGTTAACCGACGCAAGTCAAATTGTCGAAGAAGTCCTCAACGAATACCCAGGCTACCTTGAAAAGGCTCAAAAAGCAGGAATTCTCGACTAACCTTTCATTGCTTGTAGTCAAAAGTGAACTGCGCTGCTCTTTCTTGCAATCGCACTACACAATATCCCAAAGGCTTAGCCATTAGGAGTTGCCTTTGGTGCAGTTGCTCATGGAATTAATGGCGCTTCTTTACTCACCGCTCACTAAAAAGACCGTAGTCTCCATCGGTGAACCTAAGCTTATCCCGGAAATACTTGATTTAAACGAGTTACCAGACAAAGAAACGCTCGAAAAAAGTAAAGAAGGTGCAAAAATCATCACAGCTGCACACATGTATCGTTTGGCCGCACTTTTGCCACCAGAAAATCAAGGCTACTACTCGCTTGCTACAAAACCTTCGTAACCGCACTCAAAATTGTTTTCCGATCCACGATATGCATTCCAGTTTTTTGTGCAGTACGAATGACATCTTTTTCTGATGGTTCAAAAACAAATGCTTCGTCAGCTTCTTTCAGCATGGCTATATCACCAGAACTATCACCAAAAACCAGCAGCTTACTGTCATTTGATTTGAACTTCTCAACCTCGGTGACTTTATCTGCTTGGTTTACTAAACGATCTATTGTGCCAGTATACACACCGCCATCGACTTCCAGAGTTGATCCTACTGCAGTCACACCCAAGACCTGTGCACATGCCTGGACTATTGGATCTAAAGACGCAGAAACAACTACAATAGTGTAGTTGTGTTTTTTGAGCAACGATATAAGTTGCGGTACATACTCAAAAAAGTGTTGTTTTGAAAAAAAGTTATTCTGCCATTGCTCAACTTCACTCACTCGTTTGCCTTTCAATACTTCTGCAGATAGTTTCATGGTCATCTCAGATGCTCTATTGTGAGGAATTACCTTACTGCTATATCCAAGAACTAAAAGAATTGCCTTCACCAGTAGGATTCCAGATATTTTTCGATTTGGTATTAAGTAACCAAACAAAAAGGTAGACATCGATACCCCGTCAAAAAGTGTTTTGTCTAGATCAAATACGGCAACTTTTTTCATACAATTCTATCTAAGACTGCAAATCCCACAATTTTTTATACCTACCTTTTTTTTGTAGCAGTCGTGTATGAGGACCTTGTTCAACAATTTTTCCATCATCAATCACGACTATTCTATCAGCCTTTTTTACGGTCGAAAGCCGATGTGCAATGATCAATGTCGTGATATTTTTTGAGACCTTCCAAAATGCTTTCTGGATTAGTTTTTCTGATTCTGAATCTAACTGACTGGTTGCCTCATCAAAAATAATTATTTCTGGTTTCGATAAAATCATTCGAGCAATTGCCAAACGCTGCTTCTGACCACCAGAAAGTTTCACACCTCGTTCTCCAACTTGAGTTTCATATCCATCAGGTAGCGTCAAAATAAAGTCATGTAATTGAGCCAATGTTGCTGCCTCTTCAATTTGTGCTTGAGAAACTTGGTCCAGACCATACCCAATATTAAAACCAATGCTTGCATTAAACAGAATAGGTTCTTGTGGAACTACTCCAATGTGTGAGCGTAAGTGCGTTTTTTCCATGTCTTTTATATCCACACCATCTATCGAAATAGTACCCGAGTCTGGATCGAATAAACGCAACAACAACTTTGTGAGTGTCGTTTTACCAGCTCCAGATGGACCCACAAATGCAATTGACTCACCAGCAGAAATATTCAAACTCATATCGTGAACAGCATGTTCCTTACCATCTGGATACGAAAAATGCACTGAATCAAATGAAATATCTCCCGATACTTTCTCCATGGTGATGGGGTGTTTTGGGTCAAGAACAGTCTCACTTTCATCTAGCACTGAAAAGAATTTTTCTAGGTCGGTACTCTGCTTGAAAACATCTCGAAATTGATATAATAATCGAAAAAGCTTGTCATAAAATGCCGTCACAAAGCCCAATATCATCACCAATTCACCCGTTGAGATGGCAGAAGTCATAAAGAGTTGAATCGAGTATAACAGTACAGACACTAAGCCAATTGTGCCAATGATGCCAGCAAAAAAATTAAGGTAGTAAAACGAATAGGCATATCCCCAAATTTTTTCGGTCCAAGGTACAAATTCTTTTTTTAGACGCAAAAACTCACGAGCTTCTTTAGCAAAATACTTCACTGTTTCATAATTAAGAAAGTTGTCGACCACTATTCCAGAAACTGCATCTTCTACTTTATTAAAAGCCCGACGAGTTTGAATGTTAAACCTAATCAAGTAATAGCCCAGCGCGACTTCTACCATAAGAGTCAGTGCTAAAATACCCACCAGCGTCATGTCAACAAATGAAAACGAGATAAAGAGCACGGCAAAACTAATAACTGCCAGTGGAATTTCATAGTTCAACGCAAAAAAGAATCCAAAGAAAGCACCCTCTCCTCGTTTCATTGCACTAATCAAGGACCCAGTGGTCTTATTTATCTGATAGGAAAAATCGAGTGTTTGGATTTTTCTAAAAACCGCCAGATATGCTGAGCGGTTAGCTGCAATCAGCACAACGTCATGAACATAGTGCCTCACAAGACCTGCAAGTAAAATAAAGAAACGGAGTGCTATATACCAGCTAAGTACCGTAAAAATATTAGCTTTTGAACCACTCATGATAGCATCAACAAAAGCTTTGTAAAAAAGCGGCAATATACTCTCAGCTACTCCTGTAACCAATAATATGACTACCATCGCAGCAAAATATCCTGGAGTTTCCAAACAAAATTGATAAAAGCGTTTAAATGATTTCATCGTGAGACTTGAAGTGACGAAGTTTCGGCACCACAGGCAGTAATGGTTACTACACCGTGCTCTGTAACTGCAATACTATATCCTGATTTACCCGGATCGTTTTTGAGTAACGGATCAGTTGGAACTAGATCAAGATAGGGGGCAATTGAATCAGAAATATCTACACATACCTCAGATGCACCTTCGCAAAAGGTCGACCCATTTGATGTACAGGTTCCAATTTGCTGAACAGTACCAACGACAACACCTTTAGGAAGTTCACCATCAGTATCTACAACATAGGAATGTACAGCTGTTAAAAGTGCATTCATATCAACAATTCTTTGGGCATCGCGAGCATCTGCCTGGCGGTCTTTCGGATTAAGTGCGGTGAGCACTATCATTGCCACAACGGCAATGATAAAAAAAACAACCAACAGCTCAACTGTTGATAGCTCAGTGTGTTCGTGAGTTACAATACGGGCCATGAAAACTGTCTCTTTTCAGTACTTTTAGTTAACCATATTTACTAGCGTGGGTAAAGGATCAGAACAACTCAATTACAGAGGAAATACTCACCAAATACACCTACGCTGTGGTATGATTCAAACTGTCATGAAGCTAGATTCTTATCACCCTACCGTAGCCACTATTCTGTCTCTCATCTCCCAACACACCATGTGGCACGAAATATTTGAACATAAACCTGTACGCACCAGTGAAGAAGCTGCTGCAGTTCGAACAGGATACTCGTTGGAGCAAGGGGCCAAAGCCCTCATCATTAGAGTCAAAAAAAATGCGACTCAAAAATTCTTTGTGATGGTAGTACTAGCTGGTGATAAAAAATTTGATTCAAAAAAAGTCACCAAACTCCTGAATGCAAAAAGCATTCGCTTTGCGACAGTCGATGAAGTTACCCAAATTACCAACGGTGTTCAAGTTGGTGGAGTTCCACCTTTTGGAAAGTTGTTCTCCATCCCAACGTACCTCGACGTATCCATTTCTGCGCAAGACAAAATAATTTTCAACGCCGGAGATCGATCTTTATCGGTTGCTCTTTCCACAAAAGATTACTTGCAACTTAATCCTCCTGAGAAAATTATTGACGTTACTGACGATACGACAAAGTAACCACGAGCTCGGTCGTGCTCCAAGGAAACTGGTGAGCATTCAACACTACTTGAGCTTGTTGATCAGATCCGAGTTGCTCACTTCTCCCTCTTTCAACCTCATTCACCTGAGTTACTGTATATCTGTAGATACCATTATTAGTGCCGTAAAGAACTACTTCATCCCCGAGATATAGCTCATTCAATACTCCAAAAAGGTGGCTTGATGCAACCAGACGGACAGTATTTTCATCACCAAGCCCTACCTCATTTGTTTGTGTAATAGCTTCGTCCGCACCAATTGCCTGAGTTATTTCAAGTCGTTCAAAAATTATCTGCTCTGGCTTAACGGCGTAACGAGCACTCCTTTCGGGAGATGCCTGAACCACAGTTTGAGATGGTACTATGGAAAGCACTAAACCTATGCCAAGTCCCAATCCCATGCTCGCGCTGACCATTACTCTTTTAAGTGTATTCATTGTGTATATAGTATATCAAAGTGGTTCATTTTTATCCAATTAACCCTACTCTGATGCTGTTATTAGCGTATACTGAACCCATGATTCGCACTGTAGTTGTGGCACTACTAATGTTTGGCGTCGGGCTCGGCATCGGGCTTGGAACCGATGATATACTTGATCGCCTTGGTAACGAAGAATCTGACTTACTTATTCCTGCAATTATTGCTCCCTTTCAAAAAGAACAAGAACCGCCGCTCATGGTGTATACCATACCTCGTCTTTCTCTTTTTCCACGCGCTAGCGAAAAAATCATCATCACTGAAGAACTAGAAAGCACTGCCAACTCAATAAGCTACGCCTTTGTGTGGCAAACACTGGGCAAAAAAATGACAGGTAACATTATTTTGCCACGTCCTTTTGATGCAACCTCACCAAAAGCCATCATACTGCTACGTGGCTATGTTCCAGAAGAACAGTATGAAACCGGTACTGGTACCAAAAATGCAGCTACTCAGTTTGCTGAAGCAGGGTATGTGACTATTGCTCCCGACTTCTTTGGATATGGTGACAGTGATCCCGAGCCCACTGACACTTGGCAAGCTCGCTTTGAAAAACCTCTCATAGTCATGGAACTCATTGACTCACTCAAAACACAGGGCATAGTTGCAGAAGGTGAAGATCCAATCAAAATTTCAACGGTAGGTATGTGGGCTCATAGTAATGGTGGGCAAATTGCCCTCACCACACTTGAAGCATTTCAACTAGATATCCCAACAACACTCTGGGCTCCAGTTTCTGCCCCTTTCCCCTACTCAATTCAGTTTTTCTCAGATGAACTTGATGACGAAGGAAAAGCACAAAGAAAATGGATTTCTCTCTTCGAAGAAGAGTATGATGTCTTTGATTTTTCTGTCACCAAACACCTGGATTTGCTTAACGCACCATTACAACTACACCACGGAGAAATTGATGATGCCGCTCCAATTGCTTGGAGTGATGAGTTTGTAGAAAAGCTCGAAGCTGCTCACGCTGCCACCGATGAGGCTGAAATCGTTGAAGATTATCCAATTACCTACTATCGCTACCCAAACACCGATCACAACATGCAACCATCCTGGAATACTGCGATCACTCGCGACATTCAATTCTTTTCTGAATACTTACAATAAGTTATTCAGTCTCACTTTCAAGTAAACTTCCTGAGGAATACGACCGAACGGAATCCATCCGCTTTTGCATTTGTCGAACACGTGTGCCACTCAACTCGTCATAACTAGTCTGCAACGTTTTTATTGCCCGGCCATACTTATCAAGTGCGCCCATAAACTTATCCCACTCCATACTAAACTGATCAACATGTTGAATAACTTCTTTAAGCCGATCGCCAATCATGAAATTTCGATAACTTTCCATCACCGTTCGAGCCACAATCAAAAAAGTAAAAGGAGAAACTAACAAAACGCGCTTTTGCAGTGCGTAATCTACTAAATGAGAAACCTTCTGGTTAATAAAGGAAAAAATCATTTCATTGGGCACAAACATAATCGCGTAATCCAAGGTGTTAAACTCAGGATGAATGTATTCTGCAACCTTATCAATTTTCTTTTTGAGATCCTGTTCAAACTGTTTTAGGTGAGAGTCCTGGGCAACCTTTGATTGTGCGTCAGCCATCTTCTGCATTTCACTGTACGGAAATTTAACATCTACCGCCACCACCCGCTTATTAGGAAGCAACAAGGTAATATCAGGCTTCAGGGTTGATTCACCAAGTACTTTTTGACGTTCGTAATGGATGCCTTCCTGGAGTCCATGTGATGTTAGCAAATCTTCAATAATGCGCTCTCCCCAAGCACCCCGAGCCTGGTTGTTTGAAAGAACTTTTGAGAGCTGTTCGGTCGAAACTTTCAGATCATTTGTCACCTCACGCTGAGTTTCGAGTTGCTTTTTAATTTCCGAAAACTTCTCAACTCGATCTTGTTCAATTTTACGAATTTCTTCTTGACGAGTAACTATGTCACGCTGTAGATCTTTAACCAGTTTTTCGATCATTTGGTGCTTATTAGCTAAATCAGTTTTGATGGCCTCTTTCTCGCCTTCTAAAATATGCTTACTTTGCTCGGCAACTTTCTGGGCAGACATACCAAAAACACGATCGACCACATCTTCAATATCCGACTGTTTGCGTGCCTCATACAGGCGTTTTTGCATTACAATGAGAACAGTAAACCCTGCAATAATAAGAAGTGCGATCAAGATAAATTCAAATGTCATAGTGGGTACAGTATACTCAGTCAGAGAAAAGAATAAAAGAATGGATACCGAACAAAGCACGTCACCACAAAAAGCTCGGTCACGACTGAAGAACAACCGAGACAACATGCCTGTTGTCCACTCTCTCCATAAGCGAACAAAGAATGCAGTCACTGTAGAGCACCCACTTCTCAAGAAATATCTAAAGTTTTCTCCCCTGCTAATTGTAGCAATTCTACATCTTGGGCTTCTTTCATATGTTGTTAGAACTGTTGCACCTGAGACATGGCAACACTTTCTCATTCCAAATTCCTACCTGCCAATGCTCCTACTGCTGATAGCAACTGTTTTTTGGTTTTCTAGCTATCTTTTTCTAAACACTGCCCGTGGCATACGTTTCTCACTTTTTGCTGGCATATTTTTTTTCCTCAAAGTACAGAGTGTCATTCTTAGCAGCAGCTTTGTAGTAGTAGTGATAGGTTTATTTGTTTTGAGCGAAATATGCATTTATTTTTTAACTATGATTGGGCACTCGAAAAAACAGTAATCTTGCAGTATAATACCAGGCGTACTATGAAAGAAAAATACTACATCACCACCACCCTTCCCTATGTTAACGCAGAACCACATATTGGTTTTGCTCTCGAGATTGTGGCTGCAGATATGATGGCTCGCTTTCATAGAGACATCCTCAACGAGGAAGTTATCTTTAATACTGGAACTGACGAACACGGACAAAAAATTCACCAAAAAGCTGAGGAGGCTGGTGCCGATACACAGGTCTATGTCGACGAGTATGCAGAAAAATTTTCTGGACTTCGTGATTTATTGCGTATCGACTACACTCATTTTATTAGAACAACAAATCCTGAGCACAAAAAAGCTGCACAAGAATTTTGGAAGCGTTGTGAAGCTAAAGGCGACATCTATAAAAAAATGTACAAGCTCTCGTACTGTATTGGCTGTGAGCTTGAAAAACAGAGTTCAGATCTTGATGAAAATGGACGCTGCCCACTTCACCCAAACAAAGATCTGGAAATCCGTGAAGAAGAAAACTACTTCTTCGCGTTCTCAAAGTACCAAGATGCACTCTTAGCACACTATGCTACGCATCCTGATTTCGTAGAACCAGAAAGTAAAATGAAAGAAATCACCGCATTCGTAGCTAGAGGTCTCAAAGACTTTAGTATCTCTCGCCTCAGCAGCAAAATGCCATGGGGGATACCTGTTCCGGGTGACGAAGAGCATGTTATGTATGTTTGGTTTGATGCACTGGTTAACTACATCTCAACCCTAGGCTGGCCAAACGACACCCAACATTTTGAAGCATATTGGCCAGGAGTTCAACTTGCTGGAAAAGATAACCTACGTCAACAAGCAGCCATGTGGCAGGCAATGCTTGCCTCAGCTGAACTCCCATTTAGCAAAAAAATTCTCATAAATGGATTTATTAGTGTAGATGGGCAAAAAATGAGCAAATCACTAGGAAATGTGATCTCTCCATCAGAGATGGTGAACCGCTATGGTAGCGAAGCCACTCGTTTCTTACTCATGGAACTCGGCCCATTTGGCACAGATATGGATGTAACCTGGGAAAAACTTGACACTACGTACACAGCCCTTCTCTCGAATGGTATCGGAAACGTCTGTTCACGAGTAGCTAAGATGTGCGAGAAGAATGGTTCAGAGTTTATTGTCAATGAAATCGAAGTTCCCCAAGAGTATTCCACTGCCCTCTCCAAGTACGACATCTCTAGAGCTATCAGAATCATTACAGAGTATGTCAGTGATATTGATCTCTATCTGAGTGAAAACCAACCATGGACCAAAACAGGTGATGACCAAACAGCACTCCTCCAAACGTCGGTCGAGAGAATTCGCACGTTAGCCGCCATGCTCGTTCCAGTCATGCCAGGAACCGCACAGAGTATTAGTGATCTATATACACAAACTCACATCGTTGCTTTAGATCCACTTTTCCCTCGCCTACCAAAATAGATCATGCCCATTTTTGACACACACTGCCACTATAACCTTGACCCAATCCTTGGTGAATGGCAAACACAGTGGCACCTCGCACAAAAAAATGACATAACTCACACCACTATAGTTGGCACTGACATCCAAACAAGTAAACAAGCACTTTCTATCGCAAAAAACTCCAAAAACCTGTTTGCAAGTATTGGATACCATCCAGGAACATTTGAAGAACACGCACCAGACTTTGTTGAAGGTCAAACTGTCTATTCAGAGCGAATTAATACTGAACTGAAGCTTATCAAAAATGAATTGCTAGAAATGGTTTCTACAGGTCAACCAATCGCGATTGGTGAAATTGGTCTCGATTACTACCGACTACGTTCAAAAGGACTCAAACGAGAAGTCCTGAGTGATTTGCAAAAAAAAGCTTTCAAGCTACAACTTGAAATCGCGGCTGCTCACAACCTTCCAGTCATTTTGCATGTTCGCGACCAAGCAGAACGAACACATTCTAATGCCTACCTGGAAGTACTCGAGATCATCAAACAAACCACTCCTAAAAAGTTTGTGCTCCACTGCGTTTCTGGACCGCTTTCATACATTACAGCAGCTCTTGAGCTTGGTGCGTATATTGGATTTGACGGCAACATTACGTATCCTCAGGCAAAACACATCCGTGAAATCTTTTCAATCACTCCAACAGATAAAATTCTCCTCGAAACTGACGCTCCGTATCTTGCCCCAGAACTCCATCGTGGTAAAATTTGTGAACCTTGGATGATTACGGAAACAGCCAAGTACCTCGAAGGAGAACTCAAAACTGATCTTGCTCAGATATACCATAACAGCTTTTCTTTTTTCGATATCAATAATAATGCTAGAATAAAACAGTATGGGTAACTTTTTACGTAGATATATCACCAGACATCCCGTTCGCTCCCAACGTTTTTTAGAAATTCTTCCAGGAGTTGTTTCTTGGTCTTTAATTCTTTTTCCGTTCTGGGGTTCTTTAATTATCCCAGAATTCGTTGCCTACTTTGTAATCACCTTTGCCGTCTACTGGCTCTACCGCTCGCTGAGCATGTCGGTACTTGCGGTGCTCGGACACTTCAGAATCAAAGCCGCAACCAACTTTGACTGGATTGCTGATCTTAAAAAAAACTTCCCCAAAAACTGGAATAGTATTCACCATATTATTGTGATCCCCACCTACAAAGAGCCTCTGGATACCCTTGAACGCACTCTTGATGGTCTCTCCGGACAATCATACCCCCTCAAAAATCTTCACATTATGCTTTCTTTTGAAGAACGCGAAGGCAAAGAGGCGGATGAAAAAGCTACCTATCTTGTGAAAAAGTATGGCAAGGTCTTTGGAAATCTCTGGACAACCAAACATCCTGACATTGAAGGTGAAGTAAAAGGCAAATCTTCAAATACTGCTTGGGGCGCTCGAATCGCAAAAAAAGAGCTTATCGACAAACAGGGTCTCGACCTTAAGAAAGTCACCATCAGCAGCGAAGATGCTGATGCACTCTTCCACAAAGACTACTTTGCCAATGTTGCCTTTGAGTTCTTAACAACCGACGATCCGTTTAATAAAATTTGGCAGGGCGCTGTTGTGTTCTACAACAATATTTGGAAAGTACCTCCTCCAATTCGTGTCTTAGCATCAATGTTCTCAGTGATTCAAATTCACATCTTGATGCGTAGCGATCGCCTCATTAACTTCTCAACCTACACAACTTCACTCAAACATGTTGTTGATATTGATTTTTGGGATACAAACGTCATCCCCGAAGACTATCGGCTCTTCTTCAAGTCATATTTTACCAAAAAAGGAGATTTTGAAGTGAAACCGATTTTCTTACCAATTTTTTCTGACGCAGCAGAATCAAACACTTGGTGGGAAACCTTTGTTAATCAGTATGAACAACTCAAGCGCTGGGCATGGGGCGTAAGCGATGATGCGTATATTATTAAACAATACATCATGGCTACCGAAATTCCCTTCTGGGAAAAAACTGTCCGTGTCTCCAAAACCATCGAAGATCACTTCTTGTGGCCAGTTAACTGGTTTATTGTCACCATAGCTGCTTTTCTTCCACCACTATTGAACCCAGCATTTAACCGCACTACTATAGGAAAAACACTTCCTCAAGTGACTTCATCACTATTAACACTCTCTCTCATCTCCATGGTGATTATCTTTATTATTGATGCTGTTAATAGACCACCACGGCCAAACCGCCGAAATGCATTCTCTTACATCATGCAACCACTCGAATTCTTCTTACTTCCAATTATCGGCTTCTTCTTCTCTGCATTGCCTGGAATCGACGCGCACACCCGCCTGATGCTGGGAAAATACATTGAGTATCGTGTAACAGAAAAAGTCTAAACTCTCAATGCTCTCTCTCCTCTAGATATCCGCCCTCAAAATAAGGTATAGTGTTCCTAGTAACATCTACATGGTAAAACTGTGAAACAATTTCTCAAACACATCATTAAAATCGATAGACTACTTGATCAACAATGGCCATTATTTGTAGCCCTTGTCTTACTTTTTGTGCTCAGAGTTCCAAACCTAGTCGAACCCTATTGGTATGGTGACGAAGGCATTTACCTAACAATTGGACAGTCAATGAACAAAGGTGTGCTTCTGTACCAAGAAATTATTGACCACAAAACTCCTATTATTTACTTCTTAGCTCAGACTCATACCCAACTTAATTTTCGATTACTATTAATTGGCTGGATGTTGGTAACAACCGCGGCATTCTATTACTTCGCTCAAAAACTTTTTGCAGGTAAGCGACTACCAGCATTCTTAGCAACTCTAGTCTTTGTAGTAGCAACGACACTTCCTTCCTTTGAAGGGAATATTCCAAATGGAGAGCTTTTTGTCATGGGCTTTGTACTTATGGGCTTGCTCATTTTAAGTAGAACAGAGTATGTTGCACAATTGCTTGAATCAAAGAAAGTGCTTACAACTCATTCATGGTTTGCTTATTTGACTTCTGGAGTGTTTCTTTCACTCGGAGTACTAACTAAAGTACCTGCCATTTTTGACATTGCTGCAGCACTTGGATTTGGCTACTTTGCCACCACCAATGCCTGTTTAGCAACAAAAAAGAAAAGGGCTGGAGAACTCATTAAAAGAGTTAGCGCCAACCTTCCAGTATGGATTGTCATGGGAGTAGGTATTTTGATTCCTATTGTAATTTCTATTGTTTACTTCGTTTCAAAAGGAGCTGGCCAAGCATATCTTGATTTTGGCTTACTCTATAATTTTAGATATGCCGGTAGCTGGCAACTTCCATTTACCAACCCACTCTTACTCTTTTTCTTTACACTCCAAGGAAAAGTTGTGGCCATGGGACTACTCACTCTGGTGCTTACACTCTTGAGGAAATATGTCACCCCTGCCTATCAGTTCATACTCTTTTGGTTTGGTCTGTCATTATTTGCCAGTCTGCTCTCAAACAGACCTTACCCACACTATTACCTCCAAATAGTACCTGCATTTTCATTAGTAGTGGCCGGCACTCTCTCCGAAGGCTATAGCATTCTCACTTCTCTAAAGAAAAGGGCTACCAATGTTCTCGGCCCCCTGCTCGGACTGGGTCTGTTAGGAATATTTTTTGCCATTCTCGTACTTTTAGATGTACGCCCCTATCCGAGTTTGGGCTACTACACGTCATTCATGCAACTAGCTCAAGGAAAAATAAGTGTAGAAGAGTACAACCAGCGTTTTGATGTGCACATGCGCGACAACTACAAGGCAGTCGATGTAATGAAAGTATGTCCCGACGATCATCTCTTTATTTGGGGAACAAACCCTATGCTGTATGCACTTTCAGATAGAATTCCAACTGGCAGATTCACGGTTTCATTCCACATTAAAGACTTTGACGCATACGACGAAACCTACAATGATCTTGTCGAAGATGCTCCAAGCTTTATAGTTGTAATGAACAGTGAAACCAGTGACTTCCCAGAATTCTATGAATATCTCAGTGAAAACTATCGGCAAACCCCAGTTGAGTTTGACAATTTTACTCTGTGGAATAGAATGGACTGCAAGGTTACGGAGTAAGAATACTATGCCAATTTCTAAGACATCGCGATTTCAACAGTTGGTCGCATCAGAAATTCGCTTTCCGCTTGCTACTATTCAAGTAATTAGTGTGCTCTCGATCATTATAGCCACACTTGGATACTTCATACTTCCACCACAAATTCCGCTTTTCTACTCACTCGCACAACCAACGCAACAACTTGTCCCAAAGCCCTTTATCGGTATCCTTCCGGGGATTGCGGTGCTATTTGGCACCCTCAATAGCATCCTTTGTATAGAAATGAGAAGGTATGATCAGCTCCTGCTCAAACTCTTTGCTTGGTTTGCAGTTGTTATTTCTTTGGTGGTACTTTTTTCTTTACTAAGAATTATCTATATCTTACTGTAACATGTGGGCACTTTTCTTTTCATTTACAATCGCTCTCCTTATTGCTCCCTTATTAATTGCACTGTACACCAACTATGGCTGGGTAGATGATCCTGCAACTGACACACATGTAAAAAAGACTCACTCAAAACCAGTTCCGAGAGGTGGAGGACTCGTCATCTTTGGATCTTTCTTGGTCTCAGCAATGTTCCTCTTAGAAATAGACAAGTATTTAATTGCAATTTGCGTTGCAGCCCTACTCTTAACTATTGTTGGGGTCCTGGACGATATTTTCGATATCGATCCAAAAATTCGGCTCATCACTGGCTTGACAGCTGCTGGAATCGTTGTGGCGGCTGGTATTGGCATTGCCTATGTAAGTAATCCGTTTGGTGATGGCGTCTTCCACCTTAACCAACCTCAAATTGCCTTTCACCTTTTTGGAGAACTCCATACTATTTGGGTACTTGCAGACATATTTGCACTCATTTTTATACTCTGGAACATGAATAGTGTTAACTGGTCAAAAGGGGTTGATGGCCAACTACCAAGCTTTGTTTCGGTGGCGATGATTGTGATTGCCTTACTTTCAGGGCGGTATGCTGCAGATCCAACACTTTTTGACACAACAACTTTTTCGTATATTATTGCTGGTTCATTTTTAGGACTGCTAGTCTGGAACTGGTACCCGCAAAGAATGATGCCTGGTTATGGTGCAGGCTCGCTGGCAGGCTTTTTCTTAGGGGTCGCAGCTATAATAAGTGGTGCCAAAGTTGCCACAGTAGTAATTGTACTTGGTGTTCCCACAGCAGATGCACTCTTTACCATCGCCCGCAGACTAGCACGGGGAAAATCTCCACTTTGGGGTGACAGAGGACATCTGCATCATATATTACTTGACTACTATCATCTAAGCCGAAAGCACATTTCACTTATCTATGTTGGAACAACACTAGGTTTAGGACTTGCCGCCCTCTATTTGAATACTGTCGGAAAAATGATTACAATGGCAGTAGTTTGTACAGTGGTCTTTTTTGTGCACATTCATGCACGAAAAATTCAGAAAGCAAAACGGTAACTCTATGAACCTTTTCGTCGGTATTATCAAGACTGCACGCCCACAACAATGGCTCAAGAATGTAGCACTCTATGCAGCTTTAGTTTTTTCTGGATTTTTCTTTTATGATCCAGTTGATGCCCCACCCTATTTTGTAACGGTCACCTATGCCTTTGTGGTATTTTGTGTGCTCACTTCAAGCATCTACTTTATTAATGACATTTTTGACTACGAAGCAGATAAAAAGCATCCTTTCAAAAGTAAGCGTCCAATTCCGAGTGGTGTTTTATCACGCAAACTTGCAATGGTACTAGCAGCTATTGGATTACTAACAACACTCATTCTATCCTTTCAGTTCTCCGCATTTTTCCAACTCTTAATTTTGGGATACGCTCTTTTACAAATTTGGTATTCTAAACAACTTAAGCATATTCCGATCCTTGATATTAGCACTATCGCTACTGGTTTCTTGATTAGAATTTATGCTGGTGCAGTGGTGGTCAACTTACATATGAGCGTTTGGTTTTTACTCACCGTTATCTCTGCATCACTCTTCCTGGCAGTTGGAAAACGTCAGAGTGAACGTACTCTTTTGCAAGGAAATGAAGATATTTCTGTCGGCGAAACTAGAAAAATTCTTACCCGCTACACAGAACGTTTACTGGACCAGTACACCAGTATGTTTGGTATGGCTACATGGCTTACCTATGCACTGTTCGCCTTTCAAAATGAAATAAGTCCACCTGAACGAGTGTCAGCTGATATCTATACCTACCTTCCAAAAGCCTTACACAGTCAAAAATTATTAATGTTGACTGTGCCGTTAGTAATCTTCGGAGTCATGCGTTACTTACAACTCATTTATGAAAGTAATAAAGGTGAATCTCCAGAAAAAGTTCTCCTTCAAGATAAACCGCTCAAATATACCGTTGGCCTTTTTGGTGCACTAGTCATGATCATTATCTACGTACTGACTTAGAATTGAGATGTGATGGATACTCAGGTTTTTAAAAAACAGTACAAAACTCTTTTGCTAGTCATACTTTTTTTTGCGTTCTTCACTCGTGTGTATCGCCTTCACGTACCCGAGCGCTACATTTTTGATGAGGTGTACCACTCTGTAACTGCAAAACTCATTGCCCACAATGATCCACGTGCTTTTGAGTGGTGGAACCCAGCACCTGAACCTGATACAGCTGTCGATTGGTTACATCCTCCACTAGCAAAGTATACACAGGCAGCAAGTATGCTGATATTTGGAGAGAACTCATTTGGTTGGAGAATTAGTTCTGCTCTCTTTGGTGTAGGAGTACTGTATCTTATTTCATTATTATCTTTACAACTTACAAAAAACCATGCTATTTCACTCTTGGCAACCCTACTTGCTAGCCTTGATGGTTTGTTGTTAGTCATGTCTAGAATTGCTATGAATGATATTCACGTTACGTTTGCGATTTTGTTAACAGTAATTCTCTATCTCAAAACTAAGCCATTTGAAGAAAAGCGAAAACCTCTTGAATCACTAAAATGGTACCTGTTCACCGGCATCAGCGCTGGTCTTGCTATGGGAACTAAATGGTCCGGTGTTTTTGTACTGGGAATACTGTATGTCTACGAGCTGCTCTCAATGCTTGAAGTTGTTGGAAACATATTACATGCCAAGAACAAAAAAACAATACAGACTCACCTCAAACAGCTGATCCAACATGGAGCTATTGTTTTGTGCTGTTTTGTAATTCTCCCATTAACTGTCTACCTTTTGAGTTATGCACAAATGTTTTTGCAAGGCAAAGACTTAAATCATCTCAGAGAACTTCATAAACAAATCTGGTGGTACCAAAGCAACTTAACTGCGACACACACCTATCAATCTACTCCACTCGAATGGATTATTAACAAGAGACCAGTTTGGTTCCATGTGTCATATGGTTCAGGAAAGCGAGCAGACATCTATGCACATGGCAACTCAATCCTTTTGTGGTCTGGGTTAGTCACAGTTGTTTTGACTTCTCTAAGCATCCTCAAAAGACTACTAAATAGCACAGATGCAAAAAAGCCACTTGAAACAATTACACGGATAATACGAACACCACTCACCTACCTATTGATGGGATACTTTGCCACCTGGATCGTGTGGATTCGATCGCCTCGCATCATGTTCTTTTATCACTACACTCCTGCAATTCCATTTTTAGTGATACTACTAGCCTACGGCTTATACAAACTCACCATGCTGCCGGAAAAATATCAACCACTGGCTCAAGCCACTGCCCTTACCACAGTTAGTCTAGCAGCGCTCTATTTTATAGTTTTTTTTCCACACTGGACCGCACTCCCAATGCCAGCTCACTTCGTCAACTCAGTTTACTTTATGTTTGAATCTTGGAAATAAAAACTACTCTTCATGGAGTACTGATAGAAACTCTAAATTCCTAATCTCGCCCATAACGTCTTTTATCAAAGTAACCAAAAGTTCTACTTCATGCTGAGAAATGCTGAAAGATCGCGTGACAATTTTTCCTGATGTGTTTGGCTCTACAAACTCAAAAACTGTATCTGCCACTGTATATGAAAAACTTTCATCAAGCTGTGCAAGCAGCACATAAAAAATGAGCTGACGTTTATACGCGCCTCGAATTTCTTCGGGTAAGTTTTGCTCACGAGCAGAAAGATGGGTAAGTGTCGTCTTTGTTTTTGCTTCAATATCATTTTCTGTTTTGGCCTTACCTGTCTTGTAATCTACCAGACGAACTGTGTGGAGCTGTGCATCTAGCAGATCAATTCTATCAATACGGCCAGTGAGTCGAATATGTGCATCCCCATCTTGAAGCGTAGTAGCTCCAAAAATGCCTCCAAAAAAACGCTCTGTGAAAAGTGGCTTAATAATGCGTCCTGACGAATACTCAAAATATGCTGACAATGCATCTCGACCTCTTTTCTGCCACTTAGAAAAATCTTTGTCGAGTAATGATTCACGTTTCAATGCGGAAGAAAAATACGCTTGAACACTTTCTAAATCAGCCGACTTCTGACTCTGAGGATCTGAATTTTTATACAAATACTCTAGTGCGGCATGCATTGCCGTACCAAAACTCATGTGAGGTTCTTTAGCACGCGGTACCCTCAACAAAAAATTGTACACAAACTCTTTGGGATCGTGTAAGTATGCATTCAAAGCAGTCACTGAAAGTGAGAACTCATCGACCAGTGAAGAAAAGAAATCACGTTCGTCCTGAGAAATGGTAATCGCTTTCTCTGTCCCAAGTGTCAGATCGTTTTCAGCAGTTTTAATAAGCACTTGCAGATCACTCTCTGGAATGAGAGTAGTTTCTGCAGCGACTTCTGCCAAAAATAAACTCTGATTAAATGATCGCACTGCTTTGCCTTCTACTTGGCTCTGTGAGTATGACAAAAATGTTTGTTTTTTCGCACGAGTAATTGCCACATAAAACAATCGTCTATCTTCCTGATTTTGTTCTTGTTTCGAAACATCAGTATGCTTCAATATCCCAGAGGGAAGTGGTAATGGATTTCGCTGACGTGCATTTCCCCATTTTTTGTCTCTGAGGGCCATCATAAAAACATACTCCCACTCTTGTCCCTTTGCTTTATGAATACTGCAAAGTGTGACTGCTTCTGTTTGAAGATGTAACATCTGAGTACGAATGACAATGGCATGTGCCCGCAATGTTTTCACTGCTGTCAGAAAATCATCTATCGAGAAGTTACGATCGATCAGTACCCACTTTTTGATTTCCTCGAAGAGAGTACGGACAGCAAGAATATGGGACTTATTTGATTCATTTTTGACGAGCCAAGACGATAATCCTAAACCTTCGTCAGACACTAACAACTCAAACCAGGCATGAAATTGTCTACTACTTGCTTGGGCTCGAAGAAACTCCAACTTTTCTCTAAATCTTTGTAAAGTCACGAAGCCATCTCTATCAAAGTTCTTTTGATCTGAAAATGTATCAACTTCTCTTGAGAGTACATCTATAAACGTGGTTTTTTCTTTGCTAGCAATGCGTGCAACATTGAGCACTGAAAGATACGGAAGCTGTATCCAGTCATAGAGTAATACATCAAACAGCAAACGACTATCTTCTTCAGAGGACGTCTGAGCAATACATGAGATCACGTCAATAAGTTGGGTAACATACCGATTATCAAAGACATTGCTTGAGTTATCTGTCTCAAATGGAATTCCCTTAGACGCAAGCAACTCTTGCAGCTCAGCAGCATCTGCATGATTTTTGTAGAGCACAGCAATCTCACTAGCAGGCGTACCATTTTGGAGTAGTTTCCCAATTCTATCAGCGATAAAATAGTTCTCAATTACCGTGGTTGGAGCCTCACACAATTGCAGTGCATTCGACTCATGTTTCTGTGCGGCAGTAAGTTTTTTGGAGAGTGCGGCATGTAAAATTTCATCTTGTTGCGGAGCAACGCTTAGATTATCTGGTTGCACAACTGTGTTTTGTGAAATTGAGAGATGCGCCGCATCATAGAGTTGTTGAGGACACCGATAGCCTGTATCTAAGGTTATTACCTGTGCAAGAAGATAGCGCTCCATAAAACCCAACATGTTTTCTACCGAAGCTCCTTGAAACCGAAAGATAGACTGATGAGGATCTCCCACAACAAAAAGATTTGCATGTTCTCCCCAAAATGATGCTAACAAGTCAACAACAGCATTTTGAGAAGCATTAGTATCTTGGTATTCATCAACCAAAATATACTGTAATAGTTCTTGGTACTCACCAAGCAGGTCATCATGCTGTGAAAAAGCCTCGGCAACCATAGTCACCATATCATCAAAATCAAACCGGTTCCGTTGACGTAGCTCGGCTTGATATTTTGTATAAATTACGAGTAGTTCTTCTTGTTTAGCAAGATTTTTCTCTCTTTTTGCCCGTTCTGACTTCTTGAGTTCATCAGACTCTTGCTCTAAGAGTGATTTTTCGGCAACTAAAATACTTTCAAATTTTTCTGGAGTAATACCTTCACGTTTTAAGTCAGAGATGGCTCCAATTACATCTTTCAAATAATAGAGCACACGACCCATTGGTCTGAGAAGCTCTAAATTAGAACTATCCAAAATTTCTTCAAATAAAGCATAGCGCTCAAGCTCGGTTAACGGTTGACTCTCTCGAGCCAAGTCAAAAAATTCAGGATGCTCACTAATGACCTCACCACAAAAGGCATGAAATGTCGAAATAGCAACTTGATACCCAGCTGGACCAATCATCGAGACGATACGATCTCGCATATTTTTTGCAGCCGCATCGGTAAAAGTAAGCGCCAGTATATTGTGTGGATCAACTTCTTGAGTAGCCAGAATGTTCGCAATTCGACAAGCCAGCACGTGCGTCTTTCCTGTACCTGGGCCCGCAATAACCATGACTGGACCCTCTATGGCATCAACAGCTTTTCGTTGTGCTGGATTCAAAACTTTGAGAGCAGTAGTAAAGTTCTCTCTAAAAGAGTGTTTGGTTTCCATCGCTGTCATCTTCTATGGCTTCTTCTAGTGCTTCAGAGCCACTTCCTAGAAATTCGAGGTGTTGAATAGTGGGAAGTGACCCACCAATTATTCCTTGTAAATCACCATACAGTGATGAGGTACTCATGACGACTTTTTCGAGCTCTTTTTCTCGTTTCGTCCAGAGTCGTTGGAATGAACGTTTCTCTGTTTCTAAGTCTTGCTTCATGGACATAAAAGCCATGACAATATTTTCAATTCTATTTTTGAATTGCGCCCCACTTAGGTACTGATAGAGGAGATCCATTTTCTCGTCTCTGCCAACCAGCGAGAGTTTAACTTTTGCGACTTCACTAATATGCAAACGAAGTGCAGATGCTAACGGAATAATGTGTGTATACCCAACAACCCAAACGCCATTCACCAATCCAAACCCTTCAACCCCTTCAGGCAGGACTCGTGTAACCAGTATGGCAGCTTCTGCCTGCACAATACCCTGGTCTTGTTTAAGCTTAGAAATCCATTTTTCACTAAAGGCTTTGGTGTTTTTTGACTCCCAAATAATCGTTCCATGGGCCGCACCAAACCTGGCATTCACTTTTTGAATCAGGTCTGCTCCCTTTATGCCCTGAGGAACATCACTCACTTCATCTTTTACGAACGTAGTTGAAAGCAACTCTTTAAGATCATCTTCTTGCACCTCCCCTTGGATCTGCATAGAGCCTTGTTCGGCTTTGCGCTTGAGATCATCTATCTGTTTGCGCATGATCTCCAACTGCTTATCTTTCTCTTGCAGTTTGAGACGTTGTTGCTCGGCTTCTTCTTTTTTGGTACTTTCAACAATCTTTTTACGCTCTTCATCAAGCTTGCGAGCCATCTCAAGCTCAATTTTCTTTTCTCGCTCTTCTAGCTCTCTGGACTTTTTGCGTAACTCCAACTCATTCTTTTCTGATTCCTCAAGTTTTTTGGAGTTCTCTTTAAGTTGTTCCTGCAGGTCTTTAAGTTCTTTGTCTTGTTTCTCAGCGGCCTTCTCTTGAGCTACTTGCCACAAGCGCTTCTTTTCTTTTGAAAGCTGATCATCAAGTTGCTTTTTGAGTGATGCTTCAAATTCCTGTTTTTGTTTCTCGAGCTGATGCTTGAGTTTGTGTTCAACCTGTTCAGAAAGAGCCTTAGAAAATGGAATCTGTGCTCCACAATCTGGACAAGTAATTGTCTGATCTGCTGCCATAAGAATATTCTAATCGTTACTTTGTTGTTCGGATTGTAATCGAGAAATTTTTCTGTCTGTTTGTTGACGTCTCACCGAAATTGCATCATAGGATGAGGTTCCTTCTGAAGCATACTCTGCTCGAATCAGTTTCTGACGCTCAGTTCGAGCTTTCTCCATCCGTTGATTCATTTCCTGAGCACGTCTCTCACCAAAAGAGGTCGGGGCAGTTTGTTGTGGAGTTGAGCGCGAAGACCGATCGAAGAGACTTCGACCAGTGTCTTTGGCTTTTTGTACCATTGGACGTAAAAATTTCATTGCTTGCTTAGTATAGCAAAGAAGTTGGCAGAATCTAAGGAAAAATGAATATATATGGCGGCGCGCATGCGCGCCGCCATACAACAAACTCAAATTAAGATTATCTATCCTCCCCGCATAGATCGCACTCGATCATTTGGGTCGGCAGGATCACCTTCTGGTATTGATGGCATACCACCTTCCACCCAGCCAAACGAGCGAAGGATAGCAAAAAAAGGAATGGAGACGACACGAAGAATGCGTCGCCACTCCCATACCCCAGTACGAACTTCGCGAGCCTCGTACCGAGAAATTACAATCGTTCTACGAAGTCTAATCATTACGGTTTCCTCCTACAATTGTGCATATGAGTTGTTGTTAAAGAGACCCATATTTTACTACAAAATGTTGCATTTTAATACTATTATGATATAATTAGACCATGTCAACACAAACTCAAAATCCAGAGCAGCTAAGAATTTTACTTGCAGAAGATAATCCAGATTGGGTTGACACTATTACAGCCTATGCTAAAGAATCTGGGGCAGTTGTAGTTGCTATTGCAACCACATTTTCTGAGGCGTTAGAAGAAATTAAACACGTTAAAGATAAACATATCGATCTAGTTATCCTCGGGGGCAGTCTGGATAAGCAGTTAAAACATACTAATTCAGATCTTCTACTCTTAATCCTTGCGCTCAATGAAGTTGATGCAACAATTCCTACCATTGCACTATCTGGAAATGATCGTGGTACAGAGCGCGCTACGATAAATGTTGGAAAAACTCTCACATTTGCTCAAGACTTCACATCAGCACTCAATCAAATAATGCTGGGAACTTCTACTACAGAGAACTAACCATCGTACTCACCAAAAAGTACGCAAAGAAAGCAAATGCGAGCGCCATCATGGCAACGCGTAATATGCCTGCATGTAGTCGTTTTCGTAATGCTCCCTTATTGAGAAAATAGATAAACACAAACGACATCATCATAGCCGCGGCATTGAGGACTGCGGAAAGTGTCAGTAATACTCGTGGTTCTTGAATACCAAAGAGATAAATCACTACACCTAATCCAATCTGTGCCCACAAAGCCACATAAAAGCCAAGGGACATATTTACTTTCTTACCCTTCTTATAACCAAGCAACAACACATTTTCTGAAATAATGCGCGCTGAAGACTCTAGTACACCTAACTGGGTTGAAAACAACATCAATGCGGCAATCAACAAGAAAAACATTGAGACAGTGCTTCCCATTACCCGGCTAATAACATCAGCTTCCCCATACAAAAAGCTCAAACCCGAAGACACCTCCGAGCCATACACGGTGGCTCGGGCCAAAACTGACATCACCACAATGGTTATCAGTCCCAAAGACCAAAACACAATTGCATGCTCCATGCATACGAGCCGCCACCACTGCTGCCAACGGTTCCAATTTTTTGTAGTGTCTGCAAAATCAAAACCATCAATACTTGCTGGTTTACTTTCTTTCGAAAACAAGGCTCCAACTTTGGCAGCAGACTTACCCATACCAAAGCCTTTCTCTTTTATGTAGTACGATTGAGCCAAATTTAGATTTCCCCCCGCACCGGCATACGCAAATGCACCTAAGAAACTGGCAATTGAGACACCGCTTGGGAATAACCACCACCCATCACCGTGACCAGCAAGTCCCCAGATCATCTCTTGCCAATGCTCTGCACGAGCTAACCAAAGTGCTATACCAAACAGCAGGGGTAATCCAATCAGAATAACCCCCTTCTGAAAACGTTCCATCGTGGTGTACAACGATGAGCCAACAGACAAAATCACACCAGTGAAAACAAGTAAAAATATTGCAACCATTTTTTCTGGTAAGAACGGAAATAAATGGGTTAATAACTCCGATGCAGCTGACGAAAATCCAGGTATAGACCATGGAATAAAAGTCGAAATGATGTACCAAAGAGTAATGAGTACACTCATTCGGCGAAAGCCAAGAAACACACTTTCTCCTTTAGCCAATGTGTAACGCATCACCTCAGTATTTAAGACATACTGCAAAGAAACACCTAGCAATGCCCCCCAGAGTAACCCCAATCCATAGTTTGCAGCCAAATATGGCCAAAGAATTAATTCTCCACTTCCAAGAGCTAAACCTAGCAAAATAAAAGAAGGGCCAATTGTTTTGGCAAGTGACGGAGGTTTAGAGAGTGATTTTCCTTGCTTCATCGATTGTTATTCTGTACAGGTAACACCCTCGGCACAATAGATATTCCCGGTTTCTATCGCCCGACCATTTACTAAGGTTGTACACATTTTGGCATCATTAAAAGTTGTCGCCCAGAGACTATTTGTTTCAACTTCTGCTCCTTCTGTTCCTGGAAGATCACTCATAGAGAAAATCGAGCTGCCATTTTCTGTAGAAGTTATTTCATCAACGAGTGGTTGCAACTTATTCTTTGGTAGGTAACACTCTGTTGCATAGCCATTCGGCATTTCCTCAATATAGTGACATGTCTCATCAATCCACCCCAGTATCTTCTTGGCGTAATCGAAATTACTCGGATCTTGTCCGTACGAAATTGTGACTGGTTTACAACCTGGTAAATTTTCTACTAAATAGGGGGTCACTTTTGCTAAATCTGAAAGTTCGTTGATAACGACACTCACTTGATATTGAGCAGAACTTGTAGATTGAGTAACAGCAAAAGCATCCATCTCGCCATCATCGACCTCCATCGAGTCAGCTGACTTTCTTGCCTTTAGTGCTTCTTCTCCTATTCCTTGCATCTGAAAATCGGGAGGATTTTCTGCTTCTTGCAGTGAAACTGAAACTGTTCCACGACTAGGATTTGAAAAATACCAAACTGCTACTGCAGATGTGGCAAAAACCAACAAACCCACCACCACACTTCCCACATACGTTGGTACATTTGGTTTTCCAGGTGGATCTTCTGGTGGACCCTGCAAGTCTTTAAGGGCAGATAAAATATCAATCTCACTCCAACCACTTTTCTTGAGCGCTGCTTCAATTTGATCGTTAGTGTAACCTGCCTCAATCTGTGTGGCAATATAGTCAGAAATTTCGTTGGGCATGCTTCGAGTATGACATATTTAGGTTTGAGAAAAAATATGGAATACTCATAATCAAGTTACCCTAAAAAAATTTTGATTGAAATATTGATAACTATCTGTATAATATAGGTTTATGAAAGCCGAACAGATTAAAGTCCATGAAGAAACTGAACTTCAGAGGAAAGCGGAGAGAAACTATTTCACTCGGCTCGAATCCTCCATATTATTACAGGATATTTTGTTACACACACAAAAACTTGTTTATAATGAAGAAGATCGGAGGCAAAGGGCTCAAGTCGATTATCAGCGTGCAACAGCTATTTCAGTGCTTGCACAAAACGGATCGTATACCGAAGCCGTGCAATTACTTGACCAAATAGTATTTCCTTCTGCCAAAGCCAAAGCTCTTAGAAGCTTTTTGAAACATCTTTCCCATCGCTGTAGTGGCAAACAACTTACTAGTGAGATCACACTCTACGAGCATCTTCTCGAAACATATCTCACTATATTTTGGTATGGATTTGATCATAGCAAAGAAGAAGCCTCCGTTCTCTTCGAACTCGTAGAACAAGTCAAATCTCTTGGGATCACTTCAGAAAAGTTACTCAAAGAAATTAACAATTTCTACAAACACTTTTCGCAAAGTTTTGGAAATATGTTCAACTTTGATCGAGTTGATGGCTACGATGCTTTCAGTCAACTGTTGGCGGCAGTACCTCCTCAGGATGAGATTTTTCTTACTGCAGACATTCTTAGAGAATGGAAAAAAGAGGAGCATCTCATCGTTACAGATGGCCATGACGCTGGAGTATTCAAAAAAACCTATGATCATATCTGTTCACTGGCCAACTTTGAATCAATCGATGAACTCTACACTGAGACACACAAATCTTCAACGTACCTTATCAAACGCCTCTCGCTCCTAGCACTGCTTACACAAGCAGCAACACTTAAACACCCTCTATTTGAACAAATTAAGGAAGAAGTGCTCAGCTTTTTACAAAAGCCAGCAATCTGGACAAATTATGAAGAACACGAAAAAAACGCACTTATTCGTACAGTATCAGCATTGCTGAACACAACTGTACACCCAGATCTTGTAGAAGATATCATCAACACCGTACTCAAAGCAGAAGAAGAATTTGGAGATCACTACAGGATTTACACGTACGTCTATTTTGCTCAAACACTTAATTACCACGACCATACCAAAGCTCATACAGCGTTGCTGAAACGGCTGACCGAACAAGTAGCAGCATTCTATCCATCGGTTAGAATGCAACTTCTTGACTCAGAATTCGGCTTAGATAGCGCTAGCTACCTTGCCGCCTCAATCGAACAACTTACTGGTGTTTCGTCAGTGAATGATTTTCATGAAATTATTTCATCCATAACTCATATAGCTACTCAAAAAAAAGAAAAAAACAAAACCTTTGATGCGATCGAGTTTTCAGACCGCCATACTCAAATAGCTCTACAGTATCTTTCCCAAGCTGGCCATCCATATGAAGCCTGGGACATAGCAACAAAATCGCTCTCAAGTGCAGCAATTGTTGAGTTTGAAACGTGGCTCTTTTCTACCTATTTTACCTCTAATACGGATTCATTGCCGTTGCTCGTTGCACTAGAAGACTATGCTCAAAAAGATACTCTTCATCCCTATTTTCGCTTAAAAATGCTTGAACTGCTTGGGAAAAATCCTGAAGTTACGACTTCAATGGTGCTCGACTATATCAAAACACACAACCATGCATTTACAGAGTTTCTAGTCTTCTTCGTCGTTAAAGTCATTCAATCACCAACAGAAAAAAGACAATCTCTTAAAGTTATTAGGAAAACCCTGAAAAATCCAGAACTTAATAGAGAGGAAGTACATGCTTTTCTACAAAATGTTATTCTCTTTTGGGATTACGAAATGATATCTAATGAGCTTTTCAAGATCATTGGTCATTCACAAGAAATGGACTACAAAACAGCCATTCCACCATTTCCCTATACCGCAGATGTGTTAGCTACTCTTATTCATGCAGAAAATGATAAAGCAGTTGGTGTGGCAGAACTTCTTTTTGCCAATGAAGCATACTCTGCACACTTCCCAGACCAATTCCAAACCCTGTTTGATACACTGCTCAATCATGGTCAGTGGCCGCTTGAACTCAAAAACACTTTACTGGAGCGCTCTGATACGAAGCTTGTTGCAGAAATTGATAGTAAATACTCACGGCTACAACAATTTGTTATTACTACTTACAACACTCCACTCTCTATCCCTATCTTAACAGCACTCGAACCTGATCCAAAAACCGACCCTCAAACATACGAAGAAATGAAGACAAAACTCCAAGAAATCTTTGCTGGGGATGATGTGGTCCGTCCACTGCCTCCTCAAAAGTTCTTCCTACAGCTTGGTCTCCGAGGAGAAGAACTGCGAAACAAAGTGTATTTACAAGAAGCTGGCGCCTACACCTATGGATACATTGGCTCACTCGAAGAAAGCACATTCAAAAATCACCTAGAAACAACTGCTGCGCTACGAGTAGATCCAGAACAGACACAACAGTTTTATACATATCTGACAGAAAATGGACACGGTCCCGAGCAGGCGCAGTTAATTGTTGATAACCTTGCCAGAGGTATTCACCCTTTAACGGGCACAGGCTTGCAAGTTACTCTTACTAAAGAAGTTGACATCGTAAGTGACACTGATTATGAAAAAAATCTTATTGGTCAACAAATCATAGAAATTCTTTCACTGCGATACAACCCTGCAGAATTACTTGCTAAAGTTGGAAATGATAGGCGTGAGTTTTCGATCGTTGCAATTTGTAACACTGTAGAAGCAGTTCATAAACAAAGAAAGGATCCTTTTTTATTAGATGAAATTAGAGAGAACTGGAGAAAGTACTTCTTTAGTCATGTCTTTCCATACATGAGCGAGGATATGAAACTTGAGATCGACATCTTACTTGAAAAATATGACCACCTATACACCAAAACAAAAGTTAAGAGCAAAGCCAAACCACTCACCATTTCTTACATAGAAAAAGGGAATGAGCCACTTCGATTTATGCGCGCTGTTGACGCTGTTCGCTGCTGCGTAAACACTACCCAACCAGACCACATTGACTACATGTCCCGAAGACTCGTTTCACCTACCGCCATGACGTATGACATTACTGACCGAGACACTGGAACAATCATTGGAAGTATTGAATGTAGATTGGCGCAAAATGCTAAAACTCAAGCCTTTGAACTCTGCTGTTTAGGCATGTATAGTTCATACAAAACCCAGGCGCTCATTGACACTGCATTCAGCTATATTGAAGAAACACTGGCACGTCCACTCGGTTGCTCTGCAATAAATATTTCAAACAAGTATGGTGGTACCATATCACAACCACGCGGCTATGAGAAAGTTGGCGGTACAGAAGATACTCAATCATCAGTAACGCTACATGCTTTTAATGAAGTACTCGATCCAAATGGGAGGCCGTACATTGGTATGGCAATCGATGATATTGGAAAACTTAGTGGAGAGTTTACATTTAGTGGGTTTAGAAAAAAATTAAAGTAGTATATGTCGACAACGTTGTACCAAATTAGATCCTATTGTATGACAAATACTTAAACTTTTTTTTGACAGGGGGTCTTGAACTATAGTCTGTATGTCTCCATCAATCTGGTGAAAATTTTAAGATTCACTTAATTGTAATGTTTGTTCTAATTCCTCAGTTATACCTATTGCAATAGACACATAACAACTTTTTTACTTAATAATGTTTTCACTTATTTAGTGTCACTTTGTGTGAAGAAATATAGTTCAAGTGAATTTTCATTGCATGAGTGCAACATTAGCAGCATAAGCATTTGTATTGTCTATTGGTGTTGCAAACACATAAGCTCTTTGTTCAAATATAAAATCAATGATTTTTTGGCACTTCATTCATATTTAATTGGTGATTATTTCAACTTGTTTAGTGTTGGACATTTTTTGATCTGCAAATTCAAATAGAACTGCAATGTCAGTTTCTGAATTATTTAACACTGCATGTGGAAGATGTGGTGGTATTTCGAATAATAATACGTTTTCTTTTGAAGACATATTTTGTGTGTGTTTTTTGCCATTTTGATCTACCCAAATTAGAGTTAAATCTCCAATACCAATAAACCATTCTATTCTTTGGTGTGAGTGATTTCCTCCAAAGCTTTTTGGTGCAAATTGGATAATTTGTTGATCTTTGATTAAATCTTTTCTAATTGGAAGATCATCGGTATTTAATACCCAGAGATCGGTGTCATCTCTTTTATAGGTGAAATTAAGTTTAGTTACTTTAGGTCGAGGTATGTTAGCTTCGTTCATGAAAGTGATTATATCAGAGATAGATTGAGTGGGTATTTACAAAACGCTGACTAAAAACTAGATATGTAGGTAATGTAGACAAGTTTTTAGCTCATGATATAGTTACACGGATGTTAGTATGGCATAATTAGAGAAGAAATGGACAGGTTGCAATCTAAATATCCGATTTGCGATGTTTTTTTCGCGAATCTACCTAAAAATAGAGAAATCTAGAAGCAATCAAAACCCCTAATTTGATATTCATAATTTTCGAGAACCTATGAGTCTTAACTCACGTGCTTACACAAATAAAAAGAAAATCGGTTAGTATCCTGCGGATCCAGGTTGTTTTAGGCTGAAGGTAGATAAAATTGCATCAAACAATTCAGGAGTTAATTTTTCATCTAATCTCATTTCGATAGTCACTCCGGAATACGTGCTATTAGTATCAATATTGAGCAAGGCTCCAATTCTCCCCTCACCCGGTGTTCCTAGAGTAGGAAATGATACCATACTGCTTTGAACAGAAGGCGGGTCGTTCGCACCAATAATTCTAAGAATTTTTACCCCATTCTGGTTTGTAATTTCTTTTACCAAATGTGTGGGTATTTCAATTTTTCTTCCCATTACCATCTTTGCGTAATACTTGCCATCTTCTAGTAAGTAACCCTGCAAATCTCCAAACCCTCCACCTCTCCCAGCCTCATAATCCATAGAAGTTGTTCCCAAACCAAAGTCCGTGGGAGAGCATGCTCCCCCACCTGCGAAAGCTTTCTGTATTAAAAATGAAACTTGATTTGAAGCAAGATAGTACATGCAAAATTGTTTTCCTTTTTCTCCGCTTGTCTCATTTCCATAAGGAGAATCTTGTTCGGAAAAAAACTGAGGAAGTTTGAATGAAAGTCCCAACTCCTGAATGTTAAACGTCTTCCATCCAATAGTTCCGTCTATTTCTGGACTTTTTGTAGGTAGTACTTGAATAGGTTTCTCAGAGGGTGAGGTAATTACAGTTTTATCTTGATCTATAGATATCTTTTGTGTTCCTAAATAGTATGCTCCTACTCCCACAGATCCCAGAAGCAGTATTACCCCCATGCACACCAACACACATACTTTTCTGCTCATTGAGATTCTTGATTCGGTTTGAATTTGCAATTCGGGGTTCATCTCCACCGAATCACTAGCAGAAAAATTGGTGTCTGGGTGTTTCATATACTCGTAAATTAGTTTTGCATACAAATATTCAAAAAGCAATCGATATATTCAGCGACTTCTTCCACCTATTTTTGAGCAAGTGCTCTCCTCGATATAAAATAGTGATTTTTTGCAGTAAGAGAAAGATGCTGGGTATTCGATAAACCCGATGAATCAAAAACCATCCTCTCTCGTATCTCTTGCCAAATGATCTTTCTTCTTTACTCATACACTGAGCGAAGTGTTGCTTTACTGTTCAAGAATTGGCAGAAAACGAATAAAGCAAGTTAACAAGATAACCACTTGCGGTGGTCTAGATTGCCAGACTAATACTGCAACACATTCCGATCATACTATTTGAGAGGTGTTGAAGCTTTTTTAAAAATGCAACTACTTCTTTTTTGATTGACTTGCCATTTGAAAAACTAAGGTTTTATACTCTCGAGTTTGAATATAACCATCTCCTGATCTTCGTATTACTTCTGCAGCAAACGGGCTTAACTCAAAATTGTTTTCTACTGCTCGTAATATATCTGGAGGTTGGTTTTGATGGAGGTGATGATTAAATTGATGTACTGATTTATCAGTAAGAGATATTTGCTCTGCAATTCTAGCAGAAGATTTTCCTCTAATTTTTGCTTCATTTTCAAACTCAGTTGCGGTTGATAATGCTGTTCTCGAATCCAGCATTTGCCAACTTTCCGCCGTAGGTAGTACTATTCCATTAATTTGATGCTCACATACTTTTTTTGCACATCTTATACAAGTAAAACGAGGGGTTGAAATACCATTACGTGTTACGTTTTTATGCACAAAAACTGAATCATTCGAAAGAAATCCAATTACATACAATACTCCTTGAACTGATTCCGGATACAGTAGATTTGCAACAGAGTACGCCATCATCTCGGCATGGTTGGCATATCCTTGTACTATGAACCACCCTTCATTCTTTTTAACCTGCATGTTTCTACTAATAGAAAGAATTTTCCCCGAATCTGTGACAAGTGCTGAAGCATATTGTTCATGGCCCTCATTGTGTTTTGGTCTTGCACTGACGAATTTTAAAAGTGCAAGAGAAATTGGATCTGTGAATAGCCATTCTGGCGCTGGTTTACGAGCTTCTAAAGATGTCATTTAGATATAGAAGTATATAGTACCCTCCTTGAAGAGTCAAGGCGTGACTTTGTGTAAAAAAATTGAGTTCTTAATTGATTCAAAGTTAGGTAGGATTGAGTTGGGAAAAAACGTGTGTCAGGAGTTTGGGACGATGTCGGAACTTTTTTTAAAGTAAAGTTTTAAATATTATGTTAAGATTACTCATGGAACGGATTAATAACGGAGTTCCAGACCAAGAGGCCTATAGATAAATGATATATTAATTGCTTCTAACTTCAATGAGTAATTCAACTTGGTCACCAAAGTTTTTTTTACATTCTTCTGCATGTTTTTGAAATTTTTCTATATCAGTTATAAATTCGACGTGTCTAGATATTCCATTTCCAGTTACCACATAGAAAGGTGGATAAGCACTTGAAGTTATTAGACGTTCAATTTCAGATTGGTCCAATACTTCAGACTCAATTAAACTCAATTTTGTTCTTACATTCACAGCAATATTTTTAGTTTCTAAATTTAAGCTTTTACTTACTGATACTAGCGCTTTTGCTATTTGAGCAATTACAAAATGACTTTTTTCCGATTCATTTTCCTGGACAATTTTAAAAAAATTAGTTAAAACATTTTCAATTCTTTTTTCTTCTTCTGATCTGAGTTTTTCTCCATGAAAATGCTCATATGCGCCAGTGATTGCTCGAATTGAGCATCTTCCTACATCATCAAGAACATATTCAATTTTTTCTGTCATACAAATTTGATTTTACCAGAAAAAATTGAAGAGGTGTTTACTTTTGGAATAATTGTTGGTTCATGTCGACCATATGGGAAGATGTCGGAACTTTTTTTAACCACTAATTTTAGTATGAAACACACTTAGTTCCAAAGATATTTGTATATTGTTTCACGAAAAGAGAATTCTTGTGTTGAGGCCTCTCTTGTTCCACATTTTTTGGCATACAGTCAATTGGAAGTGACAAAAAGCTTCCTTGAAAAAAAATATTTGAAACGTATCCAAATATGATGACTAAAAGTATAATAAATAAGGTTGCTAAGAGAAATTTTCTTATCATCAATAAATTATATCATTAATAAAAAATACCTACAAATAGGTCTTTTATAAAATTGTTGGCGGTGTGGAATGATGTTGGGACTATTTTGAGTAATAAAATGATAGCTACTGAGTATTTGTAGTAAAATAATGCTATGCTAGTTGAAAATAGGTCAGAAAGAGTTTTGTCTTTACCAGCAGTAAATGGTTTGGATGTTTGGAATGGCCAAATAAAGAGTGAAAGAATCCCAGGATCCAGTCGGGTGCCTTTTATTGAGATAGCACGCTTTTTTGAAGGGAAAACACAAGGTAAGGTTGGTTTGGACTTGGGTTCTGGAAAAGGAAGAAGCACTTCTGTTTTGAAAGAAGCTCTAGCAGGAATTTCATTAACTGCACTTGATCTTAGTTTATCTGGATTGCAATCTACTCAAGTTGAGAATAGGGTGCAAGCAACTGCGGAGGTGCTTCCATTTTCTGATGAAGTTTTTGATTTTATTAATGTATGTGGTGTATTTACTAATTTGGTAGCTCATACACCAATCGAATCACTGAAGTTGAGAGCACAAGTTATGAGTGAGCTTTCAAGGGTATTGAAAAAAGATGGATGTTTAGTCATCTCAGACTTTTCTGCTCTCCATCAATTTGACAGCTACAAAGTAAACTATAACCGTCATGCTCTTATCACTCAAGAATATGGGACGATCGCTGTATTAAGGCATGGAGAAAATTTTGTAGGAAAGACAGATGATGATCTAAGAGCAATGAGAGGCACCGATGCAATTGAACGTTTTGCACATCATTATACTCCAGATGAATTTATACGCTTGATTAATGCGTCTTTCTTGAAAATGCAGTCATACACTGTAGAACTCGGTCAGACTCCAAGTGGAAATGATATTGAAAATATTATCTTAACAATTAGCAAATAAAAAAACTAAACAGATGGTTCCTTAATTAATGGATCGGATTGACTAAACTACCCTCTTTGGGAATTAGCCACGCGCTTCGCGACTCCTTAGTCTCAAAATGTTTCATGCTCGCTTGGCGGCAGAACCAAGGGTTCCTCTCTCATTGCCAACCCAAGCAAATAAAAAAATGGCTATTCAGCCATCTTTTTTATTTGTCGGGTGTTTCGGACGATGTTGGAACTTTTTTCAAGAATAAGTACAACAAATAATATCAATCATTTTGAAGTACATATTTTGCTTTCCCATAATTTTCTCCAGGTGCTTCTTCTGTTCCCACATACCCATATGTTCTTCCACCAGTATTTAATGTTTGCATCATCTTATAGTCAAGATACATTACTTTCTCACCTGGTTTTACTTCTTTTCCTTGAATCTTTTTTCCATCAATGTGAGCGTCACCTGTAAATATTCTTCCTTCACTCATATGTGCCTTTCATAAATTACTATGTAAAAACATCATAACACTTTTGGCTTGCTAAAAACCATTGTCGGCTGTTTGGGACGATGTTGGAACTTATTTCGAAACTCCGACAAACTCGTTTTCCCCAACCATATTCTTTGATCGAGTCTGAGTAACAACTGTCTCGAAAACCTCTCTTGCAAGTTTATCTGCAGGCGCTTGAGACAATTTTTTTCCTATGTCAGAAACAACCCATCCCGTGAGACCAATCGCAATTAAAGCGCGAAGATATGCCTGACCAACGTCACTATAACCAGGATACAAAATTGCTTGAAATGCAACCGATAATTTAAACATCTTTTCAGATGTAATAAAACTTACATAATTGGAATGTGCATTTGATCTCTCATGCTCTGCTGGTAAATATTGCTTTTGGAGAGCTGACATAGATCTTGAATTATCTGTGTAACAACTAGCTATTGTGGTGACAACCATTTTAATAACGTCAGTAAGCTTCTCTTTGAGAATGCGCTCTCTGTATTCACTTGGCAAACTATCATCAATGGTAGTAGCTAGTGGGTTTTCCTTTTTTGAGATTATATCCACAATATGCTGTAAATCAATTTGCGCTTCCACACCATTTTCTGTTGCATTTATGAACGCAAGATTATCAATTGGGGTACTTGGCAGATTACTTCGCTTCCGCTTTTCTGTTTTTAATAGATCAGAAAGTTTCGTTAGAAACTTTCGAAGATCTGATGGGCTCTCATTTGTTACAAAACTAAGATCAAGTGAATCTAAAAAATCTTTAAAAGCTTTCTCATTGTAGTATGAATGCTCTGTCAAAAGCTCTTGTAAAATAGCATCTTTAATCTTTTGTACATCTATAGTGACGACATATCCCTCACCCTTATATTCAACGGCAAATTCTATTTTTGATTGTAAAACTTCTTGTTTTGGAAGTGACTCAGATTCTGTCATATGTGATAGACTACAACCTTTCTGAATAAAGAGCAACTTTAGAAAAATATACTGTGTCGGGTTGACTGGACTTGAACCAGCGACCTCACGCACCCCATGCGCGCACTCTAGCCATCTGAGCTACAACCCGACGTAATTTCCAACTGTTTTTTGTAACACTACATGTCAGAAACTACCCGTAGTATACACTAGTAGAGAACGCTTCCGATAAACAAATTCTCTATAGCAAAAGACCCTAAAGTATGCTTTAGTAGTACTACAAAAGGAAAATAAAACCCAAAACAGTAAGGAGTCATCTATGGCACGAAAAAAGGCTGATACAGCAACAACAGAAAAGTCCTCAGAACAAAACGCAAAAATTCAAGCCGTCAACATTGCTATGCAGCAAATTGAGAAAGAGTTTGGAAAAGGTTCGATCATGAAGATGGGTGAATCACTCAAAAACATGGCCACCATTCCAACAGTTTCATCAGGTTCTCTTTCACTCAACTTAGCGCTCGGCGTGGGTGGATTTCCAAAAGGGCGTATTATTGAGATTTACGGACCTGAAGCATCAGGTAAAACAACCATTTGTTTGCACGCTATTGCCGCTGTTCAAAAATCAGGTGGTGTCGCCGCTTTTGTCGACGTCGAGCATGCCCTTGATCCAATTCGAGCTCAAAAAATTGGCGTCAATCTTGATGAAATGATCATCTCCCAGCCAGATTATGGTGAGCAAGCGCTTGAAATCGCCGAGACTCTCATCCGCTCAGGTGGAGTTGACATTGTTGTCATCGACTCTGTCGCAGCTCTCGTTCCTAAATCAGAGATAGAGGGTGAAATGGGGGATCATCAAATGGGTACACAGGCACGTTTGATGTCTCAGGCAATGCGCAAACTTACCGCAGCCATTAGCAAAACTAAAACGCTGGTCATCTTTACCAACCAAATTAGACACAAGATTGGTGTCATGTTCGGCAGTCCAGAAACTACCACGGGTGGTAATGCCCTTAAGTTTTATGCCTCACAACGACTTGATATCCGTAAGATTGGTAACATCCAAGAAGGTGACCAAATTGTTGGTAGCCGACATCGCGTTAAAGTTAAGAAAAACAAAGTTGCTCCCCCATTCCAGATCGCAGAATTTGATATGGACGAAAATGGTATCTCAATGACGGGTGACGTCGTAGATATTGGTGTGCAAGAAGGTGTGCTTGAAAAAGCCGGAAGCTTCTTTAAATATGATGGTAATGTCATCGCACAAGGACGAGAGGCCACCAAGAAACATTTTGAGGAAAATCCAGATTTTATGAAAAAGATTCAAAAGGAAATTTGGGCTAAAATTAAAGAAGAGAATCACCTCGATAAGTAACTTTTTTCTTAGTTGTACAACTGAGATGTGCGCCGCCTGTACAGGCGGCGCACATCTGGTACACACCATAAAAAAAACTTCGCCCTCATTGACGATAACAACTTCGCAGAGTACAATGAGAGCCACTATAGTGGAGAACACTACAAAACTAACAAGATTTTATTAGAAAACCGGATAAAAGAACACATACCGTATGACAACATACACAGGACTAGCAATCACATCAAAAAGCGCGCAACAATAAGTTTTACTTATAGTTTGTCATACCATAGCTAGCCCTATTGCCAAATAAATCTTCCAAACAGTAGTTTCTCCCAAGGCGTGTTATTTTGACACACGTACGGATAATTAACACTTTTTATCGTTCTACGATAAAAAATAAGGAGAACTATGTCACTATTTAGTAACCTATCAACTCTGTTTAACACAGAGCTTGCTAGTGTTGATGAAAAAAAGTCAGCAAGCAAAAATCAACCAAAAAAATCTCGCGGCAACAAACGAAACCTGAGAAGAAAAGCTAAACAACCTACAGCAAAAAAACAGGTCATTGCAGTCGATAAGCATGAAGTTGTTCGTGAAGCCACAGCTAAGGCACGAGAGATTATTGTCGAAGCCAAAGCTGAAGCCCTCTCAATTCGAAGCAAAGCAGAAAAAGAGGCCCAAGAAGAAATGCGCAAGGTGGAGAACCAACAGCGCAGTCTGGATGAAAAGCTCAACCGAGTAGAACAAAAACTCAACAGCATCGAACAAAAAGAAGAAAATGTTTCCCGAGAGCGACAGAAAGTTGCCGATCGCCAAAAACAAGTTGACGAACTCAAGCAGAAAGTCATCAATGAGCTGGAAGAAATTTCAGGGCTAACCACCGAAGAAGCAAAAGAAGTTCTCTTCTCTCGCTTAGAAGAAAAGCTCTCTCGCCAACTCGCTGTCTACGTTCGCGAAAAAGAAGAACAGGCTCATGCTGAGGCAGACGAAAAAGTCAAAGAAATTTTAGTTGACGCCATGAAACATGGTGCAACTGATGATGTCCCTGAATATACCGTTTCGGTGGTTGAACTTCCAAACGAAGAAACCAAAGGAAAAATTATCGGTAAGGCTGGAAGAAACATCAATGCCTTCGAGCATCGTACTGGTGTTGATCTTGACCTCGACATGTCACCAACTGAAGTTCGTCTTTCATGTTTTGATCCGGTTCGTCGTGAAATAGCTAGACGTTCACTCGAAAAACTTATCAAGGACGGTCGTATTCAACCAACACGCATTGAAGAAGTAGTCGGCAAAGTCGAAAAAGAAGTTGACAAAATCCTTCTCGAGGCAGGTAAAAAACTTTGCCATGACGTGGGTGTCTACAACTTACCAGTTGATCTGATGCGCATGCTTGGAAAATTTAAGTATCGTTTCTCGTATGGTCAGAACCTTATCTCTCATACCCTTGAAGAGACCAAAATTGGTATTAAGATTGCTCATGAACTCGGAGTAGATGTCAACACTGTTAAAATGGGGTGCTTGTTACACGATATTGGTAAAGTCTCAGAAGAGGTTGAGGGAAGTCACGTTGAGCTTGGTATCAAAATTGCCAAACGATTTAACTTACCACAACCAGTTATCGACTGTATTGCCCAACACCATGAAGATGAACCGTTCACTGGTCCAGAACAAATGGTTGTCTACATTGCAGACGCAATATCTGGTGCCCGTCCAGGAGCCCGCTACGAAAACTATGATGAGTACGTCAAACGACTTCAACAACTTGAAGAAATTGCAATGCAATACCCAGCTGTAAAGCAAGCCTATGCAATCCAAGCTGGACGTGAAGTCAGAGTGCTTCTTGAGCCAGAAAAAAGCAAAGACAACGATGTAACTGTTTTAAGCACAAAGATTCGTGACGAGATCAAGGAAAAAGTGACCTATCCAGGTACTGTGACCGTCACCGTTATCAGAGAGCTTCGCGGCCAAGAGGTAGCAAAATAGTGGTATCATTAGACAGGTAACAAAATAAGGAACGTATGCACACAGGACTTCTTATTCTTCAAATCATTTTCTCTATAGGAATCATTGTTGCAGTGCTACTCCAACCAGAAGGAACTGGACTTGGTTCAACATGGGGTGGAGGTGGTGATACCTATCACACTAAACGTGGTGTCGAGAAAGTATTGTTCTATGCAACAATTGTGCTCATTGCTTTGTTTACACTAACAAGTGTCCTTCAACTTGTTCTGTAATCATACGTTTGCTCTATGCGAAAACTGTATTGGTACATTACTGCTTACATTAAGAAGCACGGCTTAGTTGTGATTGGCTCTGTTGTTGGAGCAATTGTATTTTTCTCGTTCACTATTCCTGGCTTAGTTTCGCAGCTTGAAAAGAACTCATATCAATATGTAGGTGTTGTAGGAGAATACAACCTGACTCAACTCCCACCAAGTATTGCTAATCAACTGAGTGCAGGTCTAACCAAAGTCGCTGAAGATGGAAGTACAGAACCAGCTCTAGCAGAAAGATGGACAGTCGAGAATGAGGGCATTACCTACCGATTTGTCATTAAGAACGACATTTTCTGGCAAGATGGTAAAAAGCTCACCCCTGAGGATGTTTCGTACAATCTTACTAATGTTGAAACAGTTGTCACTCCAAATGACATTGTCTTCAGACTCCCAGATCCATACGCTCCGTTTCCAACTGTCGTCACTGCACCGTTATTTCGCTTAGGAGAAGAAAAGTATCACTTTTTCTTTACTCGCCCAACTCTTATTGGTATCGGAAAAAACAAAGTAGTTGATTACTCAACAACCGGTTCAGCAACTTCACCACTCAGAGAATTAGTTGTTGATAGCCCAAATAAAAGAACAATTTACCGTTTCTTCCCAACCGAAGAAGCTGCCATCACGGCATTCAAACACGGAAAGATTGACCAAATTGCCGACCTTAATAACCAATATGATGTTTTTGACTGGAACACAGTTTCAGTCACCGAAAAACTGAACACGAAACACTACTTAGCGATCTTTTTTAATATCCGCGAACCAATTTTTGATAAAAATATCCGACAAGCTTTATCATATGCTCTAGAAAAACCTGATGATGATGTTCGAGCCATTGGACCAATTAGTCGTGACTCGTGGGCATATTTTTCTGGAGGAAAACGTTATGACAAAGACATTGAGCGCGCTACTGAACGCTTGCTCGATAGCATTCCCCCATTTCCGCTAGAGATTAATGTCACCACAACTGCACTCTACGAAAACGAAGCTGAAAGCATTAAAGAACAATGGGAGGCTTTTGGAGCCCACGCCTATGACCAATGCCGTGAATCGGATGCGATCGAAGACAAGGCTGAATGTGAAAAACTAAAAATTGCCGTAAACATCTCAATTACCAACTTTCCTGACTTGTCATCTTTCCAAGTTCTGTTAATTGGACAAGAAGTAGGCGCCGACCCTGACCAATATCCTCTCTGGCACTCAGAAGAGCCGAACAATTTTACTGGCTATACCGCTCCTCGTATCGACAAACTTCTTGAGGAAGGTCGCCAAACATTTAATATTCAAGAACGAAAAGAAAAATACCAAGAATTCCAACAATTTTTTATTGAAGATGCACCAGCAATTTTCTTGAGATATCTTAAACAGTACTCGATTGAGAGAAAGTAGTCGCTGTCTGTCAGCTACAACCGACGGTACCTTTTGCGAATAGTTTCAAAAACATAGGTGATCCAGTATCGTGCAGTTAGAGGAATATCTTGTGCAGGAAGGTATGCAACCTCAAAACCTCCAAATCCACGCTTAAAAAGTGAGACACCAGCAAACCTATGCTCAGCTTCTTCTTTTGGTGCTATACCCCAAAAGTTATACCGCGTACAGCCACGTGATTTGGCCTCATGAATCGCTCGCCACTGACAGGCGTAGCTACCTGGAAGTTTTGCATTCTGCTCGGTTGAAACTCCATAATGATAGACAGCCTCACCATTGTAAAAAATAATAAAAGCTGACGCCAACAGCTGGCTTTGTTCGTCGTACGCGTGTACTAGTGCAACTGCATCATCTTCCAAAAAAGCTAAAAACTGTGTTTCCAAAAACTCCTCAGAAAAAGGAATGAATCCTTGACGCTCGGCTACTTTGCGCTCTTCCTCATAAAAGGCATGTATTTCCTGAGGATCTGTCGAGGTGCGTGTTGTAATGCCAATTCTATCTGCCTTTTTAATTGCTGCACGGGTGTTTTTTCTCATTTCAGCAAGAAGCTCTTCATCGCTCTTATGCAAATCAAGCTGAAGTGTTAGGTCTGCAGTTACATGCATTGGAGCGGGACGCGCATGTAGAGACCGAAGTATCTGAGATGATACAACTTCTGCTGTAGCTTGTGGTCGAAAACGAATGTTTACACAATTAAGTGCAGTAGCTTTCGAAACCACTTCTGCAAATACCGACTCAACTAACGAACTGTTTTTCCAATCGAGAAGCGGACCTCCAGCGATGGCCATGTATGTACCTCTTTTTGCTTCTTCAATAACCGCACTGACCAACGCCACAATCTCTTTATCGGATCGAACTAAAAGCCGCACTACCCGATTGCCCATTCGCTCATGAAAACTTCCCCAGGTATATGATTGCAAAAAGTTTGCATCTGAAAGCAACTGAATAGCTGACTCCCATTCATGTTTTGCCGGATCCCAATTAAAATGAAGAGGCTTTTTCATGAGTGCGCTGCCTGTACTGCTGCTACGATCTGTTCTGCACCTTCAACTGTAATGTAGCGGTGAGTTGGTAAGTTGAGCACTCTTTGTGCTAAACGTTCCGCTCGATGAGCTGATCCTCGTTCGTATGAAGAACTACACTGCAAAGTACTGCAATCGACTGCAGCTCGATACCAGCGATCTGAAACATAGATATGTCTCTTAGCTAACTTTGAAGCAATTAGTGTGGGGTTAGAAACAAGAATGGGATACCGTAGATATGAGCCTTCTTCTAAAACCGATTGATTAAACGTTGCAGCAGAGTTTCCAAATGCCTGATTGTACAGCTGAGCAATCTTCCTTCTGTGTGCTAACGATGCTTCGAGACCATCTATCTGATGAGCTAACAACAAGGTAAATGAAAGTGGAAACAAAGATGCTGAGGAAGTTTCTGCATGAAGTGGGGTCGGCAATAAACCAATTTTTTTTGCAAGAAACGCAAGCACCTTTCCAACAGTCACGGGTCCAATTCCCCAACGAAAACTACCACGGATACATATGGTGACTAACGGATACAGATGTTGAATAGTGAGTGCCATTGACACAGCTGGTTTCTCCAAAGTCGCATACCATTTCGCTGTTTTTGTAATTTCCCTCTGAGATTGAGTTCTCAGGCAACATGCGCCACCAGTAACTGAGTCAAGCATTTTATCTCTACCAAAAGAAAAAATGGTAATGTCACCAACCATGCCTGCTTCATTCCCAGAAAAGGTCTTAGCACCGAGTCCTTGTGCTAGATCTTCAATTAAAATGATGTCATTATGCTTGCACCACTGTGCGATAGCTTCAGTATCGAGCGAACATCCCAATGAGTACTGAACGATAACTGCCTTCACTGGTTTACTACTTTGCTTTTGAGCTGCTTTAATTGTCTCAAGTGAAAGGTTGCTTGTCTTCTCTGCAATATCTGCATACACAACCTCAGCTCCACTTCGGTGAATGGCTTCTTCGACTGCATAACAAGCAAATGCTTGCGTAATGACAGCGTCATTCGAGCTCACCTCGGAAGCACGAAGTGCACATTCAATCGCATCTCTGCCTTTGTAAAAGAAAAATGTTTCGCCCTCATATGTGGCATCAAAGTATGTTTTTATCTGCGAGTACTGCTGTGTAACCAATGTAGGAAAAAAGCGTGATAAGAATAATCCGGCCAAACTATACCAACTATCAGCGGCGGTATAATTTGAACCCAAACTACTAAAAACAGGCCTCATGCTCATGTTCCTAATGCTTCTATTACCCATGAAGGCATTCTACCTTCAATACCTACTATAGCAGTTTTATCGAGTGAAGCGAGATGCTGTGTAATCTGCTCACGGTCCGTAAGTACTTTTTTTCCACCTAGTGATTCAACAAGATCTTTTTCAGTTTCACCCACATAACAAATAGTTGATACAAATGAGCTCATTCGTTCCATCAGCGCAGTATGGATCTTGGCTGATTGAGAACCAAGATCCACAATCCCAGGTGTAATCACAGTAATTTTTTTATTTTCAGAAATTTCTTCTAGCAATGAAAGAAAGACGGAGAAACCCTGGGGATTACTGGTACCTCCATCATCAATAATTCGTGCTCCGGATGAGTGCTGTGAAGAAGAAATAAACGAAGCCGGTGGGACAAAGTCGGCTAATCGGGCTAGCAACTCTTTTTCTGGTACATGCTCACTCGCAACTCTCCAAGCGAGAGCAATTACTTCTAGATAGTGCAGACCAATAAACTGAGTACTCATTTTCTTTCCTTTGAAGGTAATCTGCAAAAATCCTTCTTTTGTGAGTGTGGCTTCTGAAAAAATATCTTTCCAGTCAACGCTGATAATCTCTGCTTGATTAGACCCTGCCCCTTGCCTGGCGATACGAGCGGCCCCAGGTGACTGCGCGTTTACAAACACAGGAGCTTTTTCTGGCAAAGCTGCCACTAACTCGGCTTTTGCAGAAATGATGTTTTCTTCCGAGCCAAAGAGGCCTAGGTGCTGTGGAGCAAATCCAGTAATAACAGCTGCATTGGGACGAATGAATCTAGTTATTTTTGCAATCTCCCCTGGCATATAAGCTGCATACTCAATAATTGCCATTTCCTCGCCCTGGTATCCAGACAAAACACTTTGAGAAATCGAAAACAATGTATTGAATGATTTTGGTGTAGCGTACACTGACTTACTTTTTAGTACATGAGCGAGTAACAACTTGGTGCTCGACTTACCATAGCTTCCTGTAATTCCAATGATGGTGGGTTGATACTTCTCAAGCAACTGTCCCGCTTTTTTGGCAGTTCTCATAGTTACCTGATTAGCAAGTATAACTGTAGGCAAGGCAGATACAAACACAATAAGAGGCACAAACAGATAGACGCTTACAAAAAAAGTCAGGAGAGATAGAACCATAATCACAGGTGAAAACAAGAGACTCCAAACCAACACCCCAACAGCACCACTGAGTACTAAAAGTGAAGCAATAGCCATACATATCACCATACGACCAGTCACCTTTGGACGTTTCAACCCACCCCAAGAGAGATCACTTTGCTGGGGCACTATCCGAAACATTTCAGAAGTACCTTCTTTTGAGAGTAAAAACAACTTTAGCCGATCAAAGCGATATTCTTTTTGCTGTAAAAATGCAAACCAGCGCAAAAATCGAACACCCAAACTGCCAGATAGTATACCGAGTAAAAAGAGTGTTTTCATGAATTATGGTGCTTCTTGTTCTCCAAGTACGGCTTCTAATATAAAGTCTGCCGTTGCGGTGGTATGGGTAAATTGCGGAGAGTGACGAGCATCTTCGATGGTGCAGACTGTTGTACTGGGTAAGGCTCTGACAAATTTTTCAGTATTTTCATAGGGAGTCGTACGATCTTTAGCCCCCCAAATGAGTGTAACAGGGGAAGTTATTCTGGGAATGTCTTCTACTATTTCTTCCGAAATGACGTTTCGCATCGTCTCTTTCATCACATTAGAAGCCTTTTCGTAGTCGTGCTCACGAGCTAGTTTATACAGAACTTTTTCTGCCAGTCGATGAGAGATCACGCGTTTTCCTAGCTTTGCCACCACGAAAAACACTGCCCGCTTGACTTTCATCTTCAGAGATAGATCTTTAATTCCTGCAGGACCAATCAAAATGAGTTGTGAAACTCTGTTCGGATGATTGGCAGCAAATCTAATAGCAAGCTGACCACCGAAAGAGTGCCCAAGCAAAGCCACTGGTTTGTCTGGCAGAACTGATGCCAACCAGTTTTCATACCTTTCAAGGGTCCAAGCTGAATCAAGGTGAGTATCTAGACCAGGTATGTGTAAAAAAGTTGGTTTGAGCCCTCCTGTCGCAAGTTCATCCAGTAACAGTTGCCACTTTTTTTGATTATCTAGATCTGGAGCCCAACCATGCAAAATAAAAAGTTCTGGTGCTTTCATGCTGCTATTGTACCAGGGATTATTTGGAGATTGCCAATTCAAACCAGATCATTATACTAATGCGTGTAGAGATGGTACGATAAAAGCTGAAATCTACTTAAGAAGAATTAGAAAAGGATCATATGAGATTTCCCAAGTTGATGGTTGCTTGTATACTCCTCTCGGGGATTGTAATTGCTGGTTGTACCGGTCCAGAACCAAAAGATGGCCAATTTTTACAACTCGATGGAGAAAATGCCGCAGATGCGAATACTGCGTCAGGGTCTGATGCTCAAGTTTCAGATATCAATGTTAATCTCACCGGTGATACCGAGCTCTCACAACTAGAAACAAGTAAAAATACACAACAAACAGGAGATCCCACTATGATGGCTCAAACCGAAAAAACTCTCGCAGATTTTACCCCCATCGATGCAACATCAGTAACCCTTCACACCTCCAAAGGTGATATTACTTTTGATATTTATACAGATAAGGTTCCGTTAACCGCTCAAAACTTTTTAAACCTGGCTCAGGATGGTTTTTATGATGGCATTCTCTTCCACCGCGTTATTGAAAACTTCATGGCTCAGGCTGGAGACCCACTCACAAAAGATCCTAGCAAAGAAGCTCTGTGGGGAACAGGTGGACCAGGCTACGTCATCGCAGACGAGTTTCTACCCGAACTTAAACACGACAGTGCTGGGATTGTTTCGATGGCAAATAAAGGCACCCCAAAGTCTGGTGGTAGCCAATTCTTCATCACTCACGAAGCTACCCCTTGGTTAGATGGAAAACACACTGTCTTTGGAAAAGTGACTGAGGGCTTGGACGTGCTTATGAACATCACTCAAGGTGATGTTATCAACTCGGTATCATTTAAATAACCACTTAGTACCCCCTGGTACTTGTCATATATGAAAAAAAAGACCTCTAATCGCACGCATTTTCTGTGGGCAGTTGGGGGTCTGGTTTTTGTAACAATTGTATGGACAGTGGCAACCATATACTCTGCCGTACAGCTGGGATCTCAGTTGTCTGCTATGAACAATAGGTTGGAGGTTGCGGCTGTGGCACGCCACAGCCGCAACCTCTCCTACACCACTCGAGTTCTCTCTGCCCTGACATTGCACCGCAATGCCACGATTGAGTCTCTCGATAGTGCCCTTCAAATTGCTTCACGTTCAGAAACCATTGCCAACTTATTAAATGAGCTTCAGTCTGAAATTCAAACAGAAGAACTAGATCTGACTAGACTACTTTCTGAAGTTACGGAACTTGAACCTCACTTATCCAGATTGGCAAAAAACTTGCCGCATTGTGCTGTCTGTACCAAACTGATTACGCCCCAACAACTTGTGCAGATCTCAAACCTACTGGCCCAAGTAAGCACTTTTTCAACTGCGGCATCACACTTTTCTACTGGAGAACACCGCTATCTCATTCTTTTACAAAATTCTGATGAGCTTCGAGCAACTGGTGGATTTGCTGGTTCGTACATCATAGCAACTATCGCTGAGGGTAAGCTTCAACCACTCATCATCGAAGATATTTATGATGCAGATGGCCAATTTACCGGCACTATTCCCGCCCCTCCAGGAGTTGATACATACCTCAGCTCAGACAAGGGACTGAGGCTTCCCGATGCCAACTGGGATCCCAACTTCCCGACGAGTGCCAAACAACTATTTCAGTTCTTTTCTTTTGGTGACCGTGGAGAGTTTGAAGGAGTCATTGCCATCACCGACAATTACTTCGAAGAACTCCTCACTGCCATGGATCCTATCTGGCTACCCGATTACCAACTCACTGTTACACCAGAGAACCTAACCGATGTGCTCCGTTCGGACAGATCCGATTTTTTCGCAGGGAGCATACAAAAAAAGCACTTGCTCGAACAGTTTCAAAACCAATTAGTTATTCAACTCTCTAGTATTGATCTGCGTCAAGCAGCTATGATTACACTCTCACACATGTACCAAAAAAATATTCTCTTGTACTCTCGAAATGAACAGATTCAAACAATTATTGAAGAACTCTCTGCAGATGGCTCGCTCATTTCAAAAAATAGTACTGCTTTTCTTGCCTTTGTAGAATCAAATGTCGGCATCAATAAGGCCAACAAACACATCTCTCGTGCCATGGCCATCTCTCGAGAAGGAACATCGCTCAGAGTCTGGTATCTACTACAAAATGACAACGAGCCACCTCAAACGACCGAACTTACCGAAGTTGGCAATCTTTCTCCAAGCCCAACTCTCAAAACTGCCTCTGCAGCTGCCAATCATCTTGGATACATTAACTACCAGCGTATCCTGTACCCCAAATCATGGGAAATCACGAGTCTGAGTTACAACTCTGAGCCCCTTCCATTATCAGAAACCACAACCGAGACAATACCCTATCCAAATCTAAAAGAGACGAGCCAAACAGGTTTTCTAGTGACTCTTCCAGAAAAAAGTGTTGGTTTACTTGAAGTGGTGTTTACCCTTCCAGAAACAACGCCAACGCCACTTGAACTTGAACTGTATAAACAACCAGGAACCTTACCGTTCCCAATCTGGATAGAACCAACCACACCACAGATCTTTGACACCAACCCAACCATGATACTCGAGAAAAATAGTGATACAATCATCCCATGAGACAAGAAACCCGCGAACGTATAGCAGCGCTACTAGAAAAATGGGAGTCCTTAAAAAGTAACCTGGACATTCCTGAGTTGCAGCAAAAAAAGGAAGAATTCGAACAACAAACCTTCTCACCAGATTTTTGGAATCGTGGTGATGCTCAGTCCATAATGCGCATGGTCTCACTCTACAAAGAAAAACTTTCTCACATTGAAAACCTCATAACAGCTCTCGAGGAAATATCTACCTATCAAGACTTAGCCCAAGAGGATCCAGATTCATACACTGCCTTCGCGAATGATCTTGATTCTTTACTTTCCAGTACTCAAAGAAAACTCAAAGAGTTCGAACTATCTCAGTATCTGCAAGGAACATATGACGCCAATGGAGCATTGCTTTCTATTCATTCTGGCCAAGGTGGCACTGAAGCCATGGACTGGGCGGATATGCTCAAACGCATGTATCAACGCTATTTCGAGCAAAAAGGCTGGTCAGCCAAACTCATCTCAGAGTCTCGAGGTGAAGAAGCTGGTATCAAATCTGCAGAGTTTGAAATCACTGCCAACTATGCTTACGGCTACCTCAAAAATGAACATGGCACCCACCGCCTAGTGCGTCAAAGTCCCTTTAATGCCGACAACCTCCGTCAAACGTCTTTTGCCTTAGTTGAAGTCTTACCCTTGATTGATGACTCCGACACTAGTATTCAAATTCCTGATTCTGATCTTGAGTGGAATTTTACCCGCGCCGGAGGCGCGGGCGGACAAAACGTCAATAAAGTCAATACAGCAGTCGAACTCACCCACACTCCAACTGGCATTGTCGTGAAATGCCGGGAAGAACGTACCCAAGTTCAAAATAAAGACCGGGCCATGCAAAAACTCCGTGCCCAACTCGCTCAAATTGAAGAAGAAAAACAACGAGAAGCCCTTGCCAAAGAAAAAGGCACTCACACCAATGCTAGCTGGGGAAATCAAATCCGCAACTATGTGTTACACCCGTATCACTTGGTCAAAGACACGCGTACCAAAGTTGAAACCAGTGACACCGATGGAGTAATGGATGGAAACTTAGAAGAATTTATTCAAGCCGAAATACAACTTTAGATAGCTCTGTACACAAATTCTGTTCTTTTCTGCTATACTGGACGTATGCAAAAACTAAATCTTTCTGACGCACCGGAACTTGAGAGAAAAACCTCTGTTGACTCTGCCGTACTTGTGGCAGATAATAGTGACTCGGAGAGCGATGATGGCGACTACGCTATCGAGATTCCAACACTCAAAAAGAAAACTAGCTTAGAAACAGAGCCCATGAAAAAAGCCCAGAAAAAATTCCTTGTTTTTGCTTGTATTGCTATCCTCCTTGGAGTCGTCACTGGTTTTAGTGGCTACCAACTTACTGCGAAAACAAGTTCAAAGTCGTCTCAAGCAGAACTTCCAACCGTTGTCGAAGGAAAAATTAAAGCCGGAGATGTTTTTGGCAGTAATGACGAATCATTTAAAGACACCGCAACTGGCTATCTCGAAGTTGGCGGGTTTGATGGCGAAGGCTCTCACAAATTGCTTCGTGAAGGTGGTGAATCTCAAACTGTTTACTTGACTTCATCTGTCACCGACCTCAGCGAATTTGAAGGTATGGAAGTTGAAATCTGGGGAGAAACCTTTCAAGGTCAAAATGTTGGCTGGCTCATGGACGTTGGTCGAGTAAAAGTCCTGGACACTCAAGGCGAGGCTCCAACCGAGTAGCCATCTTAACCCCCTTTTCTCATCAACCACAGCATCTTGTGCTTTTCACCTCAAGAAAAAACTAGATCTTAGTATTGATCTACATGGCTTAAAACGCTATAGTGGGAGTGTTATCTATGATTACCTTCAAAAAAGTTTACCGGACCTTTGATCCAGATGAATCTGGTGTCAAAAATATCTCCTTCTCTGTTGAGCCAGGAGAACTTGTCATGGTCACGGGCCATTCTGGCAGCGGCAAGACTACGATCATGCGTCTACTCACCAAGGAATATGTTCCAAATGAAGGTGAAATACACTTTGAGGGCACAGACCTCTCAAAAATTAAACGCAGTCAGCTCCATACTCATCGTCGACGTATTGGGGTCGTTTTTCAAGATTATCGCCTGATTCCCGATATGAACATCTGGGAAAATATTGCACTTCCACTTGCTATCGCCGGAAAAAAACAAAGTGAAATCGAAGAGCGTGTCACTGACTTACTAAATCTGGTCAAGCTTTCCGAAAAGGCCTATCTTTTCCCTTCACAGTTATCTGGAGGAGAAGCCCAGCGAATAAGCATTGCGCGAGCTCTTGCAAATGCACCAAGCGTGATCTTTGCAGATGAACCCACCGGCAACCTCGATCAAGATACTTCCCAGGCAATAGCCCACTTACTCAAGCAAATTAACGAGTTAGGTACCACCCTTATTTTTGCCACACATGATCCAAAGGTCCTCTCGATTTTTGCTGATGCTCGCCATATTCACCTCAAGGATGGTGAAATTGAGTTCGACACTGCAGAAGATACCAAGAGGAAACCTGCAAAAACGGTAAAGAAAACAGAAATTGAAAAAGACAAAGAACCTTTTACACAGGCGGAAAAAACCTCAGATACTACTCAGGATACAGATCTTAAAGAAAAAATATCAAAAGAGTTAGAAGCACTAGAAACAGAAAAAGAAACATCTCCTGTCGAGAAGAAACCGGGCTTCCTCTCTCGATTATTCGGCAAAAAACCAGCAAATGACAGGAGCGACGACAGCACTGAAGAAGATACTTTCGAGGTTGAGATCGAGTTAATCGAAACAGATCAAGGAGAAGACTCACGAGAGCCAGACTCAAAGAAAAACAAAGCATCCGAAAAAAACAAAGCCACACCAAAAGAAGAGCCAGAAGACAAAGAGAAAGCACCATCTGAAGAGAAAACTACAATCAAATCGAGTAGTAAAACAAAATCTAGCAAGAAAAAAACCACTGAGAGTGAAAAGTAACTATGAACTCACTTAACTCTGCCCTGACTACTATTCGCCGCTCACCATACCAGGCTATTGTCTCTATTTTGATGGTAACGGTAACCTTCTTTGTTGGCTATGCCTTCACCTTTTTTGTAGCTGGCACCCACCAAATTCTTAATTACTTCGAAACACAGCCTCAAATTATCGCCTTTTTCGAACTTGAAACACCAGGTTCCAGCATAGATTCTCTCAAGAAAAAGATGGAATCTGAGTGGTATGTCGAAAGCGTTTCTGTTGTCACCCAAGAAGAAGCGCTCAAAATTTATCAAGAAGATAACAAAGACGAGCCACTTCTTCTCGAGTTAGTTACTGCAGATATTCTGCCTGCGAGTATTGAAGTCCGTGCGAAAGACCTCGACTCACTCAGCCTTGTGCGAGAAGAACTTGAGAAAGCCCCAGATGTCGAAGATGTCATCTACCAAGAGGACATTGTAGATGAGCTCAATGCCATTACTGAATCTGTACGAATGATTGGTATCGCTGCCATCTTTACCCTAGCAACTATCTCCTTCTTGATAATCATGGTCCTGATAGCCATGAAAGCTGCTCATAAACGTAGCAGCATTAAAATTATGCGCTTCATCGGCGCTACAGCTTGGTACATCAAGGCCCCATTTGTGATTGAAGGTGTGATGTATGGAGTTGTTGGCTCACTCCTCGGTTTTGGAGCAACGCTAGCTAGCCTCATGTATGCCTCGCCCTGGATTTCTGAATTTATTGGTGACGTCCAAATTTTCCCCATTCCTCAAGAATTTTTAGCTGCCCAAATTGGGATTGGTACACTCGCTGGAATAATCCTCGGTGGATTTGCTGGCCTCATCGCAGTACAAAGATTAATTAAGCAGTAATCATGCACAAGACTCACCATCAGAGTATTTGGTCAAACTTCCGTCTCGTGGTGCTTCTCGTGGTATTTGGCCTGGTTGCCACAACTGTTACTATCCATCCTTCCCAAGTTAGGGCTGAAGCCTGTGACCAAACCTGCGATCAAGAGAATTCAGAAGAAAAATTACAATGTATCAGCAAAAAGAAAGCCTGCCTTGAGAATCAACTTGCTGATATTTCTGAACAAAAAAACACTCTTAACTCAACCATTAGCCTCATTAACGGAAACATCCGCGTCCAAGAAGTGCAGATTTCTCAAACAACTGCAGAAATCAACGCTCTCGAGAAAGAAATTGCCGAACTTGACCAACGCATTGGCGGACTCAACATCTCACTCGACCGCCTGACCACCTTGCTTGTTAACAGAATTCGCAGCCAATACAAAACCAATCGTGTTTCTCCTCTGGCGCTGTTTACCCGCGCTCATGACTTTAACGACTTTATATCGCAATACAAATATATTGGAAAAGCCAGTGACCAAACTGCCAAAGCTATGAGCTTGGCCGAGACACAACGGTTGCTCTACGACGACCAAAAAACCCTCAAAGAAGAAAAACAGACTGAATTCCAGACAAAGACAGATCAGCTCCGCTCCGAAAAACGACAACTCGACGTTCAAAAATCAGAACAACAAGCCATCCTCAGTGCCACAGAAAATAACGAAGCCCGCTACCAACAGCTATTAGCAGAAGCCCAAAAAGAGCTCCAACAGATTGCCGATGCTGCTAATGTTGTTATCCGCGAAGGCAACGGAGTCCAGGTAAAACGAGGAGAAACCATTGGAACAATGGGTAACTCTGGCTTTTCGACTGGAGCCCATCTCCATTTTGGTATTTATCGCTACAGTCCAGACGAGTTTGAAAAAACTTCTAACTGGGGCTGGTACTACAGCAACTACATTGACCCAGTTTCAAAACTTGCACCAACTTCTGTAACTTGGGACACTGGCTGTGGGCATGACCCAAACGGCAACATAACCTCTGGTGGAGGAAGCTGGCAGTGGCCAATGTCTTCCGCTCGGATTACTCAGAATTATGGTTCTAACACCTGTTATAACTGGATGTATGGGAATAAAGCTCACCCTGCTATTGATATCGTCGGCATGGGCTCTAAATCAGTTATTGCCGTTAGGGACGGTCAGAAGCCTATTCTGCCAGAAACTGTCTGGTGACGGAGCAATGGTGTGTTGTGTTCCATATTGATAACTACATGACCCTATACTTTAGCACCTCAATGGTTTATTATTTTCTAAACTACCCTCCTTTTCATAAAATCTATAACTGTGACAGCTATGATCCTTATTATTATACGTCTCAGTAATAACAGCGAAGACTATGGAAGCTTACAATATCTATGTCAGATCTGCGTAAAGGGCTGCAGCAAGCATTAAACTTTCTTTGAGAATTCTTGCTACTGCAGTTATGCTCCAGCTTCTCAAGTGTCGTTTCTGCAGACACAGCTGAACATTCACAATCTACCACGACAAACAATCCCGTTAAGTGTACCAGTTCCAACACGGTCAAGTCACTAACTGTAGGCTACTGCTGATGAACAATCCACTGGAACAGTCTCAAAAGCTTGACCTCACAGGTAAAAGTTCTTGTGGAAGGACTCACACTCCAGTTGACTGCAGCTCTCGATTTCAGGTACTAGCTTCTGCAGCTGCTTGAAACATGATCACTGGTGCTGGTGCACTCGGCCGCCAAACCGTAAGATTGCATAACTGGAATTGAACTAGAAAGGCCTCCTCGAGGGGGCTTTTTAGTGCGAGATCCTCCTTGGACTGTATTTGGAATATCGAGCGTTCGCAAACGAAGTGCAACACTTTCGCGCGGTAGAATACCGCAAGAAAGGAAGGCATGAAGTACACACAACTGAAAGAATCAGAGCGTGTGGTGATAGAGGTATTGCTGGAAGAAGGCAAAAGTATGCGAGTAATTTCGAAACGATTGGGTCGGAATGTTGGGACAGTGAGTCGTGAGATACAGCGAAATAGAAATCAAAATAGTGGAGAGTATTTAGCGGTAAAAGCACATACTAAGGCAGTGAAGAGGTTGAAGTACCAAAGGTATAAAGCACCGCTGAAAAATCCAAAGGTATTTTTGTATGTTAGGGAGAAATTACGAGAGTTGTGGACTCCCGAGGAAATTGCTGGACGATTAGTAATCGACCACCCAGAAGAATCAATTCATCACGAAACCATATACAGATACATCTACAACTCAAAGAAGACAAGAGGAATGAAATTGTGGAGATACTTAAAGTATCACCGAAAAAAGAGAATGAGAAAATATGGAAGGAAAGTACAAAGCACTAAGATTAAAGATATAAAAAGGATTGATAATAGGGATAAAAGTATTCTTCTTAGAACAAACATTGGTCATTGGGAAACAGATAACATGGGTGGGAAAACACAGGATAATTCAGCCTTTTGTGGCACTGTTGAGAGAAAAACCAGATACACCATATTAGATGTATTAGAGAACAGAAAAGCCACAACCAAAACAAAAAGTTTAGTAACAGATCTATCAATGTTCCCAAAAATATTTGTGCAAACCATAACCACAGATAATGGATCTGAAAACTCAGATCACAAGAACTGGACAAAACAAATACGAGCACAAGTATACTTCTGTAATCCCTACCATTCTTGGGAAAAAGGAAGTATTGAAAACGTATTTACTAGAGTTAGAAGATTCATCCCAAAAGGAACAAGTATCGACACAATATCAAAACAACAAGCCAAAGCAATTCAAAACAAACTAAACAACACTCCCAGAAAATGTCTCAATTACCAAACCCCAAATGAAGCCATGATGTTAGAATTGCAACAGTTTAACAAACATTAAAAAGTAACCAAGTGTTGCACTTCATGTGCGAATGCAGGCAGACCTTGACTATTTTACAAAAAATCCTATATATCTTTAATCCAAAAAGTCTTGTAACTTCTTACGGCGACTTGGATGCTTGAGCTTACGAAGAGCTTTGGCTTCGATTTGACGGATACGCTCACGAGTCACACCAAACTGCTTGCCAACTTCTTCGAGGGTCATCATCTTGTTACCGCTCAAGCCAAAACGCATCTTAAGTACTTTTGCCTCACGGTCACTGAGTGCTCCAAGCACCTCTTCGACGTTTTCACGAAGCATCTGTAGACTGGTTGCTTCATATGGAGTCACTTGACCATCATCCGAGATAAAGTCGCCCAAAACACTGTCGTCATCACCGTCTCCAACAGGAGATTCAAGTGAAGTCGTATTTTGCGAAATCTTTAAGATTTCGCGAACCTTATCTGGGTCCATTTCCATAGCCTCACCAATTTCTTCTGGTGTTGGCTCGCGACCAAGATCCTGCATCAAGCGACGAGATGTTCTCATCAACTTGTTAATTGTTTCAACCATGTGCACGGGGATACGAATAGTACGTGCTTGGTCAGCAATTGAACGAGTAATCGCCTGACGAATCCACCAAGTGGCGTAGGTAGAAAACTTAAACCCTTTCGTCCAGTCAAATTTTTCAACTGCGCGAATCAGACCCTTGTTACCCTCTTGAATAAGGTCAAGAAAAGTCATACCACGACCGATGTATTTTTTGGCAATCGAAACCACTAAGCGAAGGTTAGCATCAATCAAGTCCTTCTTTGCTTTTGGATCACCAGCCTCAACTTTTTGAGCAAGGCGAATTTCCTCTTCACGGGTAAGCAATGAAATACGACCTATTTCTTTGAGGTACATGCGAACCGGATCAGCAACAGTGCGATCTTTCAGTGTTGAAAGTGTTGCCAACTCTTGGGTCAGATCATCTTCACCAGGTTCATCTTTCTTTTGAGCCACCGATTCAAAAATATCTGTGCCTATTTTGACGAGCTCATCATAGAAATCATCAAGCTCCTCAATGTATTCTTCTGGCTCAACAAAGGCTTGCAAGATATCATCTTGGGTTAAATACCCTTGTTTCTTGGCAAGCTTTAAGAGCTTGTCGATATCTTTTTGAATTGCTGCGGGTAATTGGGACATAATAAAAAATAACGCTGGGGCTAACCAGCTTCTAGACTTTTGGCGAAGTAATTTTTATTGATAATTTTGCATATATTTGAGTAGTTTTGAAGACACAGATTTACGATAGTAGCTAGAGCTACTTGAGTAAAGATGTAACGCTCAAAACTGCCAAATAGATGTGAAAGTACAGAAAATATTATTTTGCCGAAAGTCTACTTACTACTTTCTGTTTCGTATAATTATACAACCATTTGTCAAGTTTACAAGTTGAATCTGGAGATATAGTATCACTTTTTCCAAAGACAACTACTTTTACGTCAAATTTCCCATTTTTTGTACTCAATTCTGCAAAATTTATCTCATAATATGGAAATATATGGCTTACCGTGATATACTGCCGTCACTTCTAGTCCCGTCACCGCGGCGGTGACTAGTGTTTTTTCAAATCCAAACTTTATTTAACCCTATTTGGAGGCATTGCATGAAACAACATGGTTTCCTTAATCGAGTTTTCGACAAGATTCGCTCAAGTCGGCCGTTACAGGTAGCGGCAGTCTTGTGGGTCTTAGGACTGATCGTGGCCAATGTGCTGATTGTAGCCGCACTGGCCAGCTATCTGACGATCACACTCCCCCTGAAGATTTTGTTGGTCGTTGGTATTACCTTCGGCTACATTTTCTTCACAGCTGTGATGACCTTTGTTGTGGCAATTTTCCGCACTGTACTCGGCGGGTTTAACTCCTTCGGATTAAATCCGTTTTCCGGCTGGTTTAGCCGCCACGACAATTAAAAAAGTTTGATTTTATTTTATTTGCGCCGGCTGAAAAGCCGGCGCAAACTCGTTTCCACCCATTTTTTGCGCAACTTACACTCTACCGCGCAGCAATAGCATATCAACAACGCTCTTTACTGCCTTCATGTAGGTAGCCATACGCATAGTAACCATCGACTTGACTTTCATATTCCAAGCATCTATAAGTGCTTGTTTCATCAGTGGTTCTAACTTGCTTAAAACTTCAGCATGTGACCAATAGTACCCATGGAGGTTTTGGACCCACTCAAAGTATGAAGTGGTTACACCTCCTGCATTTGCCAATACATCAGGAACAACTAACACTCCGTTCTGCTTAAGAATTTCATCCGCTTCAGGGGTCGTCGGACCGTTGGCCATTTCAATAATGACTTCTGCCTTAATGGATCCTGCATTTTCTTTGGTAATTGCATTCTCAAGTGCTGCCGGCACAAATACCGTCACATCCAAAGCAAGTAACTCTTCATTAGTAATGACCTTACTCGTTTCATCGGTCAAAGACCCATGAGCTTTTTTATGCGCTATCACTTCAGAAGGATTAAGACCATTCTCATCAAACAACACTTGTTTTGAATCAGACACTGCCACAACTCTGTAACCACGATCAGCTGCGTGCTGCGCAAACCAATAGCCCACATTTCCAAAACCTTGGATAGCAATGCTCACCTCGCTTGGATCTTCCCAAGCCATTTTTTCTGCCAAAGCTTCTAGCACGTACACACCACCTAATCCAGTGGCTTCTTCTCGACCCTCAGACCCTCCAAGGCCAAGAGGTTTACCGGTAAATGTTGCTAATGGATTTTCAACCTGTGTTTCCTTGGTCTCCAACTGGTACTGTTCATACTCATCAACCATCCACGCCATAATTTGACCATTGGTGTTCACGTCAGGAGCTGGTACATCCACCCAGGGGCCGACAAATGGGGCCACAAAACGTGCATAGGCACGACTGAGACGCTGCAACTCACCAGCACTTAACTTACGAGGATCAACAATGATACCTCCTTTGCTTCCACCATACGGAATACCGGTGACTGCAGACTTCCACGTCATCCAAGTAGACAAGGCTTTGACCTCATCTTTGCTGACATTGGGATGGAATCGAATTCCACCTTTGTAGGGACCGCGTGCATTATCATGTTGAGACCGAAATGCAGTGAAGGTCTGCTCGGATCCATCGTCCATGGTAATAACTAGCTTAGCCTCATGGACTTGATCAGGCTCTGATAACTTTTCGATAGCAGCATCAAATCGTTCTCTATCTTCTGGTGCATAAGCATCACGAAGCAACTCTGCGACTTGTTGCAGTTGAGTAACTGCATGAGCGTGAGCACTCTGACCTTTTTGTTTCTTATCTTTCATACTGTACCTTTCAAGGGACTACAAACCCTGCCCCGAAAAAACCGAGGCGTAAACATATACAAGTTGTTTTCTATTCTGAACTGTTACGTTCAAGCCATCGCTCAGCATCTAAAGATGCTGCACACCCTTGTCCGGCGGCAGTAATCGCCTGTTTGTAGCGAACGTCAACATTGTCGCCTGCAGCAAACACACCTTCAACTGAGGTCATCGATGGATAGGTAACTAGGCCATCCTCCAGAGCTGCTTGAGCTTTGGCAACTCCTGCCTCACTAGCACTTTGACAAGTAACCACATAACCATGCTGATCTAACTCAATTTGGTTTACAAATAATGACGTTTGCGGCCGATGCCCTATGGCAATAAAAACACCTTCTGCAGGAAGTGTTTGCTCTTCGCCACTTTGAGTGTTTTTAACCCGAACCTGTTCAACCTTCTGAGTGCCAATAATTTCTTCGAGGGTAGTATTCCACAACACCGAAATCTTTTCGTGTGAGAGCACACGATCTTGCATAATTTTGCTGGCTTTAAAAGCATCACGGCGATGAATCACCGTCACATGCTTAGCAAATTTTGCGAGAGCAAGTGCATCTTCCATGGCGCTGTCACCACCACCAAGTACATAGGTTTCTTTTTCTTTAAAGAAAGCAGCATCACAGACTGCACAGTAACTCACGCCTTTAGCTGAAAGCTCAGCTTCTCCAGGAATTCCTGGTTTTATTGGGCTTGCACCAGTTGCAATAATCACCGAATCCGCCAAATATTCTGGCTCAGCAGATTTAATCTTGGCTTCGAGCTCTTGCTGCTGCTCGGTAGTCATGTCATTTAATTTTTGTGGGTCAGTGCCTTCAGGCAACGAGGTCCAAATTTTGAAAGGACGAGCACTCAAATCGACTGCCGTCACGTGCATATCAACAACAGTTGTGCCAAATCGCTCAGCTTGAACGCGGAACTGCATCATCATTTTTGGCCCCATGATTCCTTCAGGGAATCCTGGAAAATTTTCAACCTCAGTAGTAAACATTAACTGCCCACCTGACTGATATCCGGCAAAAACAGTGGTCTCTAACTGTGCACGGCTGGTGTAAATTGCAGCAGTGTACCCCGCAGGACCCGAACCAATAACAGCGACTTGTACCTTCTTTGACACAACTATCCTTTCTCTCTAATTAGAGTAAAAAATCTTTTACTCTAAAGTCTTTTCAATCATATCGCGGTATCCCTGTTCACCAGGAAAACCAACTTTTTGATCAACAACTTCACCATCCTTAATCATAACGACTGTTGGAATACTCATGATTCCAAAATTTGCAGCGGTTTGATTATTTTCATCAACATTAACTTTTACAATGTGAGCCTTGCCTTCGTACTCACCTGCAAGTTTGTCTACAATTGGAGCAGCCATTTGACATGGACCACACCATTCTGCATAGAAATCTACGAAGACTGGCATGCCTGCTTCTTTTGCTTTTTCTACATTTTTGGTGAAGTCAGCGTCACCCCAGTGTGCTGCATGCATGTGCTTGTCATCTGCCATATTTCCTCCTTCGTGCTCTCACTTTTTGAGAACTTTTTGCTTATACTTCTTTATACCTCGTACGATTCTAGAGCTCAAACCCTATTCGTACTTAAACAACTCCTTAAGTATCACATCAAGATCATCAGTGCGCGATTCACGAGAACATTTGCAGGCTTCACCTGTTAAAAGATCACGTGCAGTACGCCCCAAAGAACTACGTACTGCGATAATTTGACGACAAATATCAATACAAGAACGTTCATCCTCATACATCTTGATAATGCCATCAATTTGTCCGCGAATACGCTTAAGCTGTGCTAATTTAGGATCTGTTGACATACTACAAATATACCCCCAGGGGGTATGCAAGTCAACAGGCAATTTGGTCTGGGAAATAACGCACTAAACCTGTTTACGTAGCAACACTATCTCTTTGAGTAACTCATTCTGGCGCGCTTCTTCTTTGTCCGATTTGTCAGGTTTATCATCCAAAAGTGCAAGCTGATGAGTAATCTGGTTAATGCGTTCGGCAATGCTTAGTTTCTTGAGCTTTTTGAGGGCGAGCTTCCACTCCTCTTTTGAAGCTTCTAGTGTATTTTTGCTGCGATATTCTGCCATAATATCAAAAAGCGTTTGCTTCAAATCCTCCGGGAGATGACTTGAAAACATTCGTACATTCATCGAACCTTCTTGATCACCTAAAGTGCGAATAATTTGATTCACACCAGACGTCTCAAAATTAAATTCTGAAAGCTGTTGGGCGCGAGCCACTAACTTTGATTCAGGGCCAGAAAATAGAAGGTAGACACAATACTGTTCCTGTTGTTCCTTGGGGGTCAATTTTTTCTTTGCTTCCGCCTGTTGAGGAATATCCTGTTTTTCCGGTGGTAAGACATTATGTCGCTTAAATGAGCGTACATCTGAGGTAACGGTACTAACTTGTACACCCAGTTTTGTTGCCACTGATTTTATGTAGTGCTCCAACTCGACCGCATGCTTCACCTGAGCGAGCACTGGTGCCAGCTCCTCCATAATTTTGCGTTTACCACTTGGACTAGTCGCATCAAACTGCTTAAACGCAGCATCTATCAAAAAGTCGTAAGCAGTCACACTGTGTTTTACCGTTTCGCGCCATAGCCTTGGATCTTTGCGGATGAGCTCATCTGGATCTTTGCCTTCTGGCACCTGAATAACTCTCAGTTCAACTTTTGTAGGCTTAAGCACTTCAATCGATTTTTTGGTAGCTTTAACGCCTGCGTTATCACTATCGAGTGAAAGCAACACGGTATCTGCCACACGAGCCAATAGCTTGGCGTGATCTTCTGTCAGAGCAGAACCTTTAATAGCTACTATGTTATTTACATGAGCTTGCTGAGACGTCACCACATCAAACTCGCCTTCAACCACAATCACTTGTCCAGCTTTGCGAATATGCTGAAATAATTCGCTAAAGCCAAAGAGCATCTTACTTTTATGATACAGCAAAGTCTCGGGTGAGTTTATGTACTTCGCATCTTTTTCGTCCCCTTGCAAGATTCTGCCAGAGAATCCAACTACTCGACCTCGGCTATCACGCAGTGGGAACATCACGCGCCCTCTAAAGCGGTCGTAGTACCGCCCCTGCTTACCTTTAATTACGAGTCCTGCTTGCTCCAGCAACTCCATTTTGTATTTCTTCTTGATATGTAAAAACTTGATTAATCCATCCCATCCAGGCAAAGAATATCCGAGCTGAAACAACTTGATTGATTCGCTGTTTACATGACGATCTTTGAGGTACTCTCTGGCAACTTCACCGGTCTTATGCTTCGTTAACAGGAAATGATAGTACTCTTTTGCCAAATTAAGAACCTCGAGCAACTGCTCCCTCAACTCATCGTCACTTGACTTTTTATAGGATTCTAAGGTAATATCCGCTTTGTCTGCCAATTGTTGAAGGGCTTCAGAAAATGACATCCCCTCATATTTTTCAAGAAACGTAAAGACATCTCCGCTTTCACCGCAGCCAAAACACTTATAGCGCTGTAAGCGTTCATCAACAAAAAAGGAAGGACTTTTCTCTCCATGGAAAGGACAGAGGCCTTTAAAGTAGGTCCCGCTTCTCTGGAGGGTGATTCGCGAACCAATAACCTCTATAATGTCAGTGGCTTCTTTAACTTCTTGGATTTGAGACATGGATTAGATCCATTTTATACTGTATCAA